>NZ_RAVW01000179.1 GCF_003611585.1 Corallococcus exercitus | reverse complement strand
GGACTGGGGAGGCCGCGCGGCTCCCTGGGGGTGGCGCCGCTTTCGCGATCGCCAGCCGTCCGAGGACGTCCGCCTGCAACAGGTCATGGAACCGCACGCCGCAGTCCTCACAGGAGGCGAGGTGGGCGCGGAAGCCCTCGTGGAGTTCGAGGGGCAGCTCCCCGTTCACGAAGGCGGGGAGGTGGGTGCAGTGGCTGTTCATCCGCTCCCCAGCTTCCGACGGGCCTCGGCCATGTCGCGAAGCTGGTCACGCAGTTTCAACCGCGCGTGGTAGAGCCACGTGCCCACCGTGCCCACGGGCGCCCCCAGCCGGCGGCCGATCTCCGCGTGGCGCAGCCCCTCCGAGTGCAGCTCGAAGGTCCGGCGCAGGTTGAAGGGCAGCAACGCGACGGCCTGGAGCAGCTCCGCCTCGGTGACGCACTCCCACAGCTCCGGGTCCGGCGCGTCCGGCTCCTCGAAGAGCTTGTGAACGTTGCCCAGGTTGATGACGGTGGTGGCTTCCGTGCGCGAACGGCGGCACGTGTCGAGGAAGCGGTTGTGCAGCACCCGCACCAGCCACGCCCGGCGCTCTGGCTCCCCCCAGCCGCGCAGGCTGTCCCACTTCAGCAGGGCCCGCAGCAGGACGTCCTGGACCAGGTCGTCACACGCCGTGGCATTCCCCCCGCAGATGTTCCGGGCGACCGCCATCAGGATGGACTGATGACGGACCGCGAAGTCGGCGTACTCCATGTCAGACCTGTCGAGTTCTTCTCTCATCGTGCGGCCCCCAGTGCCGGTGATGAAAAGAAAACGTTATAGGTCTGATTCCTTTGGAGCCACGTTAAAGCCTTACAGATGGGATGTAGTCGGCTGACAGTCTTTGTGCGTGAAGACAGGGGTTTGTGAATCCATGACGCGTCCTGGCGTCGCCGGGGCCTACCAGGTTGGTAGGACTCGAGGGCAATGGCAGGGACAGAGGCGACTGTGGTTGAGCCGCCAGGGATTGGCGACGCTTCGAATCGAAAGAACCGCCGATGCGGTCTGAATCCCCGCTCTGCCATCCAGCGAAGGCCGGACGCATCTTCCGGTCATGACCCACGATCATTCCGCCCACGCACCCGTGCATGGCTTTGGCGCCGACCGCGCTCCTCATTACGACACCCAGGCCGCGGTCAACCTCGCCGGCTACCAGGCGGCGTATGAGCTGGGCGTCAGCGCCCTGGCCGCCTGTCTGGACGGTCAGGACACGGCGTCCCTGCTGCACGTGGGCCTGGGCACGGGCGCTGAGTTGCTGCCCTATCAGCGCTTCGATGTGCCGGGCTGGCGCTTCACGGGGGTAGAGCCTTCGGCGCCGATGCTGGAGGTCGCGCGCAAGCGATTGGAGGCGGAGGGGCTGCTCGCGCGCACGCACCTGCACGAGGGCGAGCTGCGCACCCTGCCGCAAGGTCCTCCATTCGACGGCGCGCAGTTGATGGGAGTCCTGCACCACGTAGATGGGGAGGAGGCCCGCGTCGAGTTGCTGCGGGAGGTGACGCGGAGGCTCAAGCCGGGAGCGCCGCTGGTGCTGGGCTGCCGCGTGGGCAAGGACCCCGAGCTGACGAACGTGGAGTTCCGGCGGCTGCGGGCGTACGGCGTGACGCAGGAGAAGCTGGAGGCCCGGCGTCAGGCCATGGCGAAGATGCAGCCCATCGAGTCCGATGCCGCCCTGTTCGCGATGTTCGAGCGGGCCGGGCTGGTGGCGCCGAAGCCGCTCTTCGTGTCGCTCCAGTACAAGGTCTTCCTCGCGCGCTTCGGGACCTGAGTGAGACACCGTCAGCGGGGCTCGGGCGCTCCGGTCACGCGTTCGAACGACACCCCCAGATTCCCGACCCCCTCGAGTGCGTTCTTGATGTCCTCCGACACGATGAACGCCGTCTTGAACTTCTTCAGCCGGAAGACCTGCGCGCCCTCGGTCTTCGTGGGGTCGATTCGCAGTCCGTAGATCCACCGGTACTCGCCTTCATATCCAGGGGAAGGGTCGTCCTCGTCATCGTGGTGAACCTCCCTGCACCGTGCCTCGTCGAGGCAATCAATCACCTTGGTCGCATTGACGACGAAGAACGGGTCAGCCTCTCCCTCCACCATCACCGGAAAGAGCTGAACGTCATCGGGGGCCAGTGCCCGGAAGACGTTCGCGATGGCATGGCTGACAATGGGGGCCCGCTCTATCACGGAGAATACGAACTCCCGCCTCTTGCCTGGAGTTGCAATGAGGGCCTTCATGCGCCCCGGTTCTTCAAGGACACGGCCATCAGCGAACATCCAGGGCTCGTCAAAAGCCTCGCCTGAACCCCGTGTCGGTGTCTCGACGAGCCACTGCGGCACATCCCCCAGCCTCACCCAGTAGAAATGGCGCTCCACCTCACCCCTCCACCTTCACAATGAGACTCCGCAAGTCGGAGCCCTGTGTCAGAAGCTCGTTGGTCATCCTCGCAAGCTCCTTTTTGACCGGCTTGATGGGCGCCCCGGGTTGGCTGTGGGACTGCCACCCTGTTACGTTGTCCCGTCTATGCGACTTAGCCCACTCGCAGGGTCTGCCCTGGTCTTCTTGCTTCTGAGCGCGGCGACCGCCAAGGCAAGCGACAAGTGCGACCGCCCCAAGCAGCGGACCATCCTGCTTTCCGAGCACCCTTCAGACGGCACCCAAGCCGTCTACGTGACGGGGCAGGTCATCACGGCCTTGCGCTTCGAGGTGCCCGTTGACCCCAGCAAGACGAAGGTCATTGGCTGGGAGGGCCGCCTCGAACCGCTCACGGTGGTCCGCAACAAGGTCATCATCGAGCCCATCCGGGATCTCGACAGCGATGAAGGGCTCCCCCTGGTCGTGACGCTGGTTGATGGAACCGAGATCCCGTTCCTCGTGAGGCCTCCGTGGAGAGAGAAGGACAGTGGTGGGTGGCCGCCAATTCTCGACCAACAGGTTGACGTGTTCAAAAACCGGGAGAGCTACGCGGCCATGCACTCGGCCCTGATGGACGCCCTCAAGAAGAACGACGCCCTGGCCGAGGAAAACGAGCGCCATCGCAAGGAGGAGAACTCCATCGACCACGCCTACGCGACGCTTCTGGCGAATGGGCAGGCGAAGAAGACGCCGTTTCGATTCGTTGCATCCGCCCGCCCGAAGGATCCGGGCATGGAAATGGTCGTTGAGGTCTACTCAGGCCAAGGCAAAGCAGCCGCCGTCATCTACCTGTCGAACATCGGCTACGGCGAGACATGGGAGTTCGCGGACGCCTACCTGACGCGTGACATGACGAGCTATCCAAAGCAGCCCTTCGCGCTTCGGATGACCCGTTCCGCGATTGCTCCAGGACAGTCAGGAACCATCGCCGTCGTGGCGGACAAAAGCGCCTTCGAGAAGAACGGGCAGCTCGTGGACCTGGCGCTTCGGATTTTCCGGTCTGACGGCAACCAGCAGGTCTTGGTGCGGATGGATCGCACCCTGATTCGGCGGTAAAGGTGCCGATCATGCCCACCAGCCGAGCCCTGCTGATCCCCTCTGTCATTCTACTTGCCGCGTCCTCAGCATGCACCACGACGGGTGGAGTTTCATTGCGCTCGGACGGCTCTCCTGGACCGCAGGAGTGTCCAGAGAAGGCGCTCGAAGCCATGCGATACCTGAAGCTGCATGTGGGTGACGCCGCGCTCGTAGAGCTGGACGCGAACCAGATGAGGTCACGCCGCAGCACCCTCTACGATGGCCCGATTGAGAGCGTCCTCATGCGCGACTTGGGCCCACTGGAGACGACAACCCGGCTGTACGGACAGGTCTGGACGAGCGGGCCGCAGGTCGTCGTCCGGTACTACAAGGCCCACCCACCAGACGGCGACGAGGTGCCCATCTGCGCGGTGGCACGGCTGAGCGAGGACCAGATGCGGAAGCAACCCGAGTCAAAGCCCGGCACGGCCATTCTCGATGGCTCCATGGCGTCTGCCGTCGTGGTCAATGCATTCCGGTGACACTCCAGTCCGAGCTGCGCTTCAATCCTGGCGCGAACCGTGGGGTCGCGTTGGAAAAGGGCTCGGGTCAATGAACCCGGGCCGCCAGGGATCCGAGGCTGCATCAGAATTCCGAGGCAGGTTCCTCAAGGCAAGCGCGCGGAATCCCTGAGCCGCCCTCCTGGTCCACGCCTTGCTCCGGGCTGAGGCTTCACGCCTTCCATGGAGCCACGATGCGCTGGATGCGGATGCTGGGCTGTTGTCTGACGGTGATGACCCTCGCTGCCTGTGGTTCGGACGACGGGGAGAAGCTGGGGAGGTTGAAGCTGCGGGAGGGCCAGTCGCTGGACCTGGCGCAGGAGTGCGGCGTGAACCTGCCCCAGTGTCCGCAGGGCCTGTCCTGCCTCGTGCTCAAGCTGGACGGCGTGTCGAAGGCGCGCTGCGTGGATGACACCCAGGTGTGCAGCGAGCTCGTGTCCTGCACGGGCGGCACCGAGTGCGTCATCCTGGATTCGTATCCCGGCCAGGTCACCTGTTCCGGCAAGTGCACTTCGGACTGCGACTCCTCCGTGTCCAGCAGTCCCTGACGTCAGCGAGCCTGGAGCAGGTGGTTGATGGCAGAGGTCCAGAGCTCCGTCGCAAGTCAGTCAGTCGGGAACTCACGGACTTCAAGAACCTCATGGGCCGCCCACTCGTACTCCGCGAAGCCCTGGTCCAGTCGGTCGAGCGTCAGCTCCACCATCGCGGTGATGTCTCCCGAATGGGATGCATCGAGCGCCATGTAATACCGCGCCCGGTCCTCGACGAGCAGGACGATGGCGGGATAGTGCTCCCGCATCAGCAGCAGGTTGGCGAGCAGCCTCCCTGTCCGTCCGTTCCCATCCACGAAGGGATGAATCGTCTCGAACCACGCATGCGCGATGGCGCAGACGACCACCGGGTGCTCGGTCTTGGCTCCAGCCAACCACGCTCCGAACGTCCGCATCTCCTCGGGCACCTGGACGGCTTGCGGAGACACATGCTTCGAGCCACCGATTCGCACGCTGATGCGTCGATAGACACCGGCGTTCTCGGGGTCGATGACGCGCAGGACGGTGCCGTGAATCTCGCGCACATCCCGCTCGCCCAGCACCGACTCCCTGCGGGCCAGTGCTTCAACGAAGTCGAGCGCATGCGCGAGGTTCACCGCCTCGAAGTGGTCCTTCAGCGACTTGCCCGCGATGGTGATGCCGTCTTCAATGACTGCCCGTGTCTCCGGCAGGGTCAGTCGGTTCCCCTCGATCGCATTCGAATTGTACGTGTGGTGGATCCGGAACCAGTGCCGCAGGTTCTCCACCGCGGCGGCAGGCATCCGTGTGGCACGCAGCCGGCGCATCCGCTCGGTCGCCTGCTGAAGCCTGGGTTCGATGCTCTCGCTCCACCGGTACGGATGCACGCCAACCACCTCCGCGCTCCACTGTAACCGCTCGCCGGTGCCTGCCCGTCCGCTGTCGCCCCCTTTCACCCTGCGACCCTCGCCGGCCCCCATTCCTGCATCTTGCAACCCGGCCCCACGGGCCGCTGCCGTAACCCGCTGGAATTGCTGCACGCTCCGCCCCCGGCGGGCGGTACAGGAACTGCTCCTGGGAAGATGGACCTCATGTCCGCCCCCGAACTTGCCTCTTCGCTGCTTCAGCTGTTGCTGGTCCAGACCCCCGAGACCGCGTCCCCCTCCTCCGTGCTCTCCCAGCTCCAGGTCGAGGGCGGCGTGGACACCTACTACGGCTACAACTTCAACCGCCCCGGCAGCGACGTGAACTTCCTGCCGGGCACCGGCACCACCGCCCGCCGGCACGATGAAATCACCGTCAACCTGGCCTCGCTGGGCGTGAGCCTGGCGCCAGAGCCCGTGGGCTTCCACGTGCTGCTCGGTTTCGGCACCGGCATGGATGTCCTGCACCGCGCGGAGCCCGAGGAGGACGCCACCGGCCCCGACGTCTGGCGTTACGTGCAGAAGGCCTCGCTGTCCTTCGAACAGGGCCCCCTCACCCTGGAGGCGGGCATCTATCCCAGCCACATCGGCCTGGAGTCCTTCCAATCCCAGCTCAACTGGACCTACACCCGCTCGTGGATGGGCGAGTTCTCGCCCTACTACCAGACAGGCCTCAAGGGCACCTGGCGGTTCGATGAGCGCTGGAGCGCGCAGCTCCATCTGCTCAATGGCTGGCAGACCATTGGAGACAACAACGGCGGCAAGGCCCTGGGCACCCAGGTGGCCTACGCCGGGGACCGGCTGAGCGCGGCCTTCAATACCTTCGTGGGCAACGAGGGCTCCGGCGACGCGGAGGCCCTGCGTCTGTTCGCGGACACCGTCGTCACCCTGAAGGCCACCGGCACCGTGAGCATCGCCGCCACCGCGGACGTCGGCCGGCAGGCCCGCCCCGGGACCTCCGCCGCCCTCTGGTACGCGGCGGGCGCCAACGTCCGTGTCCAGCTTGCGACCCCCGTGGCCATGACGGCGCGCGCGGAGGTGTACCGCGACCGCGACGGCCTGATCAGCGGCACCGCGCAGACCCTGGCCGAGGGCACGCTCACCCTGGAAGTGAAGCCCGCGGAACACCTCACCCTCAAGGCCGAGGCGCGCCACGACCACTCGACCCAGAACGTCTTCGACGGACCCACGCGCGGGGACGAAGGGCCGCCCCTGCCGCGCTCCACCCAGACCCTGGTCGTCGTCGGCGCGACCGCCACCTTCTGAACCCGAAGCGGAGCTTCCCGCCATGGACCTCGTCCTCATCCTGGTGACCGTTGGTTTCTTCGTGCTCACGCAAGCCTATGCCCACGGCTGTGAGCACCTGTGAGGAGTCCCCTGTCATGACCTTCGAATACGTCGCCGGGACCGCGCTCGCGGTCCTGCTGTCCGCCTACCTCATCTACGCCCTGCTCCGGCCAGAGCGCTTCTAGGAGCCTCGCCATGACCCTCATTGGCTGGTCGCAGACCCTGCTGTTCTTCGCCCTCGTGCTCGCCCTGACGAAGCCCGTGGGCGCCTACCTCTTCCGCGTCCTCGAAACGGACGCCCGTCCCCTGCCGCGCGTGCTGGGCCCCGTCGAGCGCGGCCTGCTGCGCCTGTGCGGCGTGTCCCGGGAGGAGGAGCAGACGTGGGGCCAGTACACGGCCTCCCTGCTCGCCTTCAGCCTCTTCAGCGTGCTGGGCGTCTATGCGCTCCAGCGCCTGCAGCACCTGCTGCCCTTCAACCCCCAGGGGTTGCCCGCCGTGGGCCCGGAGCTGGCCTTCAACACCGCCGCCAGCTTCACCGCCAACACCAACTGGCAGTCCTACGCGGGCGAATCCACGATGAGCTACGCCACCCAGATGCTGGGGCTGACGTGGCAGAACTTCATGTCCGCCGCGGCGGGCCTGGGTGTCGCGCTCGCGCTGGCGCGCGGCCTCACCCGCCGCCCAGGTCCCGAGGGCCGCAAGACGCTGGGCAACTTCTGGGGCGACCTGGTGCGCGCCACGCTCTACGTGCTCCTGCCTCTGAGCTTCGTCGCGGCCCTGTTCTTCGTGTCCCAGGGCGTCATCCAGAACCTGGCGCCGTACCACGGCGTCACCACGCTGGAGGGCGCGAAGCAGACGCTCGCCTTCGGGCCGGTGGCCTCGCAGGAGGCCATCAAGATGCTGGGCACCAACGGCGGCGGCTTCTTCAACGCCAACAGCGCCCACCCGTTTGAAAACCCCACGCCCCTCACCAACCTGGTCCAACTGCTGCTCATCTTCGTGCTGCCCGCGGGCCTCACGTACACCTACGGCAAGATGACCGGCGACACGAAGCAGGGCTGGGCCCTCTTCGCCGCCATGTCCGTCCTCTTCCTCGTGGGCGCAGCGGCCAGCTACGCCGCCGAGTCCCAGGCCAACCCCGCGCTGGCCGTCGCCGTCGCCCAGGACGGGAACCTGGAGGGCAAGGAGACGCGCTTCGGCGTCGCCGCCTCCTCGCTGTTCGCCACCGTCACCACCGACGCGTCGTGCGGCGCGGTCAATTCCATGCATGACAGCTTCACGGCGCTCGGTGGGCTGGTGCCGCTGGTCAACATGCACCTGGGCGAGGTCATCTTCGGCGGCGTGGGCGCGGGCCTCTACGGCATCCTCATGATGGCGGTGCTCGCGGTGTTCATCGCGGGCCTGATGGTGGGCCGCACCCCGGAGTTCCTGGGCAAGAAGATCGAAGCGCGCGAGATGAAGCTCGCCATGCTGTACGTGCTCATCTTCCCGCTCGTCATCCTGGGCCTGTCCGCGGTGTCCGCCGTGATTCCGCAAGGCACGTCCTCGCTCAACAACGCGGGCCCCCACGGCCTGTCCGAAATCCTCTACGCGTTCACCAGCGGCGTCGCCAACAACGGCAGCGCCTTCGCGGGCCTCAACGCCAACACGCCGTTCTGGAACGTCAGCCTGGGCGTGTCGATGCTCGCGGGCCGCTTCCTGATGATGGTGCCGGTGCTGGCGCTGGCCGGCTCGCTGGTGGGCAAGAAGGTCGTGGCCGCCGGGCCCGGCACCTTCCCCACCCAGGGCGTGCTGTTCACCGGTCTGCTCGTGAGCGTCATCCTCATCGTGGGGGCGCTGACGTTCTTCCCCGCGTTGTCCCTGGGCCCCATCGTCGAGCACTTCCTCGGCGCGGCCGGAAAGGTGTACTGACCATGGCTGCTTCGTCCAAGCCGGCGTCGCTGCTGGACCCGTCGCTGCTCAAGCCCGCCGTGTGGGAGAGCCTCAAGAAGCTCCACCCGCGCGACGTGGCCCGCAACCCGGTGATGTTCGTGGTGTGGGCCGGCAGCCTGCTGACCACCGTGTTCGTCATCAAGGACGCCGTGTCCCCCCGCACGGAGGGCGCGCCGCTGTGGTTCACCGTGTCGGTGATGCTGTGGCTGTGGTTCACCGTCCTCTTCGCCAACTTCGCCGAGGCCGTGGCGGAAGGGCGGGGCAAGGCCCAGGCGAGCGCCCTGCGCCGCATGCGCCAGGACACCCAGGCCCGGCGCCTCACCGGCGACGGCCGCGAGGAGCGCGTCGGCGCGCCCGCCCTGCGCAAGGGCGACCGCGTGGTGTGCGAGGCCGGGGACGTCATCCCCGGCGACGGCGAGGTGGTGGAGGGCATCGCCAGCGTGGACGAGTCCGCCGTCACCGGCGAGTCCGCCCCCGTCATCCGCGAGTCCGGCGGCGACCGCTCCGCCGTCACCGGCGGCACCAAGGTGCTGTCCGACCGCATCGTCATCCGCATCGGCGTGGACCCCGGCGAGTCGTTCCTCGACCGGATGATTGGCCTGGTGGAGGGCGCGGCCCGCAAGAAGACGCCCAACGAGATCGCCCTGCACATCCTGCTGGTGGGGCTCACGCTGGTGTTCCTCCTGGCGTGTGTGACGCTGGTGCCCCTTGCTCTTTATTCGGGCGTGCCGCTGTCCGGCACCGCCGTGGTCGCGCTGCTCGTGTGCCTCATCCCCACCACCATCGGCGGCCTCTTGAGCGCCATCGGCATCGCGGGCATGGACCGGCTGTTGCGCAAGAACGTGCTCGCGCTCAGCGGCCGCGCGGTGGAGGCGGCGGGGGACGTGGACACGCTGCTGCTGGACAAGACGGGCACCATCACCCTGGGCAACCGCATGGCCACGGAGCTGCTGCCCATGCCGGGCGTGCGCATGGAGGAGCTGGCGGAGGCCGCGCAGCTCGCGAGCCTCGCGGACGAGACCCCGGAGGGCCGCTCCGTCGTGACGCTGGTGAAGGACGCCTACAAGCTGCGCCCGCGCGAGCTGCGTGCGCACCAGGCCACGTTCGTCCCCTTCACCGCGCAGACGCGCATGAGCGGCTGTGACCTGGTGGACCCGCACCCCCGCAGCATCCGCAAGGGCGCGGTGGACGCCATCGTGCGGCACACGCGGGAGCAGGGCGGCAGCGTCCCGGACGCGCTGACCGAGGCCGCGGGCCGCATCGGTGACGCGGGCGGCACGCCGCTCGCCGTGGCGGAGGGCGCCCGGGTGCTGGGCATCATCCACCTGAAGGACGTGGTGAAGGGCGGCATCAAGGAGCGCTTCGACCGCTTCCGCGCCATGGGAATCCGCACGGTGATGATCACCGGCGACAACCCGCGCACCGCCGCCGCCATCGCGCGCGAGGCCGGCGTGGACGACTTCCTGGCGGAGGCCACCCCGGAGGCGAAGCTCGCGCTCATCCGCGCGGAGCAGGGCAAGGGCAAGCTCGTGGCGATGACGGGGGACGGCACCAACGACGCGCCCGCGCTGGCCCAGGCGGACGTGGGCGTGGCCATGAACACCGGCACCCAGGCCGCCAAGGAGGCCGGCAACATGGTGGACCTGGACTCCAACCCCACCAAGCTGCTGGAGGTGGTGGAGGTGGGCAAGCAGTTGCTGATGACGCGCGGCACGCTGACGACGTTCTCCATCGCCAACGACGTCGCGAAGTACTTCGCCATCCTCCCGGCCCTCTTCATGGGCGTCTTCCCGCAGATTGCCCCGCTCAACGTGATGGGGCTGACGTCGCCGCTCAGCGCCATCCTGTCCGCGGTCATCTTCAACGCGCTCATCATCGTGGCGCTCATCCCGCTGGCGCTGAAGGGCGTGCGCTACCGCCCCCTGGGCGCGGCGGCGCTCTTGCGCCGCAGCCTGCTGCTGTACGGGGTGGGCGGCGTCATCGTCCCGTTCGTGGGCATCAAGGTCATTGACGTGCTGCTCACCCGCGTGGGTCTGGCGTGAGCCCGGAAAGGAATCCCGACACCATGGTCTCCACCCTGCTCGTCGCCCTGCGCGCCAGCGTCGTCACGCTGGTCCTCACGGGCGTGCTGTACCCCCTGGCCGTCACCGGCATGGCGCAGGGGCTGTTCTCCAGGGAAGCCAACGGGTCGCTGGTGCGGGACGACCAGGGCCGCGAGGTGGGCAGCGCGCTCATCGGCCAGGGCTTCGCGCGGCCGGACTACTTCCAGCCGCGCCCCTCCGCCGCGGGCCAGGGTTTCGACGCCACGGCCTCCAGCGGCAGCAACCTGGGCCCCACGTCCCAGAAGCTGCGCGAGCGAGCGGTGGCGGAGGCGGAGCGGCTGCGCCGCGAAAACCCCGGCGCCCCGGGCCCGGTCCCCGCGGAGCTGGTCGCCGCGTCCGGGTCCGGGTTGGATCCGCACGTCTCCCCGGAGGCCGCGCTGTGGCAGGTGCCCCGGGTGGCGCGGGCGCGCGGGGTGGACCCGGCGCGCGTGAGCGCCCTGGTGCGCTCCCAGGTGGAGGGGCGGACGTTCGGCGTGCTGGGCGAGCCCCGGGTGAATGTGCTCACGTTGAACCTGGCGATGGACCGCCAGTTCGGCGGGGCCGCTTCCCCGCCCGCGACGCCCCTGGGCGCCGCGCAGCCCGTCTCCCCGTCCCCCTGAGGCGGGCTCCCCGGAAGAGGAGGACCCTGGCATGACGACGCGGCGACCTCGCGCGGAGGACTTCCTGGAGCTGGTGGAGCGCGGCCGGCGCGGCCGGCTGAAGCTCTACATCGGCTTCGCGGCGGGCGTGGGCAAGACGTTCCGCATGCTGGAGGAGGCGCACGCGCTCAAGGCGCGCGGCGTGGACGTGGTGCTGGGGTTCATCGAAACGCATGGCCGGCGGGAGACGGAGGCGCTCGTGGCGGGGCTGGAGGCCGTGCCCCGCCAGCGCGTCAGCTACCGCGACGTCACCGTGGAGGAGATGGACCTGGACGCCGTGCTCGCGCGAAGGCCCCAGGTGGCCGTCGTGGACGAGCTGGCCCACACCAACCTGCCGGTGTGCCGCCACCGCAAGCGCTACCAGGACGTGCAGGAGCTGCTGGCCGCGGGCATCAACGTCATTGGCGCCTTCAACGTGCAGCACCTGGAGAGCCTCAACGACCTGGTGGAGCGCAACACCGGCGTCACCGTGCGGGAGACCCTGCCCGACAGCTTCCTCAAGACGGCGGATCAGGTGGTGAACCTGGACCTCGCGGTGGAGGACCTGCACGAGCGCCTCAAGGCCGGGAAGATCTACGCGCCCGACAAGGTGCCGCACGCCCTGGAGCGCTTCTTCACCGGCGACAACCTCTCCACGCTGCGGGAGCTGGCGCTGCGCGAGGTGGCGGAGAGCCTGGACCGTGCCACGACGGGCAGAGAGGTTCGCGCGGGCGAGGAGCCCTCACCGAAGGGAGGCGCCTGGGGCCGCGTGCTGGTGGCCCTCTCCAGCAACCCTCCGCGCGCGGCGACGCTGCTGCGCCGCGGGTCCCGCATGGCGGGCCGGCTCAACACGGACTGGTTCGTGGTGTACGTGGAGACGCCGCGCGAGGCGCCGAACCTCATCGACGCGGAGGCGCAGCGGCACCTGCTGACCAACATCGAGAAGGCGAAGGAGCTGGGCGCGGAGGTGGTGCGCCTGCGCGCGGGCGACCCGGTGGCCGCGCTGCTGGACTTCGCCCGGTCGCACGGCGTGGGGCACATCATCATCGGCCGCTCCAACCAGGCGAAGTGGCGCCAGCGGCTGGGGATGACGGCGGACGCGCGCCTCTTGCGCGAAGGCGACGGCTTCGACATCCACGTCGTGTCCTTCGAGCCCCACGAGGAGAAGCGCCCATGACGCTGCGCTCCCGGCTGCTGCTGGCCCAGGCCCCGCTGGTGGTGGCGCTGCTGCTGCTGGGCACCACGGCCGTCGTCACCCTGGCGCGCGTGGGCCGCTCCGGCCAGCGGGTGCTGGAGGACAACTACCGCAGCGTGCTCGCCACCCAGCGCATCACCGAACAGCTGGAGCGCATGGACAGCGCGGCGCTGTTCATCATCGCGGGAGAGCGCGAGCGCGGCCTGGCCCAGCAGGCCGCGCAGCGCCCACCGCTGGAGACGGAGCTGGGCGTCCAGCTGGGCAACATCACCGAGCCCGGCGAGGCGGAGGCGACGCAGCGGCTGCGCGCCGCGTGGGTGAAGTACCGGGAAGAGTTCGACGCGTTCCTCCAGGAGCGTGACGCGGAGGCCGCGCGCAAGCGCTACTTCGAGTCGCTCTCGCCGGCCTTCCAGGAGGCGAAGGCGGCCGCGTCCTCCATCCTCGCGTTGAACCAGGACGCGATGGTGCGCAAGAGCGACCGGCTGCGCCAGCAGAGCGAGCGGGTGAACACGCTGATGGCACTGGCCGTGGTGGCGGCGCTGGGCTTCGGCCTGTTCTTCACCACGTCGCTGGTGCAGCGAGCGCTGCGCCCCGTGTCGGTGCTGTCGCAGGCGGTGCGCCGGTTGGGGCAGGGGGATGGAGAGGCGCGAGCGGTGGTGGAGGGGCGGGACGAAATCGCCCAGCTCGCGCGGGACTTCAACACCATGGCGGAGCGGCTGGGGCAGTACCGCAAGAGCAGCCTGGGAGAGCTGCTCCAGGCGCAGGCGGTGTCACAGGCGGCCATCGACAGCCTGCCCGACCCGGTGCTGGTGCTGGGCGCGGACGGCGGGCTGCTCAACGTGAACGCCGCGGCGGAAGAGGTGCTGCGCCTGAGGCTGGACGAAGGAGGGGACGCGCTGGGCCGCGTGGAGCCGGAGGTGCGTGCCGTCCTGGAGCGCGTGCGAGCCCACGTCGTGGGCGGAAGGGGCGCGTACCAGCCCCGGGGTTACGAGGAGGCGGTGCGGGTGGAGGCGTCCCCGGAGGGCGGCCGGTGGCTCCTGCCGCGAGGCAGCCCGGTGCACGGCGAAACGGGAGACGTCGTGGGCGCCACGCTCATCCTCCAGGACGTGACGCGGCTGCGGCGCTTCGACGAGTTGAAGAACGACCTGGTGGCCACGGTGGCGCACGAGTTCCGCACGCCGCTCACGTCGCTGCGCATGGCCATCCACCTGGTGGCGGAAGGCGTCGTGGGGCAGGTGACGGAGAAGCAGGCGGACCTGCTCTTCGCGGCACGCGAGGACTGTGAGCGATTGCAGGGCATCGTGGACGACCTGCTGGACCTGTCGCGCATCCAGTCCGGGCAGCTCCAGCTGGACGTGCGGGAGGTGCGCACGGAGGAGTTGGTGGAGCACGCGCTGTCCGCGCAGCGAACGCTGGCGGAGGACCGGGGCGTGCGCCTGTCGCAATCCCTGTCACCGGACGTGGAGACGGTGCGCGTGGATCCGGACCGGCTGCACCTGGTGCTGGGAAACCTGGTGGGCAACGGCGTGAAGCACACGCCCCAGGACGGCGAGGTGTCGGTGCACGTGTCGCGCGACGGAGCCCACGTGCGCTTCGAGGTGCGGGACACCGGCGAGGGCATCCCCGCCCAGGAGCAGGCGCGCATCTTCGAGAAGTTCTACCGCGCCCCGGGCGCACCGGCGGGTGGCGCCGGCCTGGGGTTGTCCATCGCAAGGGACATCGTCCAGGCCCACGGCGGCGAGCTGGGCGTGGTGAGCACGCCAGGGCAGGGCAGCACCTTCTGGTTCACACTGCCGCAGCCCGCGGAGGCCTGAAGCGGCGTCACACCGGCGCGGACGTCTCCAGTTGACGCATCGCCTCGCGGCGCGCGTCGGACGCGGAGCGGACGATTTCATCGCTGGACGGGCCGAACACGCCCGAGTCCATCTTGCGCAGCCGGGGCAGCACCTCGCGCTCCTCTTCGGACATGTGCTGCGCCACCACGGCCTCCAGTTGCCGCACCGTGGCGTCGCGGCGGCGCGCGTCGTGGCGGATGCGCAGCAGCTCGGAGAGCAGCTGCATCATCTCCCCGTGTTCCTCCACGGCGAAGTCGATGTGCGGCCCGTCGACGACAGTTCGCGCGACGGGATACACCCAGCGCTCCTCGAGGGTGGTGTGCAGCGTGAGCGTTTCAGCCAGGCGCAGGCACAGCTCCGGCTTCTCTTCGTCCGGAGTGTGACGCCAGGCCTCGAAGAGTGCTTCGGCGTCGCGGTGCTGCTGGATGAGCACGTCGATGAGGTTCATGACGAGCCAGGGTCTTCACGCGCGCGCCAGGGCGCAATCCACTCGCGAGGGCAAGTGTCCCTGCACGCCTCACCCCCAGGGGTCAGGCCTGCATGCACTGGTGCACAGGCCGCGCGCGTCACGTCTCCGGCTTCGCGTCCGCTTCGTACTTCTTGCGCTTGCGCCACAGCGTCGACGCGTCGATGCCGAGCAGCCGGGCCGCCTCGTCCAGCGTCGGCGCGGAGGCCATCACCCGCAGGATGTGTTCACGCTCCACCTCTTCCAGCGTGTGCGGCCCGCCCAGGCTCACCCCCGGCCCCACCGCCGCGGCGATGCGCTCCGGGAAGGCCTGGGGTTCCAGCACGCCCGACGCGCCCACGATGAGCGCCCGCTCCAATGCGTTGCGCAGCTCGCGCACGTTGCCCGGCCATGCATAGGCCCGCAGCATCGCCTCCGTGGCGGGCGACAGCTCCGGCGCCGGACGCTGCGCGGCCTTCGCGAAGAAGGCGACGAAGCGGCGTGCCAGCGGGATGAGGTCCTCCGGCCGCTCGCGCAGGGCGGGGAGCTTCACCTCCAGGACGTTCAACCGGTACATCAGGTCCTCGCGGAAGCGCCCCTCCGCCACGTCCTTCTCCAGGTCGCGGTGCGTGGCCGCCACCACGCGCACGTCCGCCTTGCGCGTGCGTCCCTCCCCCAGCCGTTCGAACTGCTTCTCCTGGAGGAAGCGCAGCAGCTGCGCCTGGAGCGAAGGGCTCATCTCCGCCACTTCATCCAGGAAGAGCGTGCCCCCTTCCGCCTGCTCCACGCGCCCCGGCTGGTCCTTCACCGCGCCCGTGAAGGCGCCGCGTGCGTGTCCGAACAGCTCGCTCGCCAGCAGCTGTTCGGACAGGGTGGGGCAGTTGATGGTGACGAACGGCCGCTTGCGCCGGGCGCTCATGAAGTGCAGCGCCCGCGCCAGCACCCCCTTGCCCGTGCCACTCTCTCCGCGCAGCAGCACCGCCGCGTCGGACGTGGCCGCGCGCGTGATGAAGCCGATGGCCGCGTGCATGGCCGGCGACGCCGTCTCCAGCGTGGCCTCCGGCACCGCCTGCGCCAGCTGCCCCTCCAAATCCCCCAGCTGAGAGGACAGCTCCCGCTGCGCCTTCGCGCGCTCCAGCACGTGGCGGATCTGCGCGGGGGTGAACGGCTTGGGCAGGTAGTCGCGCGCGCCCCGCTTCACCGCCTCCACGGCCGTGTCGAACGTCGCGTAGGCGGTGATGAGGATGACGTCCAGCGCCGGTGACTCGGCGAGCAGGCGGGGAAGCAACTCCAGGCCGGACGCGTTGCCCAGCCGCAGGTCGACGAACGCCAGGTCCGCCGGCCCCTGGGCGAGCGCGGCGAGCGCGGCCTCCGGCGTGGCGGCCTCTCGCACCTCACAGCCCAGGCCCTCCAGACACACGCGCAAGGTGTGGCGGATGTTTCGCTCGTCGTCCACCACGAGCACCCGCATGGGGCGCTCCATCGCCTCGGCACTGGCACGCACTTCCATGGACACAGTCTAAGAGCATGCCGTGTGCCGGGCCCGTCTGTCGGATGCCGGGCGGCGCAAGTCACGGCGGGTGCATCGCATCCGGCACGGTGCGCCCCGGAAGGCGGTTGCAAGGTGCAACCCCGGACGGGCTGGTGTCTGCTGCGGCGCGGCCGTGCGGCTGGCACGCGCCATGGATGGAAGGAAGCCCATGGGCAACGAAGAGACGCCCCCGGATGAAGGGGGCGAGGACAAGAACATCTTCGCGAAGGAGCTGGCCCCGCCGCCCAGCATCTGGCTGCGCAAGGGCACCTGGCTGGCCCTCGTCTTCGTGGTGATGGTGGGCGTCTTCATCTGGCTCCAGGGCGGGGAGAACCGCGCGCTGGAAGCCATCTCCCCCTCGCAGCGGGAAGCCCTCTTCACGGAGACCCGCGCCGAGTTCCGCCTGCTGTGCCTGGTCGACGGCGGCGCCTCGCGCTGGCCCAAGAAGTGCGCCCGGGAGGCGGACTTCCTCGTCCGTTTCCCCGAGTGTGACGACGCCTGTCGCCGCGAGGCGGGGCCCTTCCTCCCGCATCCCTCGCGCTGAGCGGCACGCTCCTTGCCCTGAAGTGGGGGATGGCTTCTTCCAAGCTGGATGCTTCCGAGCCGCGGCGGCTGGCCCGGCCGTGGTGGCGGGACCTGCCGGGCTGGCTGCTGTTGTGGACGCTGGCGGCGGTGGCGCTCGCCAGCACGTGCTCCGACCGTCGGAGCCTCCAGGGGCTGTCAGCCGGGGACCGGGCGGCGCTGTACCAGCGGACCTCCGACGAGTTCCACACCCTGTGCGAAGGCCCCCACGCCGGGGACTTCCTGCCCCGGTGCCGCGAACAAGCCCGGTTCCTCCGGAGCTTCCCCGAGTGCGACGAGGCGTGCCGCGCCAGACTCGCCCCCTGGCGCTGAGCCCCTCATCGCGTCCTGCACTGCGTCACCGTGCAGGATGAAACCGCGCGTGGCGCGGGCCGGGAAAACCCCTTGGAAGAACACGGGGATGCGGGGGGCTCCGGGCGGCACGCGGGATGCTCTTGGGGGAGGGTGACCGGGACAGGCTCCCGGCATCCAAGGAGCGGAACATCATGGGAGTGGTCGCCTTCTTGAACGCGTGGGTCTCTTCGGGCAGGGCTTCGGAGCGCCGGGCGGGGGGCCGCGCTGGGGGCTCGGACGAGGGCTCGCTCAAGGCCGTGCGTGCGCTGGGGGCCCAGGGGTTGGCGGATGCCCGCCGCCGGGGCGCCCGCGCGCTGGAGGAGGCGTGGCGGTGCACCTGCTGCCGCAGCCTGCTGGCCCACGTCTTCGAGCGCGTGGGCTCCACGCTGTTCCTGGACGACGACCCGGACGCGCTGGCCCGGTCCTTCGACGACAGCGAGCGCGACCGGTACAGCGCCCGCGTGCTCGCGGCCTGCATCGTGATGGTGGGCCGGGAGCGCGTCGCCGCCGCGGTCTGAGCGCGGGGCGCGGGAGCCGTCCGTCAACTGGAAGGAGGCATGCACATGCGGTGGATGGATTTCCTGGCGGTGGAGGCGGTCCGCCCCAACCTGCGGGCGCACGACGGCGAGTCGCTGCTGGCGGAGCTGGCGGAGCTGCTGGCACCGGGGGCGGATGTTCCACGGGAGGTGCTCGCCGGAGCGCTGCGCGCGCGAGAGCGGCTGGGCACCACGGCCATGGAAGGGGGCGTGGCCATCCCCCACTGCCGCGTGGAGGGGGTGCGGCGCATCGTCACCTGCGTGGGGCTGCACCGGGGCGGTCTGGCCTTCGGTGAACCCGAGGACGGCCTGGTGCGCATCTTCGTCGGCGTGGTGGCCCCACCCGACACCGCGGGCCTGCACCTCAACGTGCTGTCACGCATCGCGGCGCTGCTGCACGCGCCGCCCCAGCGGGACGCGCTGCTCGCCACCCTCACCGCCAGTGAGGCCCACGCCCTGCTGGCCCGGGCCGAGAC
>NZ_RAVW01000178.1 GCF_003611585.1 Corallococcus exercitus | reverse complement strand
CCCGACCGGAGCCCCGCCGCCCAGGAAGGGCGGCTTCGGCGCCGCGCTCTGGCGCTGGACGAAGCGGCTCCTGGTGCTGGGCGTCGTGGGCCTGCTGCTCCTCATCGGCGTGGGCGTGGGCACCTACGTCTACTTCAGCCGCGACCTGCCTTCCGTGGAGTCGCTGCGCAACTACCAGCCGCCGCAGGTGACGAAGGTGACGTGCGCGGACGGCTCGCTCTGCGCGGAGTTCGCGCTGGAGCGCCGCACGCTCATCCGCATCGAGGACCTGCCCCCGCACGTGCGCAACGCGTTCCTCGCCGCCGAGGACGCGGACTTCTACAAGCACGAGGGCCTGGACCCCTTCGGCATCCTGCGCGCGGGCGTGAAGAACCTCATCCCCGGCAGCCGCAAGTCCGGCGCGTCCACGCTCACGCAGCAGGTGGTGAAGAACATGCTGCTCACGCCGGAGCGCAGCCTGGGCCGGAAGATCCGCGAGTGGATCCTCACGCCGCGCCTGGAGCAGGCGCTCACCAAGGATCAGATCCTCAGCCTCTACATCAACGGCGTGTACTTCGGGCAGCGCCGCTACGGGCTGGAGGAGGCCGCCCTCTTCTACTTCGGCAAGCACGCGAAGGACCTGTCCGTGGGCGAGGCCGCCGTGCTCGCGGGCACCGTGCAGTCTCCCCACCGCATCAACCCGGTGGCGAACATCACCCGCGCCAAGGCGCGCCAGCGCTACGTGCTGGAGCAGATGGCCGGACAGGGCTTCGTGCCGCGTGCGGTGGTGGACGCGGAGAAGGAGAAGCCCATCGTGCTCGCGCCTCGCAAGGCGCCCAGCGCGGGCGCCTACTACGCGGAGGAGATCCGCCGCACGCTCATCGAACGCTACGGGGAGAAGATGGTCATGGAGGGCGGCCTGCGCGTGGACATCGCGCTGGTGCCCAAGCTCCAGGCCACCGCCGAGCAGGCCGTGCGCGACGGGCTGGAGGCCCTGGACCGGCGCCAGGGCTACCGGGGCGCGCAGGGCAAGCTGGAGGAAGCGCAGTGGAAGCGCTACCGCGAGCTCATCGTCCAGCGCATCGAGGAGGCCGGCCGCCGGCAGAAGGACCAGGGCTATGTCGCGGACCTGGCGCCGCTCGCCCAGCCCCTCACGGCCCCGGCGCCCAAGGCGCCCACCGCGCCGGAGGCGGAAGGCGCCGAGGAGCCGCGCCCCGCCGCGCTGGCCGCGGACACGGACTCGGAGGAGGAGGAGGTCCAGTCGCCGGAGCGCGCGCGCGTGGGCCAGGTCATCCTCAAGCCGATGGAGGAGGGCCTGCGCCTCACCGGCTATGTGACGGAGGTGGACGCAAAGCGCAACGTGGCGCGCGTGGACCTGGTGGGCCGGACCGCGGAGGTGTCGTTCGACTCCGTCACCTGGGCGCGGCAGAAGAAGAAGAGCGCGCCCAAGAGCATCTCGGACGTGTTCACGCCCGGGGAGCTGGTGTTCGTGCGCGTGCTCAAGGCCCCTCCGGCGCCGGCCTTCGTGGAGGCCACGTTGGATCAGGTGCCCCTGGCGCAGGGCGGGCTCGTGGTCATCAACCCGGCCAACCGCAACGTGGTGGCCATGGTGGGCGGCTACGACGCGGAGCGCTCGTCGTTCAACCGCGCCACGCAGGCGAAGCGCCAGCCGGGGTCGTCCTTCAAGCCCTTCATCTACGGCGCCGCGCTGGCCAGCGGCCGCTTCACGCCGCTCTCCATGGTGAACGACGCGCCGGAGTCCATCCGCGACCCGTACACGGGCAAGGAGTGGCGGCCGAAGAACTTCGACGGGCGCTTCGAGGGGCCCATGACGCTGCGCACGGCGCTGAGCAAGTCGAAGAACACCGTGTCCGTGCGCCTCATCGAGGCCATCACCCCCGCGACCGCCATCGACTTCGCGCGCCGGGCGGGCATCCGCTCCGCGATGCCGGAGAACCTCACGCTGGCGCTGGGCACCGGCGAGGTGACGATGCTGGAGGCCGTCAACGCGTACGCCACGCTCCAGGCCAACGGCCGCTACGCGGAGCCGCTGACGCTCCTGCGCGTGCAGGACGCGAAGGGCACGGTGCTGGAGGAGCACCAGCCGGCCTTCGAGGAGACGCTGCCCCCGGCGGTGGCGTACCTCACGACGTCGCTCATGCGCAGCGTGGTGGAGGACGGCTCCGCGCGCGCGGTGCGGGAGCTGAACCGGCCCGCCGCGGGCAAGACGGGCACCACCAACGAGTCCAAGGACACGTGGTTCAACGGCTTCACGATGGACTGGGTGGCCAGCGCGTGGGTGGGCTTCGATGACAACACGCCGCTGGGCAGCAGCGAGACGGGTGGCCGGGCCGCGCTGCCCATCTGGCTCAACTTCATGCGGGTGGCGGAGGAGGGCCTCCCCGCGCGCGACTTCGAGGTGCCTCCGGGCGTCACCCAGGTGCGCATCGACCCGGCGACGGGGCTGCTCGCGGGCAACTCGGTTCCGGGCCGGATGGAGCCCTACCTGGAGGGCACGCAGCCCACCGCCGAGGCCCCTCCGCCCGGACAGGTGACGCCGGACAACTACTTCCTGGAGGAAGGTGGCAAAAGGGGCCTGTGAGTCGCTCGCTCCTGCCGCTGGTCCTCGCGCTCGCGTTCGCCCTGCCCGCCCATGCGGAGTCGGACGAAGGCGCGCCTCCCGCCTCCGCCCGGCTGGCCCTGGCCGTGGCGGATGCCATTCGCGGTGCGCCCGCCGAAGCGCCCGTGGCCCTCTGCCTGTCCGGAGGCTCCGCCGAGCTGCGCCGGGCGTTCGGGACGCTGCTGGCCGCGCGGCTTTCGGCCATGAACCTGGGGCCGGTGGTGCTGGACGTCCCGCCCGAGCGCGCCGAGGCCGCCGCCCGCGAACAGGGGGCCCGCTCGCTGGCGCGGCTCACGCTGGACGTGGAGGGCGGCGAGCTGGTGGCGCGAGGCGACGTGCTGGGCACGTGGGTGAACTTCTGGTCCGGCCGCACGCCCACGCGTCCGCCGAAGCCCGCCGCCGCCGTGGCGGAAGGGGTGGAGGCGGACGCCGCGGTGCTGGCGCTGGCCGCGGTGGGGACGCCGTCGTCGGGAACGCCGGGCCCGGGTCCGCAGCAGCGGCGGCCGCTGCGCCTGCTGGGCGCGGTGTTCGCGAGGCTGGAGACGCCGCTGGGTGCGCTGGCGGCGGGCGACCTGGACGGTGACGGTCGCGACGAGGTGGCCGCGCTCACCGAGCACGAGGTGGTGGTGTTCGGCGCGGACGGACGGGTGCTCGCGCGGCGGGAGCTGGAAGGCGCGCCGGCGGTGGCGACGACGCGCGAGGCCTTCGGAGCGCTGGCGGTGCTGACGGGCCCGCCGAGGCTGGCGGCCTGGAGCACGCGGTACGCGCGCGGCGAGGTGCTGGTGCTGGACAAGGCGAAGGGGACGCTGCGCCCGTCGGGGACGCTGGACGCCGCGCCGCTGGGGACCGCGGAGCGGGGAGCGTTCGTGCCGGGGCAGACGGTGTTCGCGCCGGAGGTGCGGCTGGCGGACGGGCGGACCCTCACGGTGCCCGCGCCCTTCGGCACGGCGAGCTTCGCGTCCCCGCGCATGCTGTTCGTGCACGCGGACGGCACGGCGTCGCTCTACACGCGACCCGCATCCGCGCCGGCGAAGGTGTCCGGACTGGGAGCAGGCAGCGCGCTGGGAGACCTGGATGGTGACGGTGTCCCGGAGCTGCTCACCACGTCGCCGCAGCTCCAGCCGACACCGGATGCGCTGCGGGTGTTCTCGCTGACCTCCGACGCGCCGTTGGCGCACGAGCCCCTGTGGCAGGGAGCGCTCCCGCCGGGCCGGGCGCTGTACGTGGTGACGGCGGACCTGGATGGCGACAAGCGCCGCGAGGTCCTCGTGGGCTCATGGAAGCCGGACGGCACGAGCGAGCTGTTCCTCCTGCGCCAGGGTGCACCGTGATGAAGGGCGACACGCGCCGCGCAGGTCCTCGTGGGCTCATGGAGGCCGGACGGCACGAGCGAGCTGTCCCTCCTGCGCCAGGGTGCACCGTGATGAAGGGCGACACGCGCCGCGCAGGTCCGCGGCCCGGTAGCACGGGCACGCTGTTCCGCTTGCGCCAGGGGGACTCCGTGATGATCCGTTCCGCCCTCGCGGGCCTCGTTCTTCTCTCCTCCGCGCCGGCACTGGCGGCCAGCCGTCCCCGCTACGGCGGCGAGCTGCGGGTGGCCCACGCGGGCCCACCGGAAATCGGTGAGCCCGCCCTCGCCGACACGCCGATGGAGGCCGCGCTGCTGGGCCTGCTGACGCGGCCCGTATGTCGCGTGGACGCCAACGGTCAGGTGCATGCGACGCTGGCGCGTGAGCTGACCCGGCCCGTGCCGCAGGCCCTGCGCGTGGCGATGCCCTCCGCCGCCAGCGCCACCGCCCTGGCCCGCGCGTGGACGCGGCTGTCGTCCACGGAGTCGCCGTCACCGTACCGCGCGCTGCTGTATCCGCTGCGCGGTGAGGGTCGGCAGGTGACGGCCACGGGAGCCACGCTGGACCTGGCGCTGGCCTTCCCCTGGCCCGACCTGGAGCGCTCGCTGTGTCACCCTGCCCTCGCGACGCCGCCATCGCCCGCGTCGGGCCCGTTCAGCGCGGCCGGCCGGGGCGTGCTGGAGGCACAGTCCGCGTGGCCCGAAGGTCGGCCGTACCTGGACCGGCTGGCACTGACCGCGACGGACGAGCGCGGCCTCACACGGCTGTGGGCCGCGCGGCAGGTGCAGGTGGAGCTGGGCACGCCCCCGGACAACGACACGCTCACGGGCGCCGCGCTGTACGCGACCTACCTGGCGTTTTCGCCCCGGAAGGTGCCCGCGGACTTCCGCCAGGCCGTGGAGAGCGCCATCGACCGCGAGGACCTCACGCGGCTGTTCGTGAAGGGGCCCGCCGTGCCCATGGCGAACCTGCTGCCGCCCGCGTTGATGCCCCAGGCCCCCAAGGCCCGGCCCGGAACGCCCCCGGCGGGTGCGACGCGAAAGGTGACGCTCGCCTATGACGCCGCGCTGGCGGATCAGCGCGCCGTGGCCGAGCGCATCCAGGTGAAGCTGCACGACCAGGGCTACACCGTCGCGCTGGAGCCCCAGTCGCGCGCCGCGCTGCGGAGCCGTCAGGCCAAGGGCGACTTCGAGCTGATGCTCAACGCGTTCCTCCTGCCGCCCATCCCCGGCCCCGCGCTGGCGGTGGTGCTGGAAGCAGGAGGACGCAGGGACCTGCTCGGCGTGGAGCTGCCTCCCATCGGAGCGCTCACGGACGCCGGAGCCCGCGATGCACGCAGCCGCGAACGGGCCCTGGCGCTCGCCCCTTCCGTGCCGCTCATCCCGTTGTACGCGCAGGGCCTCGCCCTGCGCGCGGCGCCGGAGGTGACGGGGCTGATGCTGGATGCCCAGGGCCTGCCGGTGCTCGAAGGCGCCTGGCTCGCGCCCGTCGAGGCCACGGGCGGCGGAGGAAGACCATGAGCTCCGCCCTCGTGACTCCGCACATCGCGGCCTGGATGCCGACCGCACCCGCGCGGCCGATGCGTAGAGGGAGGCGGCCAGCCGTGAGCCCGACAGGCATGACGGCGGAGGCGACGGCATTGCATCGCGCCTCCCTCGCGCGCAATTCGGCCATGAGCCCGACCCATGCGGCGGAGGCGACGGCCCCCAGGAAGGACCGGCCCGCATGCGGCTGAGGACCCGGCTCGCGCTCGCCTTCGCGCTGCTCGCGCTGGTGCCGCTGGCGATCGTCGTTCCCCTGACGCTGACGCGCCTGCGCGACACGCTGTCGCGCGAGCTGGACGCGCGCATGACGGCCGCGACCACCTCCGCGCAGGAGTCCCTGGAGCGCTCCGCCGCCAACGCGCGCCGCGCCGTCGAGGAGCTGGTGGAGAGCCCCGCCATGGAGGACCTCGTGCGCGAAGCGCGCTCCGCCCCCCTGCGCGCCATCCAGGCCAACACCGCCGAAGGCCTGATGAAGAGCCGGGGCCTCACCGTGCTCACCCTCTTCGACCGCAACGGCACCGTGCTGTCCTCCGGCCACCTGCCCGCCCGGCGCGGAGACCCGGACCCCGTCCTCTTCGCCGTGACGAAGGAGAAGTCCCCCAAGCCCGTCCCCGTGCGCGTGGACGTGCGCGGCGACGCGGGCCTCCGCCAGGTCCCCGCGCTCGTCACCGCGCGCCCCGTGGACTACGGCGACGTGCGCCTGTGGGCCGTGGGCGGCGTGGTGCTGGATGACGGCCTTGCCCAGCACCTGGCCCGCCTCACGCAATCCGACGTGACGCTGCTGTCCGGTGACGCCCAGGTCGCGCACGCGGGCAGCGCCGCCCCGCCCACCGTGGAGCAGGTGCTGCCCCTGGGCAACGCGGTCTCCGTGCGCCTCACCTTCAGCCGCGCCGCCGCGCGCGAAGCCGAAGAGGGCGTCATGCGCGCGTTCCTCCTCCTCGCCGGCCTGGGCCTGGGCTTCGCCGCGCTCCTGGGCATGCTGGTGTCGCGCTGGATGACGCGGCCCGTGGAGGCCCTCACCTCCGGCGCGCGCCGCGTGGCGGAAGGCGCGCTGGACGTCCAGGTGACGGCCCGGGCCACCGGCGAGGTGGGCGAGCTGGTCCGGACGTTCAACCACATGACGTCCGAGCTGAAGAACACCACCGAACGCCTGATGGCCACCGAGCGCATCGCCGCGTGGCAGGAGGTCGCCCGGCGGCTGGCGCACGAAATCAAGAACCCCCTCACCCCCATCCGCATGTCGCTGGAGACGCTGATGGCCGCCCACGAGGCGCGCCACCCCAGCTTCCCCACCCTCTTCAAGGAGAGCGCGGGCGTGGTGCTGGAGGAGGTGGAGCGCCTCAGGCGCATCGTGGACGAGTTCAGCCGCTTCGCGCGCCTGCCCAAGCCCCAGCTCGCCCCGGTGGACCTGAGCGAGCTGACCCAGAGTGTCCTGTCGCTGTACGCCGCGCCGCCCGAAGGCATCCAGCTGCAGCCCGCGCTCCAGACGGGCGTGGTGGCCCGCGCGGACCGCGACCAGCTCACGCAGGTGCTCGTCAACCTGGTGAAGAACGCCGAGGAGGCGATGACGGGCAAGGGCGGCGCGCTGCGCGTGCGCGTGAAGGGCACCGACGCGGACGCCATCGTCGAGGTGGAGGACGAAGGCCCCGGCATCCCCCTAGAGCATCGCGCCCGCATCTTCGAGCCCTACTTCACCACCAAGGACGGCGGCACCGGCCTGGGGCTCGCCATCGCCGCGCGCATCCTCCAGGAGCACGGCGGCCGCCTGGAGGTCGGCGGAGAGCCGGGCCAGGGCGCCCGCTTCAGCGTCGTGCTCCCCCGCGCGAGCTGACAGGCCCCACGTGAAGAAGGCCCGGCACCTCACGAGGAGGTCCCGGGCCTTCGGACACCGCACGGTGGCGGGAGGGGACGTCAGTCCTTGACGGGCGTCGCCTTGAGGGCGGCCTTGCCCTCCTTCACGTAGACCTGGAAGCGCACCGTCTTGCACGCGTACTTCGTGACGAGCTGCTCCTTGTTCTTGCGCAGCTTCTGCACGAACTTGTCGTACGTCAGGCCATCCGCCTGCTCGCCGCAGCGCTCGCGCGTGGTGACGAACTCGCGGAAGACGTCCTGGAAGTGCTGCTCCTCCGACAGGGCCACCGCCGCCGCGCTGTTGACGCCCGGCATGGGCAGCGGCACCGCCTGCGGCGCGTTGGAGCGCGGGGGCGGCATCGGGATGGCCTCCGACGTGGGCCGGGTGCTGGCCTGGAGCAGCTCGCGCGGAATCGCCGCCACGCGCGTCGTCTCCGGGGACTCCGGATCAGACGTCTGCGCCGCCGCCAGCGCGAACGGATTGGCCGCCTGCTGGAGCGAGTACGCCGCCGTGGGCTGATCCTCGAAGGCGAACGCGCCGTGACGCGGCGCCGCCGGAGCGATGGGCTCCGGGGCCGGGTGCTCGAAGGGCATCGCTCCGCCCTGCGCGTACGCCGGAGGCGGCGTGAACGGCTCCGCGGCCGGCGGCGGGTAGGCCGCGGGCGGCGAGGGGAACGGGAACGACTCCACCCCGGCGAACGGATCCGCCATCGGCGCGGCGGCCGGAGGCGGCATCGCGAACGGATCCGCCATCGGCGCGGCGGCCGGAGGCCCACCGAACGGATTCGGCGCGGCGGCCTGCGGAGGCGGCATCGCGAACGGATCCGCGGCCGGAGCCGGCGACCCCGGGAACGGGAACGCATCCGGGCCGGAGAACGGATCCGCGGCCGGCGGCGCGGCCGAGGCGAACGGATTGGACAGGGGCTCCGCGTGCGCGCTGGAACCGAACGGATTGGACGCGGGCTCCGCGTGCGCGCTGGAACCGAACGGATCCGTCGCCTGCGCGGCCACGGGCGCCACGGCGGCCGGAGCCGGCGGCGAGGTGCTCACCGGCTGCGCGGCCGGAGCCGACTGCTGCGCGGCGAGCGCCGCGGACCAGCCCAGCGTGTCCGAGTTGCCCGACACGGCCTCGTCGTCGGAGGCCTTCTTGCCCCCGCCCATCAGCGCCGTCCAGAGGAGGGTCAGCACGAACAGGCCCGCGAGCGCGAGCAGCGCGGTGCTCTGGTACGCGGCCAGCGGGGCCAGCGTCGCCGCCGTGCCCGCGAGGACCACGACTTCATACGGCGTGCCCGTCAGCGCCTGGCGGGAGCCCACGAACAGCGGCGCCTGGCCGCCCATCGCGTCGCCGTTGGTGAAGGCGGGCAGCTGCACCGGGCCCAGCGCCTGGAGCGAACCCGACTCCAGCACCGTGTCCTTCGCACCGGCGCTCAGGCGGGGCAGCGCGCCATCCAGCCGCGCCTTCTCCGCGCCCACGCCCCCCACCACCTTGTCGCCCTGCACGAGCCCCACCGCGGCCGCGCCGGACGCATCCAGCGCGCCCTGCAGCGCGGCGTCGGCGGCGAGCGGCGCGCCCACCACCAGCGTCAGCGCCGGAGCAGGAGTCCCCTCACCGCTCCACGCGAGCGGCACGGACGCGAACACGTGCGGCGCCCCGAAGGCGTCCACCACGGATGTGCCCGCCTTGGCGAGCGCCGCGACGTCCAGCGCCGCGGTGTCGGAGGAGGGCTCGGCGCCCGCGCGCGCATGGAAGCTCGCGTCGCCGGCCACCACCGCCACCACCGCGCCCTGGAGCTCCTTGGGCAGACCGGCTTCCGCGGCGGTGCGCAGCGCGCCGAAGCGCTCGGCGGTGAGCGGCAGCAGCGCGGCCGGCTCCTCCGCGTCCCGGCTGGTGCCGCGGTCGCGCGGGGACTTCGCCGCGGGCGTGGGATTCAGCGCGTGCACGGCGGCGGCCACCTGGGGGCTGCCGGCCAGCTTCAGCGCGAGGGACTGGACTTCGGCGCGGCGTGCATCCACGCGACGCGCGACCTCGCCGGTGCCCGAAGCGGCCTGGAGCGCCGCACCATCCACCGCGCGCGCACGCTGGGGCGCCGACAGCATCGGGAGGTGAGCGAGGCCCAGTCCGAGGACCAGGAGTGCGAAAAGCAGGAACTTGAGGCGGACCATCGCCGTCCTTTAGCCCAAGGGTGAGGGGTCCGCTTATAGCGTCCACCTCTTGACCCCAGCAAGGAACTGGCCCGAAGGAACCCGGGGGCCGGATGCCTGGCTGGCATCCGGAATTCCCGGGCCCTTCGCTCTTTCCCACCGTGCTACAGCTGGACGCTAGTAGTTCGACGCGTCCGCGTTCAAATCGAACGGCATGCCGGCGTTGCCCGTGCCCTGGCGACGGCGCTCCACCGCGCGCTTGATGGCCTTCTCCAGCCGGTCACGCGTTGCGTCGATGGCCTGGAAAAGCGTCTCCGAAGTCTCCGTCACGTGCACCGCTTCCATGCCAGGCATGCGCACCGTCACCCGGCACTCCTTGTCCACGCCTCCCTTGGGCCCGTTGATGTCCACGAGCGCGATGTCGATTTCCGACGCCTCGTCCTCGGCGAACCGTTCGATGTGGGCCACCAGATGGGTGTCCACGTACTGCTTCAGGTTGTCGTTCAGCCCCAGATGCACTCCACGCAACAGCACCTTCATGGAATCACCTCCGGGCACAAACATGGGCAGTCCCCCGCCCGCCCGTGAGGGGGGGCCGCAAGCCTTCCTGCCTGCCCTCCCCCGAAGCAGCCAGCCGGACGTCACCGCGCCCGGGACGCGTTGGACGAATCCTCCGTGGCACCGGGTTGCTCTAGTCGCATGGATGGCGAGCGAATCAAGGTCCTGCTGGTGGAGGACGACGGGGACAGCCGGGAACTCCTCGCGGAGCTCCTGGAGGACGACTTCGAGGTCACCACCGCGTCCGACGGCGTGGCGGGACTGAAGGCGTTCGAGGCCACGCACCCCGACGTCGTGGTGACGGACGAATCCCTGCCCGGAATGAACGGCACGGAGCTGGCGCAGCAGGTGAAGGAGCGTGAACCCAATGCCCGTGTCGTCCTCGTGTCCGGCTACGCCCAGGTGGAGAACGCGGAGTACTGCGACGCGGTGTTGCGCAAGCCCATCGATGTGGAGCGCCTGAGCCGCATGGTGGGCGAGCTGGGAGACGCGGCGCGGCACTGAGGGAAATTCGCGCGGGGGGCCGCCTGCCATCCGCGCGAGCCGTTCCTAACTTTCCAGCCATCGCCCAGGAGGGCTTCATGAGGTACTGCGCACGGTGTGGCTCGGAGTATCAGGACAGTGTCGTGGACTGCACGGATTGCCCCAACCACCCACCGCTCGTGTCGGCGGAGGAGATGCGCGAGCGTGGGCTGCCCCTGCCCCATGAGCTGGATCAACGCCGCTTCGTGAGGGCGGGCATCGCGGACGACCCCGTGACGGCCCAGGTCTTCGTGGACGTGCTGGAGGAGAACCGCATCCCGCTCATCGTGCGCCCCGGCCGCTCGGGTGTGGTGGACGAGCTGACCACGGGCAACCTGCTGCCCTGGTGGGAGCTGCTGGTGCCGGACACCTCCCAGGCACGCGCCGCCGTGCTGCTGGAGGAAGTGAAGATCCAGGCGCTCGCCTCCGCGGACGAGGCCGGCCGCGCGGCGGAGGAAGAGGAGCTGGAGGACGAGCAGTCGCGCCAGGCCTCGATGGACAGCGCGCCGCCGGCCCTCTAGCGGCCCCTGGCGCTCAAGGCGCGCCCACGGCCGCGCTGCCCGGAGCGGGCGCGGGCTGGGACACGAGCGTGGGGGGCGGACGCCGGGCCTCGAAGAGGCTCACGCCCGTCACCTTCCACTTGTCGTAGCGCGCGTTGCGGGCGAGGAACGTCTCCAGGTCCTCGTCCACCACGCGGTTGTAGCCCCCCTTGGACGCGTGGCGCAGGTACGTGCGCTTCTTCTTCTGCACCACGAAGCCCAGGTGGGTGATGCGCGTGGCCTTGAGCGGCAGGTCCTCCCGCATCACGACGAGGATGGTGCCGGACGCCACGCCGCGCGCGTGCTCCAGCACCTTCTCCAGCGGAATCATGTCCAGGGTGAAGGTGCCCACGGGCTGACGCTCGCGGGGCAGCTGCAGCGCCATGGACGACTTCGACTGCCAGGTGTGCGCGGTGAGCGTCTTGGTGACGGTGACGGTGTCCTCCTTCGCGTACTTGCGCGTCACGTCCACCAGCAGGCCCTTCTTGATGTTGTTGGGCAGCCACTGCGCTTCCATCAGGTGGTTGCGGTCTTCGTAGCTGGGCGTGCTCGCGTAGCGGATCCGCTCCAGCAGCGCCGGCACCTCCGGCTCGCCGTGCGCCATGCCCAGGGCCAGCGTCTCCTCCACGAAGGTGAGGCAGTCCACCGCGTCCAGGCGGAAGGTAGGGTCGGGGTCCACGCCCTGCCCTTCCCCCAGCGGCGACAGGACGTAGGGCGTGTTGAGGAACTTCTCGCTCATGCCCAGCAGGCGCTCCGACAGCGGGGACTCGGCCCGGTCCGCGATGAGGGCCGCGCGCTGCTCGGGCGTGAGCGCGCTCCAGCCGTTCTCCCGCTGGGGCGGCGCCGCCGGGCCTGGCGCCGGATGCGCGGGCGCGGTGAGCGACGCGGGCACCGCGCGCGCCGGGGGCACGGCCGGCGCGGAGGCGGGAGCCTTCACCGGGGCCTGGGACAGGAGCGCGAGCGCGCACACACCCAGCACGCTCACGGCGTCACCCCCGCCTTGCGCAGGATGGCCTTGCGCCGGTCGTCCGCGAGCTGGAGCGTCTCCAGTTCCTTCTCGTAGACGAGCTTCTCCTCGCCCTTCGCGTTCCACGACGCGAGCACCAGCCAGTCCAGCGACGCGGCATCGCCGCCCTGGTACAGCACGCGCGCGGCGGTGGCGGCCAGGGTGCGGTCCGCGTCCTTCAGCAGGGGCGACAGCACGGGGCTGGCCTTCTTCGCCGGCACGCCCTCGAAGAGCACCAGCCCCTGGCGGCGCACGAACTTGTCGCTGTTGCCCAGCAGCTTCTGCGCGAAGGCGAAGCCCTCCGGGGCGCCCAGCCGGCACAGGCCCCGGGCCGCGGCGAAGCGCGTGCTCTCCGAGTCGCTGTCCAGGTACTTCTGGAGCGCGCCCTTCTGCTTCGCGTCACCGCTGGCGCCCGCGGCCTCCAGCAGCGCCGCGCGGACCTCCAGGTCCTGCTCGTCCTTCGCGGCGGCCATCAGCGGCTTGCCCATCTTCGGGTTCCTGGAGGCGCCCAGGGCGCGCGCGGCCTCGCGGCGCACGCCGCTGCTCTTGTCCTGGAGGAGCGGCAGCACGGCGCCGGTGTTGCGGCTGCCCAGCCGGGCCAGGCCCTGCGCCGCGTACATGCGCACGGTGCTGTCGCCGTCCGACGCCAGCTTCACCAGCGTGGACTCCCCGTTGCGCGCGCCCAGGGACGCCAGGAGCGCCACCAGGTTGCGGCGGGTGCGCTCCTCGTAGGTGGTGCGCAGGAGCGGGCCAATCTCCTCGGCCGCGTAGGCCTCTTCCCGCAGGAAGCGCAGGCGCGACGTGGCGGTGGGGACGGGGGCGCCGTTGGCCACCTGGGCGAGGACGGTGTCCGCCTCCGCGCGGCTCTGGGCCTTCTTGGACGCGGACCCCGGTCCGGCGAAACCGGTCAGGGGCAGCAGCAGCACGACGAGCAGGGCACGGACGGACGGAGGACGCACAGGGGCGGAACGATGGCAAGCACGGCCCCCGCCGTCAAAGTCCACCCCTTCCGCCCGGCTCCCTGCTTCACGCCAACCGCCCGATTCTTGACCCCCCCGGACGCGATTGATACGACCGGCGACCAGTCTCTCCGCTCTGTCGACCGAGGCCCCTGTGATGACGAAGCAGTCGCTCCTGTTGGCGTTCGCGGGCGTGCTGACCGCATGTGGCCCCGTGAAGTCCACGTCCAACATCCTCGACGCCGAGGTGCAGATCCAGGCCGCGCGCACCGCCGGGGCGGAGAAGGAAGCCCCCTACGAGTGGACGGCCGCCAACCTCTACCTGCAGAAGGCGCGGGAGGAGGTCGGCTATTCGGACTACCAGGCCGGCGTGGACTTCGCCGTGAAGGCCTCGCGCTTCGCCAACGAAGCGCGGGAGAAGGCCATGTCCGCGGCCAACAGCGGCGACTCCCAGGGCCGCCCCCAGAACCCGTGACGCCCGAGCGCTCCCCGATGAAGCGTCTGACCCAGTCCGCGCTTTTCACCCTGCTCCTCACCTCCCTCGCCTGCGTCAGCGGCAACAAGATTCGCGCTGACACGGAGGTGCTCACCGCCGACGTGGAGCGCGCCCGCCGGGGCGGCGCCCTGCGTTGCGCCCCCGCGGAGCTGGCCGCCGCGGAGGCCAACCTCGACTTCGCCCGCGGAGAGCTCAGCCAGGGCAACAGCACCCGCGCCGCCCAGCACGTGCGCAACGCCGACACCGCGGTGAAGCGCGCCCTGGAGCTGTCCAAGAACTGCGGCCCGCGCCAGGTGCTGGTGCGCGACCGCCCGGAGACGCCGCAGCAGGCGGAACAGCCGCAGCAGCCCGCCCAGCCCCAGCAGCAGGTGGTGGTGAGCATCGAGGAGACGGACAGCGACGGCGACGGCGTGCTCGACAAGGACGACCCCTGCCCCGAGCAGGCCGAGGACGTGGACGGCTTCCAGGACCAGGACGGCTGCCCGGACAACGACAACGACAACGACGGCGTCCTCGACGCGGCGGACAAGTGCCCGCTCATCCCCGGCGTGGCGGAGAACAACGGCTGCCCGCCGGAGGCTCCCAAGGACCGCGACGGCGACGGAGTGCTCGACAACGCCGACAAGTGCCCGGATCAGCCGGAGGACAAGGACGGCTTCCAGGACGACGACGGCTGCCCGGAGATGGACAACGACCTGGACGGCATCGTGGACGGCACGGACAAGTGCCCCAACGACGCGGGTCCGCTGCAGAACCTGGGCTGCCCCATCGTGGACAAGGACGGGGACGGCATCAACGACGACAAGGACAAGTGCCCGGACGAGCCGGAGGACAAGGACGGCTTCCAGGACGACGACGGCTGCCCGGACCTGGACAACGACAGCGACGGCGTGCCGGACGCGCAGGACAAGTGCCCGGGTGAGTCCGGTCCGCAGGAGAACGGCGGCTGCCCGGATCCGGACCGCGACAGTGACGGCATCGTGGACCGCCTGGACGCGTGTCCTGACGACCCGGGCGTGAAGGAGGAGCGCGGGTGCGCCAAGCAGTACAAGATGGTCATCGTCAAGAAGGACCGGATCGAGATCAAGAAGCAGATCCTCTTCGGCACCGGCTCCGCGAAGATCATCGGCAAGCAGAGCACCACCATCCTGGACGAGGTGGCGCAGGCGCTGAAGGACGCGCCGTGGATCCGCAAGATGCGCATCGAGGGCCACACCGACTCGATGGGCAACGACACGGCGAACCTGAAGCTGTCCCAGAAGCGCGCCGACGCGGTGATGGCGCAGTTGCTCAAGCGCGGCATCGACCCGGGCCGCATGGAGGCCGTGGGCTTCGGTGAGACCAAGCCCGTGGCGCCGAACAACACGAAGGCGGGCCGCGCGCTCAACCGCCGCACGGAGTTCAACGTCATCCGGCAGTGACGTGACGCCCCACCCCGCTTCCGCCACGTCGGAAGCGGGACCCGCGGTCCCTTCGCGCCTCCCGGGCCTCAAGCCCTGGGAGGCGCGGTCGTTTCCGGGGGCTGCTCAGCCGTCCTTGAGCAGCTCGTGCAGCACTTCGGTGGCGTAGGCGCCGCGCGGCAGCTCGAATGTGAGCAGCGCGTCCTCGCCGTCCACCGTGAGGTCCGGAGCGCCCAGCCGCACGCGGTACGGCCGGCGCGTGCCCTCCGTCTCGTCCCCGCCGCGCTGGAAGTCGCTCAGCGTGACGCCCGCGTCCGCGAGCAGCCGCGCCTCGGCCTCCGCCACCTCGCCCTTGGAGGCGGTCATCTTCGGGCCAAACATCGGGCCCGCCGGGCTCACCTCGAACGCGGCGACGCGCGGGCCATCCACGTCCGGCGCCTCGCAGACGAAGAGGCCGCCCGTCTCCTCCTTGCGGAGCACGTCGCCCAGGAGCGCCGTGGCGAAAGTGCCCGCGGTGAGCCGCGCGGCCAGCGCCTGGTTGAAGAGGCGCGACTGGAAGGCGGACAGGTACAGCTTGCGCTGGAAGCGGTCCGGCCGCTTCGGCAGCCGCTGTCCCAGGAGCAGCATCCGGCCCAGGTCCGCGTTGTCGCCGGCCCGTCCGAAGCGCTGCTCCCCGAAGTAGTTGGGCACGCCCTGCGCGGACAGCCGGGAGAAGGACTCCTGCGCCGCGCCCAGGTCCTGCACGCCGCGCAGCCGCAGCCGGAAGCGGTTCCCCCGCAGGTGGCCGGTGCGCAGCTTGTTGCCGTGCCGCTTCACCTCCAGCACGCGGACCCCGTCGAGCGCGAACTCCGGCACGCGGGCCTCCGCGTTCGCGGGCACGGACAGCCACTGCCGCGTCACGGCCTGCCGGTCCTTCATCCCCGCCGAGCCGATGTCGTCCTCGCGCACGCCCAGCGCGGTCGCCAGCGCGCGCACCACCTCGCGCGTGTCCCGGCCGCGCTTCTCCACCCAGAGGTACAGGTGCGTGCCCTCGCCGGACGGCAGGTACGCGGGCAGCTCCTCCACCTCGAAGTCCTCGGGCGTGAGCTTGAACGCGCCACCACACCCGGGCACGCCCGCGGTCAGCCTCGGGAAGCCGGTGTCCGTCACGGCGCCTCGAGCGTGGCCAGGAGTTCCTTCACCCGGCGGGCCAGGTCCTCGTCCGCGCGCGACTCCAAGAGCTCTCCCGCCTGGAACAGCAGGAAGAACATCACGTCGCTCAGCGCCTGACGGAACGAGGCCAGCGGCTCACTGCCCAGGTGGGCGCGGTGCTTGTCGAAGGCCTCCATCAACCGGCCTTCCGGAAGGCTGCCATCCGCCGCGAACGCCAGCCCCTCCAGCACCGGCGACGCCGACAGCGCCTGGTTGGCGAGCGCCGCGTTGGCCGCCGCGATGAACTCGCGGTCCATGCCGGAACGGGCCACCTCGTCGCGGATCTCCCGGAAGATGAAGTTGAAGACGCGCGCCACCGGACGGGCATCCACCGGGGCCACCGTGCGCACCGGAGGACGCACACGCGGCGTGGCCGCCTTCTCCGGCGCCACGGCGGTGGCGGCGGGAGCCCCCACCGGCTTGTCCGTCAGCCCGGCGAAGCCTCCCTCCAGGAGGCGGAAGACGACCTTGGTGACGTCGAACTCGGACAGCCGCGCCGCGTGCCCCAGCTCCAGCACCGTGCGCCGCCCGTCCAGCATCGCCAGCACGCGGTCCTCGTCCTCCTCCAGCTTGCCGTCGGACGGACGCTTGCGCGCCACGTACATGCGGCCGTGGGGGATGCGCTTCCGGAAGTGCGCCATCTCGTCGATCTTCCGGATGCTGTCCATCAGCAGGCTCTGCGTGGACAGCTGGAGCGAGTGGCCCGTCTTCTCGTCCAGCGGCTGGTCGATGAGGAAGAACGCCCCCTCGCGGCACAGCACGATGGCGTGGAAGATCTCACTCACCTGGTGGGTGACGCACTTGAACAGGTCGTGCGCCTGCAGCACGCCCTTCTCCACCAGCGCCCGGCCCAGCTTCGAGTGCGACTGCTCGCGCAGCACCGCCTCCACCTGCGCGCGGTCCGCGTAGCCCAGCCGCACCAGCACCTCGCCCAGCCGGTCCGCGGGCTCCTCGGAAGTGGCGCCGCGCACCTCACCCTCGCGCAGCGTGAGGGAGCGCTCGCCGCCCGGCGTGTGCACGCGGATGACGCCGCTCCAGCGCGACTGGCTGAGGAACGCGATGAGGTCGGACAGCGGGAAGCCGCCCGCGTCCCCCGCCAGCACCACGCGCGGCGTGGGGATGGAGCCCCCTTCCGGCGGCGTGCGGGAGAACACCAGCAGGTCGGGCGCGGTGGGCATCAGCGCGTACGTCCCCGAGCGTCCCGCGAGCGCGGGGATGCCGGACCGGTCCTCGGGGACCAGCTGCGCGGCGCCATCGATGCGGAAGCGTTGGCTCATCGAAGGGTCAGTCAGCGGCCCACGCGTTGTTGTTCGCGCGCCACTCCACCTCGTCCTCCATGCTGTGCTCGAGCTGCCCTTCCTGGAAGCCCAGGTCGTAGGCGCGTCCATTGAAGAACACGGACGGGGTGCTGTTGATGGCGGCCGTACGCCCCTGCGCGTGGAAGCCTTCGATCTCGTCCTTGTACTGGTCCGTCTTCAGCACGGCGGCCAGCTTGTCCCCGTCCAGCCCCACCGACTTCGCCAGCGCGGGCAACGCCTCCGGCTTGAGGTTCTCCTGCTGGCCGAAGAGCGCGTCGTGCATCTGCCAGAACTTGCCCTGGTCGCGCGCCCACAGCACCGCCTGCGCGGCGGGGACGGCATTGGGATGCATGGAGAGCGGGAACGGCAGGTAGCAGAAGCGCACCTCGCTGGGGTGCTTCTTCGCGAAGCCCTCCAGGATGGGCCGCGCCTTGCCGCAGAAGGGGCACTCGAAGTCGGAGAACTCCGCCACCGTCACGGGCGCGTTCGCATCGCCCTGGCACATGCGCGGATCCACCTTGAGCTGCACGCGCGGCTCGCGGAAGGACGCGTAGTACTTCGACAGCGTGACGATGACCTCGCTCGCGGGCCCGCCCTCCGCCACCAGCCGGGCGGACAGCCGCGCCATCCGCTTCGCGTGCTTGCAGGGCGTGTGCTGCTTGAGGCACGCGCCCAGCGAGTGGGGGCAGCCGCAGTAGCAGAACTCGTCGCTGAACACCGTGGCCAGCTCGCGCTTGGCCGCCGGGGGCAGCGCGGAGAAGTCCATGCCCGGGATGCCCGTCAGCGCCTGGGCCGGATCCGACGACGCGGCCTCCGCGGCGGGGGGCTGTCCCTTATACACATCTGACGCTGCCGAC
>NZ_RAVW01000177.1 GCF_003611585.1 Corallococcus exercitus | reverse complement strand
GGGTGGGCCACCTGACGCTGGTGGATCCGGACCGGGTGGACGTGACGAACCTGCCCCGGCAGCTCTGGCATCGCACCCAGGACGTGGGCCGCTTCAAGGCGGAGTCCGCCGCCGCCGGCCTCCTTCGAGCCTTCCCCGGCCTGAGCGTGGAGGCCCTGCCGGAACGGCTGGACGCGGGCAACGCCGAAGCGCTCTTCCGCGAGCACGACCTGGTGGTGGACGCCACCGACGGCGTGGCCACCAAGTTCTTCCTGTCGGACGTGGCGGTGCTCACCGGCGTGCCGCTGGTGTACGGCGGCGTGCTGCGCATGCATGGCCAGGCCCTGCGCATCGACCCCGGCGGCCCGTGCCTGCGCTGCCTCTACGAGGACGTGCCACCCCCGGACGCGGTGCCCACGTGCGCGCAGGCGGGCGTGCTGGGCGCGATGGCGGGGCTCATCGGCGCGGTGCAGGCGCTGCTCGCGCTGGAGCTGCTGGCGGGCGCGGCGGCGGGGCCCCGGGGCCAGGCCACGCTGCACGTGCTCGACGGCGAGACGCTGGAGGGGCGCACGGTGAAGGTGACGCGCGCGCCCGACTGCCCGGGCTGCAACATCCAGTCGCTGCCCCCGTTCCCCTCGTCCCAGGAGGACACCGCATGCCCGACGTGACGGCGACGTTGGACATCACCCGCGAGGTGTGTCCGATGACCTACGTGCGCACCAAGCTGAAGCTGGAGTCGCTGCCTCCGGACACGCTGCTGGAGGTGCTGCTCAAGGGCGACGAGCCCCTGAAGAACGTGCCCCGCAGCGCGAAGGACGAGGGCCACGACGTGGTGTCCCTGGATCCGCGCGGGGACGGCACGCACCGGTTGATCATCCGAAAGCGGGGGAAGTAAGCCATGGCCACGATTCGCATTCCCACACCCATGCGGACGCTCACGCGCAACCAGGCCGAGGTCCAGGCCACCGGCGCCACCGTGGGCGAAGTGCTGCGCGACCTGGAAGCGCGCTACCCTGGCATGGGCGCGCGCCTCTTCGACGACAAGGGCGCCGTGCGCCGGTACGTGAACATCTTCGTCAACGACGAGGACATGCGCGCGCTCAAGGCCCTGGAAACGCCGGTGAAGGACGCGGACCGGATCACCCTCATCCCGGCCATGGCGGGGGGCTGAAGGGGGCGTCATGGCGCTGCGCGAGGATCAGATTCTCCGCTACTCCCGGCAGATCCTCCTGCGGGACGTGGGCGGGCGCGGGCAGGAGGCCCTGCTGTCGGGCGGCGCGCGCGTGGACGGCCTGGGCGCGTCCGGCCTCACCGCGACGGCGTACCTGGCCGGCGGCGGTACCCCGGTGACGGGCGTGGGCGCGCTGACCATGGGGCCCTGGTCGCCGGGGTTCCTCGCGTCGGCGGCGGACGTGGGCCAGCCGGTGGCGGAGGTGCTGGCGCGCGTGGTCCCGGAGGTGAACCCGGACGCGGTGGGCACGCCCGGCGGCGGACTGCTCGCGGAGCTGCCGGCGGCCTGGAGCGGCGAGGCCCCCTGGGTCGCGCTGGGCGGTGACGGCGCGCGGGGCGCGGTGGTGTTCCGGGGCAAGGACGGCTGCGTCTGGTGCTTCGGAGAGACGGTGCGCCACCTGGGCACGCCGCCGGACGGGGCGATGGGCGTGGCCCTGGGCGCCCTGGGTGCGCTGGTGTTCCAGCGGCTGCGGCTGGGGTTGGGCCCGTCGCTGGGCGGCAGGTGGTTGAGCGCGCCGGGCGCGATGACGGACCTGGAGCCGCGCCGGTGCTCGCGCTGCGCGGCGGCGGAAGCGAAGCCCTGATCCAATCCGTCCCCCCGGAAGTCCTCGCCCGGATGATCCGCCACCTGGAGGACTCGTGGCCCCACGAGGGCTGCGGCGTGATCCTCCGGAGCGGGGCGGGGGAGGGGAACTCCTGGCGGGTCGTCCCCCTGCCCAACGCCTCCCCCACGCCACGCGTCGCCTACGCCTTCGCGCCGGAGGCGTGGCTCCAGGTGTGCCTGGACGCGGACACGCGACAGGAGGCCGTGGTCAGTGTCTTCCACTCGCACGTGGACGCGCCCGCAGTGTTCTCTAGCGAAGATCGACGCCAGGCCGCTCCGTCGGGAATCGCGCTGCTGCCCCAGGTGTCATATATTGTAGTCGCCATACGCGGAGGCCGAGCAGCCTCCGCCTCCCAGTCGGTTTGGAGCACGGGGGGTTTTCAGACTGTTCCGCTTCCATTGGCGGATTTCAGGTTTGAAAAACCCGTGTAAGGGCGGGAACTTGCCCGGCGACCAACCCCACCTGCGGAAAGGTGGGTCCGAATTGTCAAGTGACCGGGTTATCGTCTATAAAGCGGCGGTCAATTGGATCTGCCGCGTCCCACGCCGCGTGCAAGAAGCGCTCCGGACGCAGGGAGTTTGAACCCTTATGGCCCCCAACACTGGTTTCACCCTCTGGCTGACCGGCATGTCCGGGACCGGGAAGAGCACGACGGCCGCCTACATCGCGGCGCGCCTCCGGCAGGTCGGACGCAACGTGGAGGTCCTCGACGAGGGCGAACTCCAGAACGACCTGTGGGCCGGCATCGGCGACACCAAGGACGAGCGCAACATGGTGGTGCGCCGCCTGGGCTTCGTCGCCGGCCTCCTGGCCCGCAACGGCACGGCGGTGCTCGTCCCCTGCGTTAGCCCCTACAAGTCGAGCCGTGAGGAAGTGCGCCGCTCGGTGGGCAAGTACGTGGAGGTCTACGTCGACTGCCCCACGGAGAAGCTCATCGAGCGCGACACCACCGGCAAGTACAAGAAGGCGCTCAACGGCGAGATCCCGAACTTCATCGGCATCACGGAGCCCTACGAGCCGCCCACCTCCCCTGAGGTGACCATCTACTCCGACACGGAGTCGGTGGAGGACGGCGGCACGAAGATCTTCCAGGCCCTGCTGGACCTGGGCCTGATGACGACGGACGAGCTGAAGATCATCACCGGCAAGAAGATGAAGGCCAACCCGCTGCCGGCGAAGAAGGCCCGCCGCGACGAGGAGGAGGCCCCCGCCCGGGTCGCCGCCGTGAAGGCCGCGAAGACGCCCAAGGCGGACAAGGGTTCCAAGGGCGCCAAGGCGCGTCCGGCCACCCGCGCCGCCCGCGTGGGCAAGCCGGCCCCCGCCGCGAAGAAGAAGGCCGTGAAGGGCAAGGCCCGCTAGGGCCCCGCCGTCGTCCTGACTGTCGAAGGGCTCCAGGTTGCGCGCGCGATGCGCGTGCAATCCGGGGCCCTTCCGTTTTAGGAGTCCCCCATGCTGAGCCCCGAGCGGATTGAAGCCCTCTGTGAAGCGTCCCGCCCCAAGCTGGAGGCGATGCGCGAAGCCCTGCGCGCCCACGGCAGCGCGCTGGTGGCGTTCTCCGGCGGCGTGGACTCCACCTTCGTCCTCCAGGTCGCGGTGGAGGTGCTGGGCGAGCGTGCCCTGGCGCTCACCGCGCTGTCCGCCTCCGTCGCCCCGGAGGAGGAGCGAGAGGCGCGCGAGCTGGCGGCCCGCCTGGGCGCCCGCCACGTCGTCGTCTCCAGCAACGAGCTGGCGAACCCCAACTACGCCGCCAACCCCACCAACCGCTGCTACTTCTGCAAGACGGAGCTGTACGACCTCTGCGAGGCGAAGCGCGCGGAGCTGGGCCTCTCCGTGGTGCTGGACGGCTTCAACGCGGACGACTTCAAGGATCACCGCCCCGGCCACAAGGCCGCCAAGGAGCACCAGGTGTCGTCCCCCCTGGCGCAGGCCGGGCTCACCAAGGATGAGATCCGCGCGTGGAGCCGCAAGCTGGGGCTGCCCACCTGGGACAAGCCGCAGATGGCGTGCCTGGCGTCGCGCATCCCCTACGGCACGTCCGTGACGCGCGACCGGCTCCTGCAGATCGCCGCCGCGGAGTCGGAGCTGCGCGCCCTGGACTTCAAGCAGTTCCGCGTGCGCTACCACCAGGACGTGGCGCGCATCGAACTCGCCAGCGAGGAGTACCCGCGCTTCTTCGAGGCCGGCATCCGCGAGCGGATCAACGGCGCCTTCAAGTCCCTGGGCTTCAAGTTCGTGGCCCTGGACCTGGAGCCCTTCCGCTCCGGCCGCCTCAACGAGGCCGCCGGCATCACCCCCGCGGCCGGGGCAGGGCAGGGGAGTCCCGAGGGCTTCAAGCTCCCGGTGGTGGGGTGAAGCGTCTCCCCACCGTCGCCCTTCTGATCCTCCCGAGCCTGGCCGCCGCCCCCGTCGCCGCCGCGGAGTTCGTGGACGACGGGCCCTACGCGCGCCAGCGCTCGCTGATCCTCACCGTGGGGCCCGGGGTCACGTACACCGAACGGATCAGCGGTGACTCCGCCGTGTCCGGGCTCGCCGGGCACCTGGATCTGGGGGTGGGGCTCACCGTCGGCTACGAGGGGGATGAGGTGTTCCTCCTCGCGCGCGGCAGCACCGGCCGCCCCGGGGAGGAGCTGGCGCTGATCACCGGCTACCGCAGCGTGTTCGGATCCGAGTCGTGGCGGACCTTCTTTGATCTCGGCGTTTCCGTGCGTCCGATTTCTGGGCCGTGGCTGGGGCCTCGCATAGGGTTCGGCGCCAGACACACCCTCTCGGATCATTTCGCGCTGTACGGCGGGCTCGGCTTCACGTTCGGGTTCGGCTCCGGACTGCGCGCGGACACCGAGCTCTTCACCGGGTTGCAGTGGATCATCCCGGTGGGTTCGGCCTCGTAGGTTGTTTTCTTGAGGTTGTCCGACATTGTGAGAGGGTGTGTGCATCTGTCGGAGGCCACGCACTTGGACATGAATCCCCGCCTCACCTCGGTCGTGTTTCGTCTCAATCGCGAGAAGCTGGACGCCCTGAAGGAGCTGTCGCGCACCACGCGCATCCGTCAGAGCGAGTACCTCCGGGAGGCCATCTCGGATCTGCTGGCGAAGTACGAAGCGCGCTTCGTGGACTGAAAGCGCGACGTCAGCCCGGCGGCGCTCCCGTGAAGGGTGGCGCGTCGGGCAGACCGGGCGGGTGGAGGCGCTCGCCGGGCCCGAAGGGGTCCACCGCGGAAGGATAGCGGACCTCCCACAGCACCAGCCCATGCGCCGGGGCCTTGAAGCCGGCCAGGGACGTCCCCTCATCCAGCGCCGCGTGCCACTGCTCCTCGGACAGGAGCCCCGCGGCCACCTTCAGCGCGCTGCCCACCAGGTACCGCACCTGGTAGCGCGCGAAGCCATCTCCCGTCAGCCGCGCCTCGAAGAGCCCTCCGCCCAGCTCCCGCAGGGTGGCGGACGCGAGGGTGCGCGGCTTCTGGGGACTGGAGCGCTCGTGGAACGCGGTGAAGTCCCGCGTGCCCACGGCGCGCTCGAGCAGCGCCTCCAGCCGCTCCGGCGCCACCCGGTGCCCGGCCTGGAGCGTCCCGTCCGCCGCCACGTCCAGCGCGTACGGTCGCCATGTTTCCGAGGGCGGCGCGCCCAGCGTCAGGTGGTAGCGGTACTCCTTGCCGCTCGCGCTCCACTGGGCGTGGAACGCGCCCGGCGGCCGCTTCGCGATGCACAGCCCCACGTCCGGGGGCAGGTGCGGCGCGAGCCTCGCGGGCAGCGAGTCCAGCGGCACGTCCTCGTTCAGGCGCAGGCTGATGACCTGCATCCGGGCGTGCACGCCCCGGTCGGTCCGCCCGGACGGCATCACCGTCGCCGGTGAGCCTGCCTGCTCCAGGGCGTCTTCGAGCGCGTCCTGGACCGTGGGGCCTTCTACCTGGCGCTGGAAGCCGCGGAAGTTTCCACCGCGATACCAAGTCCACAGTACGGCGGGAATTCGTTTGAGCGAGGGCTTGGCCACGGCGTTGCGATGACGCTGGGAGACACACGATACTCCCGCGCGAATGCTGGCCGGACAAGAACTCGCGGTGGACAGTGATGGGCAGTGGCTTTTCCGACAGGGCGACCTGGTGCTGGGGCCCATCACCGCATCCCAGGTGGTGGAGAAGCTCTACACGGGGGAACTGACCCCGGACAGTCCGGTGGCGCCGGCGGGTGAGCGGGAGTTCCGGACGCTCCGGGACACCGCCGCCTTCCAAGTGCACATCGCGCGCTACGAGGCGCAGGGCCGCGTCGCCCAGACGATGCTCGTGGAGCAGGCCCGCAACCAGAAGCGCGTGAAGGTGCTGGGCGGGGTCGCCGCGGGCGTGGCGCTCCTCCTGGGCGTCACCGGCTGGTACCTGGCGCGCAACGCCGCCGTGTACGGCCTGTTCGGCGCGACAGAGGAGGGCGACGGCATCACCATGGACCCGCCCACCATCCGCCTGGCCCAGGCTCGGGGGGACGACGAGGACCTCTTCGCCTACCCGTCCAACGACCCGCGCCGCCCGGATCGCCCTGCGGGGCAGGGCAGTGCCACCCCCAGGACAGCGGGCAGTGGTGCGGTGGCCAGCGCCGCCGCGGCCAACCGGCCGCCCCGTTCGGGCAGCGTCTCCACGGATCCCGACGGCCTGGAGATGGCCCAGCAGTTCGACCAGGGCGCCATCAACCGCGTCGTCGCCGGCAACCAGTCCAAGCTCTTCCGCTGCTTCAAGGAGGAGGCCGAGCGCACGCCGGGCCTGGCCGCGAAGATTCCCATGGAGTTCGTCATCGGGAACGACGGCCGCGTGGCGAAGCTGTGGGTGGACAACCCCCAGTTCAAGCAGGGCCCACTCTTCGAGTGCCTCTTCGCCGAACTGAAGAAGTGGCCCTTCAAGGCCTACGACGGCGAGCGCGCCACCGTGGGGCTTTCGTTCAATATCGGCAAGCGAGGGTAGGGCGACTTTCTTGCCCACCCTGCGGACGTGCCCGATACAACAGGCATGTCCGCCTCTGTCGCCGAAGTCGAAATCGCCAAGAAGGCCATGAGCGTCCCCCCGGGGACGTTCCGCCACACCGTCCTCCTCGCCGCCAAGCGCTTCAAGTCCACCTGGGCGGAACTGGGCAAGCTGCTCGTCCAGGTCCGGGACGAAGCCAAGTACGAGGAGTGGGGCCACGCCTCCTTCGAGGCCTACTGCCTCAAGGAGCTGCACATCAAGAAGCAGACCGCGCTGAAGCTCACGCGCTCGTTCAGCTTCCTGGCCAAGCATGAAGCCCCGGAAGAGCTCCAGCAGCAGGAGTTCCCGGAGAAGGCCCCCGCCTTCGAGGTCGTGGAAGTCCTGGCCGACGCCGAGGAGCGCGGCCAGCTGTCCCCCACGGAATACAAGTCCCTGCGCGACAGCATCTGGAGCCCGGAGAAGTCCCCCACGGAGCTCAAGAAGGAATTCACCGAGCGCTTCCCCCGGCCCCCGCCGGAGCCGCCGCCGGAGAGCCTCCAGGTGCGGAAACTGGCGCAGATGGCGCGCAAGCTCGCCTCCGAGCTGGCGGGAAGCCGTCGAGTCCCCAACGCTGTCGCCGAGCGGGCGGCCGCCCTCGCGGACGATGTCGAAGAGATCGCGTCGAGCGTGACGGACGCCTGAGTCGCTGTTATCCAAGACCGACCCGTTGACCTGGGCTGAACGCTCCTGGGAAAGGGCACTCCTGACGGGCTTCCTGCCCGGAGGGGAGGGCCCTATAGTGGGTTCAGGGCCTGTAGCAGGTGGGCCTGGAGCCGTCGAAAGACGTGGGCGGCTTCGCGGGTGGTGGAGTGCGGTGGTCGGCGGAGAAGGTCCCGAACCGGGACCGGCGAACTCGGAGGCGGCAGTGAAGAAGGAGCACCACGTCAACCTGTCCTGCTCGTTCTGCGGCAAATCGCAGCGCGAGGTTCGGAAGCTCATCGCCGGACCCACGGTCTACATCTGCGACGAGTGCATCAAGCTGTGTAACGACATCATCGCGGACGAGAACGAACGCGAGGAGGGCAAGCCGCAGGTCAGCCTGCCCACGCCACTGGAGATCAAGGCGTTCCTCGACGACTACGTCATCGGTCAGGACCAGGCGAAGAAGGTCCTCTCGGTCGCGGTCTACAACCACTACAAGCGCATCTACCAGAAGAAGCCGGCCGCCCGGCCGCGCCCCGGTGTGAAGAGCCCCGGCGGCGAGGACGTGGAGCTGCAGAAGAGCAACATCCTGCTCATCGGCCCCACGGGCTCCGGCAAGACGCTGCTCGCCCAGTCCCTGGCGCGCTTCCTCAACGTTCCCTTCACCATCGCGGACGCCACCAGCCTCACCGAGGCCGGCTACGTGGGTGAGGACGTCGAGAACATCATCCAGAACCTCCTCCACAACGCCGACTACGACGTGGAGAAGGCGGCGCGCGGCATCGTCTACATCGACGAGATCGACAAGATCGCGCGCAAGGGCGACATGCCCAGCGCCACCCGCGACGTGGGCGGCGAGGGCGTGCAGCAGGCCCTGCTGAAGATCATCGAAGGCACCCGCGCCAACGTCACCCCGCGCGGCGGCAAGAAGTACAACCAGCAGGAGTACGTCCAGGTCGACACGACCAACATCCTCTTCATCTGCGGCGGTGCCTTCCACGGCATCGACGGCGTGATCAAACGCCGCGTGGGTGAGAAGGGCCTGGGCTTCGGCGCGAAGATCACCCACAAGGAAGAGCGCAGCGTGGGTGAGCTGCTGGCCATGACGGAGCCGGAAGACCTGATGAAGTTCGGGATGATCCCGGAGTTCATCGGCCGTCTGCCGATGATCGCGACGCTCAACGACCTGAAGGAGGATGACCTCGTCACCATCCTCACGATCCCGAAGAACGCCCTGGTGAAGCAGTACCAGAAGATGTTCGAGATCGAGAAGGTGAAGCTCTCCTTCACCAAGGAAGCGCTGCGCGCCATCGCCCGCGAGGCGATGCGCCGTCACTCCGGAGCGCGCGGCCTGCGCGCCATCATGGAGGACGCGATGCTGGAGATCATGTACGACGTGCCGTTCCGCGAGGGCGTCAAGGAGTGCAAGATCACCGAACAGGTGATCACCAAGCACGAGCCTCCGCAGATCGTCATGGAGAAGGAAAAGAAGACCGCCTGAGGTTTCCCCCGGCGGTCCGTTGCTTCCCACCCGGCGCCCCTCGCCTTCGCAGGCAGGGGCGCCGTGGTGTTTCTGGCGGCGCCCTTCGCTTCAGCTCTGCGTGACGCGCACCGTGGTCTTCATCTCGCGGCCGGTGGCGGGGTCCTTCGCGCGCATGGTGAGGATGCCCTCCACGCTCACGTCGAAGATGATCTCCACGTTCACCGTGCCGGCCTTGGCGGGCATGATGCCGGAGAAGGTGAACTCGCCCAGCAGGTCGTTGCGCGCCACCGTGTCGTGGTCGCCCTGGTAGATGCGCATGGCGAGCTCGGTCTGGTTGTCGATGCTCGTCGTGGCCAGGAGCTGCTTCGCGTTGGGGATGGACGCGTTGCGCGGGAAGACGACGTGGAAGCCGCCGTCGCCGCGCTCCAGGCCAATGGCCATGGGAATCACGTCCAGCAGCTGGATGCGCAGGTTGGTGTTGTCCTCGAGCGAGTGCGCGTAGAGCGCCGCGCCAATGGCCACCGCCTCGTCCGGGTGCACGCCCTTGCTGGGCGGCTTGCCGAAGAACTTGGTGAGCCGGTCCTGCACGACGGGCATGCGCGTCTGGCCGCCCACCAGCATCACTTCGTCGATGTCCTTGGTGGACAGGCCGGAGTCCACCAGCACGCGCGCCACCATCTGGAGGGTGCGGTCGACGAGCTGGTTCGTCAGCTGCTCCAGCATCTTGCGCGTGAACTTCATCTCGATGTTCAGGGGCTGGCCCTGCGCCGTCATCGTGATGAAGGGGATGTTGAAGGGCACTTCCTCGCGCGCGGACAGGTCGATCTTGGTCCGCTCCGCCAGGTCCTTGATGCGCTGCATGGCCACCGGGTCCGTGGCCAGGTCGATGCCCGTCTTGGCCGCGAAGTCCTTGAGGACGTGGTGGATGATGGCGTTGTCGAAGTCGATGCCGCCCAGGAACACGTCGCCGCCGGTGGCCTTCACCTCGAAGACGCGGTCGCGGATCTCGATGATGGAGACGTCGAAGGTGCCGCCGCCCAGGTCGTAGATGACGACCTTCTCCTTGAGCGTCTTGCCCACGCCGTAGGCGAGCGCCGCCGCGGTGGGCTCGTTGATGATGCGCACCACCTCCAGGTCGATGAGCTTGCCGGCGTCCTTCACCGACTGGCGCTGCCGGTCGTTGAAGTACGCGGGCACCGTCACCACCGCGCGCTTGATGGGCGTCTTCAGGTAGTTGGCGGCGACGTCGCGGATCTTCCCCAGGATCTTCGCGCTGATCTCCTGGAGGGTGAACTCCTTCTTGCCCACGTCCAGGGTGACGTCGTTCTTGGCCCCGGCGCGCATGTTGTACGCCACGGACTTCTTCATCACGCCGACGACGTCACTGCTGTAGTTGACGCCGACCAGGCGCTTGGCGCCGTAGACGGTGTTGCGCGGGTTGAGCTGCCACTGGCGCTTCGCCTCGAAGCCGATGAGCTCGTTGCCCTTGTCGTCGATGGCGAAGATGGAGGGGATGGTGTACTCGCCGCCCTTGTAGGGGATGAGCTTGACGTTCCCGCTGTCCTCGACGATCGCCGCGCACGAGTTCGTCGTGCCGAGGTCGATGCCGATGATGGGCTCCTTGTGCATCGCGTGTGGGCTCCGGGTGAGGCGTTGCGGCTCTGTGGGGTGTGGCAGTCCGGGACCGTATCTCACCCATCCCGGGTGCGCGAATCACCAACCATCCGTCATCCGACGGACGCCCTCAAACTTCCAGCGCGCCTGAACGTCCCACCCCGGGCGCCCGCCTGGCCGGGTGGGACACGGCCGGCGTCCAAGCGCGCGGCCCCGAACAGACCGGCCGCCCGGGAGGTTTACATCCCCCGGGCCGGGAACGAAGGTCGTTCCCCGGGGTTCACATGCGACGGCGAAGCGCCGTGGCTACATCCGAGAGACTACCCACCCACAGAGGGGAGCCGCCGTGGAAGCGAAGGGCTATCTGCAAGAGGTGGGCGCACAGGTCAGCGCCGACTTCGTCAAGAACCGGTCCATCCTGTCCTTCGAGGAGTACCTGACGCTCTTCTTCACGGACCCGCGGGGCCAGTCGCGCAACGCGGCGCAGTACCTGCGGGACGTGATGGACCACTACGGCACGGAAGCCGTACCGCACCCCACCGGCACCATCCGGCGCTTCAAGGTCTTCGACGTCCCGTCCGCCGACCATGACGGCCGCGTCGCCGGGCAGGAGGAGGTGCAGAACGCCCTCTACCGCATCCTGGGCAACTTCGTGCGCGCCGGCCGCATCAACAAGCTCATCATGCTGCACGGCCCCAACGGCAGCGCGAAGTCCAGCCTGGTCAACGCGCTGAAGCAGGGGATGGAGGACTACTCCCGCCAGCCTCAAGGGGCCCTCTACCGCATCGCGTGGGTGTTCCCGTCGGAGAAGCTCATCAAGGGCTCCATCGGCTTCGGCGAGCGCGCGGGCACGAAGTCCACCGAGGGCGAGCTCACCACGTACGCCCACCTGGACGCGGAGGACCTGGACCTGCGCATGCCCTGCGAGCTGCGCGACCATCCGCTGTTCGCGGTTCCGCCGGCGGAGCGCAAGGCCCTGCTGGAGGGGGCGCTCAAGAAGAAGGGGCTGGGCACCGGCGACGGGGAGACGGGGGACTTCATCCTGTCCGACTACGTGCGCGACGGCGAGCTGTGCGCCAAGTGCCGCCGCATCTACACGGCATTGCTCAACTCCTACGGCGGGGACTACCTCAAGGTCCTTCGCCACGTGCAGGTGGAGCGCTTCTACGTGTCGCGCCGCTACCAGGTGGGCACGGTGACGGTGGAGCCGCAGATGAGCGTGGACGCCGCCGCGCAGCAGATTTCGGCGGACCGCACCCAGCTCAACCTGCCCGCCGCGCTGCACAGCACGGTGCTCTTCGAGCCGCACGGCCCGCTGGTACACGCCAACCGCGGCCTGATTGAATACGCGGACCTGCTCAAGCGCCCGCTGGAGGCCTTCAAGTACCTGCTGGGCTTCAGCGAGACGAGCGAGGTGCCCCTGGAGCCCTTCGTCCTCCAGCTGGACGAGGTGCTCATCGCGTCCTCCAACGAGAAGCACCTGGGCGCCTTCAAGGAGCTGCCGGACTTCGCGTCGTTCAAGGGCCGCATCGAGCTGGTGCGCGTGCCGTACCTGCGCCGCTACAAGGTCGAGCAGGAGATCTACGACGCGCAGATCACCGCCACGTCCGTGGGCAAGCACGTCGCGCCGCACGCCACGGAGGTGGCCGCGATGTGGGCGGTGCTCACGCGCCTGAAGAAGCCCATCCCGGACCGCTACCCGGCCAACGTGAAGCCGCTGGTGGATCAGGTGGCGCCCGCGGAGAAGATGCACCTGTACCAGGAGGGTGGGGTGCCCGCGCGGCTGTCGTCCTCGAACACCAAGGAGCTGCTCAAGCTGCGCGAGGAGATGTACGAGGAGTCCGACGCGTACCCCAACTACGAGGGCCGCTCCGGCGCGAGCGCGCGGGAGATCAAGACGGCGCTCTTCAACGCCGCGCAGAACCCGGATTACAAGTGCCTCCATGCGCTGGCGGTGCTGGAGGAACTGCACGCGCTCTGCAAGGACAAGAGCGTCTACGAGTTCCTCCTCCAGGAGGTGATGGACGGCTACCACGACCACGAGACCTTCGTGCGCGTGGTGGAGGGCGAGTACCTGGACCGCGTGGATTCAGAAGTGCGCGACTCCATGGGCCTGGTGTCCGAAGGCCAGTACCGCGAGCTGGTGGAGCGCTACATCCAGAGCGTCAGCCACTGGGTGCGCGGGGAGAAGATGCGCAACCGCGTGACGGGCGAGTCGGAGAAGCCGGACGAGGCGCGCATGGCGGAGGTGGAGGCCATCGTGATGCCGCAGGGCGAGGCGCCTCCGGACTTCCGCCGGGGGCTCATCGCGAGCATCGGCGCGCACCGGCTGGACAACCCGGACGGCGCCATGGACTACCCGCGCATCTTCCCGGACATGTTCAAGCGCCTGCGCGACCACTACTTCGAGGAGCGCAAGCGCGTGCTGCGCAAGAACAAGGAGAACATCCTCAAGTACCTCTCCGAGGACCGCAACCAGCTCTCCCCGCGCGAGCAGTCCCAGGTGCAGGACACGCTCAAGACGATGGCGGACCGCTACGGCTACTGCGAGTTCTGCGCGAAGGACGCCATCCTGTTCCTGATGCGGCAGCGCTACGGCTGATGGCGAGCGGCGGGCAGGCATCCGAAAGCCGATGTCTGCTCGCCTGCTTCCCAATCCGGGCCGGTGCTCGGGATGATGGGACCTCACACCGAGTTTGCGCGTGTGTCGTCGTCTTTCGTCCCTCCTCTTCCTTGCGCCTGGAGTGTTGATGAACCGGTTGCTGTTGGGCACCCCCCTCCTGTGGGCCCTCGTGTCGTGCGCCAGTGCCCCGTCGCAGTCCTCGTCGGACACCCCGGTCGCGACGCACACGCAGGCCCCGCTCCGGGTGGAGCGGGTGCTGTCCAGGCCCGAGCCCACGCCGAAGCCCACGCGCAAGGCGATGGTGCGGCGCATCCTCCCGCTCAACGTGCGGCTGGTGACGACGGAGGGCGGCAAGGTGCGCCGCTCGGCGTCGGGCGTCGTCATCGGGACGGAGGCCGGGGAGTCCGGCCCCGTCAGCTACGTGCTCACCAACGCGCACGCGGTGGAGAAGGGCGACCTCACGGACCCCGTGCTCAAGGTCGTGCTGGACCGGCGCGCGGAGTCGCACGAGTACGCCGCGGAGGTGGTGGCCACGGGCGAGGTGCCGGACGTGGACCTGGCGCTGCTGCGCGTGACGGGCGTGACGTGGCCCGTGGCGGAGCTGGCGGCGGACGACGAGCCGGAGCCGGGCGAGGACGTGGTGGTGGCGGCGTCCCCGTACGGCCGCGCGCTGTCCATCTCCGGCGGCATGGTGTCCCAGGTGGAATGGGACAAGCAGACGAAGCACCCGCGCATGCTGAAGACGGACGCGCCCATCGGCTACGGGGCCTCCGGCGGCGGCATCTTCAGCATGGAGACGGGGCGCCTCCTGGCCATCGTGGAGGGCTACCGCACCGCGAAGGTGGACTTCGAGGTCGCCGCCCAGAACTTCAGCTTCGACGTGCCCATGCCCGGGGAGACCTTCGCCGCGCCCAGCGCCAAGGTGCGCGGCTTCATGCAGGCGAAGGGCTTCGGCCGGCTGCTGGAGCGCTCCGCGGACGCGGACGGCGCGGGGCCTCAGAAGACCGCGAGTCGCTGATCCGACAGCGCCCCGGCCTGGAAATTGGTGCGGCGCTGATCCGGCGTTAGAGCTGCGGGCTCATCCGCTGGAGGGTTCACGCGCATGTCCGCTCGGGGCAATTGGGATCAGTACTTCATGGACATCGCCCAGCAGGTGGCCACCCGCGCCACCTGTGACCGCAAGCATGTGGGCGCGGTGCTGGTGCGGGACAAGACCATCCTGTCCACCGGCTACAACGGCGCCATCCGCGGCCTGCCCCACTGCGACGAGGTGGGCCACATGATGGAAAACGGCCACTGCGTGGCCACCGTCCACGCGGAGGCCAACGCCATCATCCAGGCGGCGAAGAACGGCGTCGGCATTGATGGCGCGACCATCTACACGACCGCCAGCCCCTGCTGGCCGTGCTTCAAGCTGATCGCGAACAGCGGCTGCACCCGCATCGTGTTCGGCGAGTTCTACCGGGACCCGCGCATCTTCGAGTACGCGGCCCGGCTGGGCCTCCAGCTCGTCGGCCTGGGCGCCGCCGCGCAGCCTCCGGTGCCCGCAACCGGGACGTGAAGGCGCCGCCGTGTCCGGGGGTGGACAACCCCTGGACGCGGTGATCGCGCGGTGCAGGGTTCCCGTTCGTTGAATGACACTTGGGAGAGGTCCTAAGTGGCCGTTCCGACACGGGAATTTTAGAACTCCGGCAAGAATTACCGACCCAGGGTTGACGATCCCCGGGGTGCTCCCTAAATCCTGGCTCCGGTAGGGCGGCGGCGGGGGTGGGGAGACGGAAATTCCTAGGAGTTCCAGGTGGTTAGCTCAACAGCAATGGCTAGCAGTGTGCCCTCTGTCCAGGATGTGTCGGATCCCGTGGTGGGCGCTGCCCGCTATGACGCGGTTCCGCCGCTGATGGACAGCCTGTTGCACGACGTGCGCAACCCGCTCAACGCGCTGGCCATCCATCTCGAGGTGCTCTCCGAGAAGCTCAAGGGCGAGTCCGGCCAGGTGCCGGCCACGCAGGAGAAGAACCTCAAGGCCATGCGCGAGCAGATCGCTCGCGTGGACGGGCTGCTCAAGCTCTTCTCGGACTTCATCGTGTTTCGCGGGGCGGGCCCCTCCGGGGACGCGCCGCTGTCGGATGCCACCGGCAAGGCCCTGGACGTGCTGGGCCACGAGAGCCGCCGGCGCCGACTCCAGGTCACCCGCGCCATCGAGCCGGACGTGCAGGCCCGCATGGAGGACACCACCGAGCTGGGGTTCTTCCTGGTGCAGGTGCTGATGCGCGCCTTCCAGCGCGCGGAGTCCGGCGGCACCGTGGTCGTCGCCGTCCGCGCCGAAGGTCCTCAGGCGGTGCTGGAGGTCGTGGACGGCTCCTCGGCGCCCGAGCGGGCGACGGACACCGTGGCCGCGCTGACGCTTCGCGCGGCCCAGCTGGGCATCGAATTCAGCATTCAGGCGGGCACGTGCCGCCTCGTGTTCCCGCGCGCCTGAGGTTCCCCCTCTTCAGGCGCTGACGGTCTTCCATCCGGTTTTTCATCACGCTTCATCGCAGTGGAGGTTTTCACCTTGGGCAGCGCACGAATCCTGGCCGTGGATGACGAACGTGAGACCTGCGAGGCCCTGGCGGAGATGTTGTCCGCCTGGGGTCACAAGGTCGAGACCGCGTTCGACGGGCATGACGCCCTCCGCAAGGCCGGTGAGTTCCGGCCCGACGTCGTCCTGTCGGATCTCGCCATGCCGGAGACGGACGGCCTGTGGCTCCTGCGCAACCTGCGCGAGGAGCTGCCGGACTGCCCGGTGGTGTTCCTCACCGGCCGCGGCACCATCGACACCGCGGTGGAGTCCATCCGCGAGGGTGCCTACGACTTCATCGTGAAGCCGCTGGACACCGCGCGGCTCAAGGTCTGCATCGACCGCGCGCTGGAGAAGAAGGAGACCATGCGCGAGGTGCAGACGCTCCGGCGCCGCCTCAAGCAGCTGGGCTCCACGGACCTCATCGCCGGCTCCACCGGGATGCGCAAGGTCATCGAGATGATCGAGAAGGTGGCCCCCTCCAAGGCCTCCGTCTCCATCAGCGGCGAGTCCGGCACGGGCAAGGAAGTGGTGGCCCGCACGGTGCACAACCTGTCCCTGCGCCGCGACAAGCCCTTCATCGCCATCAACTGCGCGTCCATTCCCGCGACGCTGATTGAATCCGAGCTCTTCGGTCACGAGCGCGGCGCCTTCACCGGCGCGGATCAGCGCCGCCCGGGCGTGTTCGAGATGGCCCACGGCGGCACGCTCTTCCTGGACGAGTTGGGTGAAATCCCCATCGACCTGCAGGCCAAGCTCCTGCGCGTGCTGGAAGAGGGCCGCCTGCGCCGGCTGGGCGGCAAGGTGGAGATCGAAGTGGACGTGCGCGTGCTGTCCGCCACGAACCGCGACCTGAAGCAGGAGATCAAGAACCAGCGCTTCCGCGAGGACCTCTACTTCCGCCTCAACGTGTTCCAGCTGCACCTGCCGCCCCTGCGCGAGCGCCGGGACGACGTGCCCATCCTGGTCCAGCACTTCGTGGACAAGTTCCGCGGGGACTCCGCCAAGCGCGTCTCCGGCGTGCACCCGGACGCGATGGAGGTGCTCAAGAACTACGACTGGCCGGGCAACATTCGCGAGCTGCGCAACGCCGTGGAGCGCGCCGTCATCCTCTGCGACGGGGAGCTGATCACCCGCGAGCACCTGCCGCCCGACATGGCCGGCAAGAGCCCGGAGCGCCACACGTTCAAGCTGCCGTTCGGCCTGAGCCTGGACGCCGTGGAGCGCGAGTACATCCTGGGCAGCCTCCAGCGCAACGGGAACAACAAGGCCCGCACGGCGGAGGTGCTGGGGGTGAGCGAGAAGACGCTCTACAACAAGCTCAACCGCTACGCGGCGGAGAACCGGGCGCAGGGCACCCCGGGTGGCGGCAGCCCCCTGGGTGGTCAGGGCAACGACGGCCCCATGGGGGCCAGCAGCTTCCTGACCCGCTGATCAGCGCCACCCCGTTGGGGCTGGCGGCGGATGGCTGCCAGCCGCTGACCTGATGGGTAGGCGGGAAGGGCCGGATTCCAGGCCCTTGGCAGGGCTCCTGGAGGGCACGCACGGGGCCTCCCCAAGCCGGTTTAAACGGGCGGGGGAGGTCTCGAAAACCCCTGTCAATTCTTGACTTTTCCCCCCTGGACGGGGGATCCTCCGGGCCTCTCCCACCCGTTGGTGAGGGCCCGGCCGGGACGTTTCATTTCGGGCCACGTCCGCCCCCCATGGTGCGGTCGTCCGACGTGAGTCATCTGGGGTGCCGCCGGGGGGGCACAAGGAAGGCCACAACGCAATGAGCGACGCGAGAGTACTTCACTTCTTCGGCGGCAAGGGCGGGGTCGGCAAGACCACGCTCGCGGCAGCGTACGCGGTGAGGCTCTCCGAAGAAGCGCCCAAGCAGAAGGTGCTGGTTGTCTCGTTGGATCAGGTCCAGTCCCTGTCGGACCTCGTGAAGAAGAAGCTGCCGGCGAAGCCCACCAAGCTGCAGGCGGGCAAGGGCGAGGGCGGCCTCTTCGGAGCGGAGCTGAACCCTGCCGCGCTGCTCAAGCCGTTCCTGGCGGAGTACCTGCCGGCGCTGGCGAAGGCGGCGGTGAAGGGCACGCACCTGTCGGACGAGGAGATGGGCAAGCTCTACCAGCAGGCGGTGCCCGGGCTGGAGGAGCTGGTGGCCCTCTTCCACGTGGTGGACCTGCTGGAGTCGGGCGAGTTCGACCGCATCGTCGTGGACACGGCGCCCACCAGCCACACGCTGCGCCTGTTCGACATGCCGGCGCAGCTGCGCAAGTTCCTGGGCTTCGTGAAGGCGGGCCAGGACCGCGCCGCCCCGGCCCCCAGCGGCAAGGGCAAGAAGGCGGCCGCGGCGGCGGAGGCGGCTCCCGCGGGCTTCCTGGAGCAGGTGGGCCAGAAGGCGGAGAAGCTGCTGGCGCTGCTGAAGGACCCCGCGCGCACGGCCTTCCACCTGGTCGCGCTGGCGGAGCCGGTGCCGGAAGCGCAGACGCGCATGTACTTCACCCAGCTGCGCGAGCGCGGGCTGCCGGTGACGGAAGTCGTGGTCAACCAGGTGGAGGACCACGAGGGCTGTCCGGCGTGCCAGGGCCGCCGCGGCCTGCAGGCGCCCCACGTGCGCAAGTACCAGGCGCTGGACAAGACCGTGCCCGTGAACCTGCTGGGCCGCCGCGAGGTGGCGCCCCGGGGGCTGGACGGGCTGAAGGAGTTCGCCAAGGAGTGGGCGGCGGGCAAGGAGACCAAGGCGCTGGAGTTCAGCGCGGCCGAAGGGCCTCCGGCGCTGGTGCGCGCCCCGTCCATGCCTCCCATCGCGGCGCCCCCGCTGCCGCCCACGCGGCTCATCTTCTTCGTGGGGCAGGGCGGGGT
>NZ_RAVW01000176.1 GCF_003611585.1 Corallococcus exercitus | reverse complement strand
GTGTATAAGAGACAGGGGGAGGGCCGCGCTAGGATGGGCGGTCTCCACACCCCACTGCTTCCCGTCCGGGAGGTCGTCTCCATGCGCCAACTGTTTCCCTCGGCCCCGTTGTGGGCCCTGACCGTCTCCGTCGTCCTCCTCGCCGGTTGCGCTGGCCACCAGCGCGACAACTACATCCGCGACCGCACGGCCACCGTCGCCTACGAACAGCCGCTCGCGCAGCTGTGGCCGGAGGTGAAGACCATCATGGACGCGCGCGGCTATTCGTGGCGCGAGATGCCCAACCAGTACGTGTTGGAGACGGAGTGGCTGGACTCCGGCGGTGGCACGATGGGGCCCACCTCCTCCACGCGCTACCTCATCGAGGGGCTCACCATGGCGGATGGCCGGGTCGTGCTGCGCGCCCTTCGCACGGACCGCATGCAGCAGCAGGTGGCCATGGGCTACGCCACGGACAAGGGCAACGGCGGCGGCATGGCGGATTCAAACGCCGTGGGCCGCAGCACCACCGGGCTCGCGCCGGAGCAGAAGGCCAGCTACCGGGACCTGGAGCTGGAGCTGGAGTTCTTCCGCAAGCTCAACCCGAAGGGTGCCACGGCCCTGGAGGCCGAGGCGTCCGCGAAGTACCCGTAAGGGCTCCGCCCCGCGGACGCTTGCGCCTCCCGGCTACTTCCAGGGCCGGGAGATGATGCAGGCGTTGATGCCGCCCACGCCCATGGACAGCTTGCCCGAGCACCCCTCGGGCGCCGCCTCTTCCTGGTTGAAGACGAAGCGGCCGTGCACCTTGGCGATCTGCTTGTTGAGCTCCGGCGCGGCCAGCGGCGTGGGGAACACCTTGCCCGCTTCCGCGCCCAGGTACTGCGCCGTGAGCTCCCAGCCGCCGCCCGCGGACATGCCGTGGCCGAAGGTGCCCTTGCGCGCGGTGATCAGCACGGACTCCGGCAGCACGTCGCGCAGGTTCTGCACCTCCAGGAAGTCGCCCGGGGTGGCGGTGGCGTGCAGGTCCCAGCTGCCCACGTCCTGGGGCTGACAGCCCGCGGCGCCCAGCGCCTCGCGGATGGCCAGGGTGGGGCCCTCCTTGGACGGGGTGATGATGTGGTCCGCGTCCGCGGTGACGCCCACGGCGACGGGCTCCAGGCCCAGCGCCTTGAAGCCCTTCTGCGTGAAGTGCTCGTAGTCGCCCACCACCCACACCACCGCGCCGCCGGCGATGTGCGTGCCGCGCAGGGCGGTGAGGGGCTTGGACACGGCGGCGTCCGCGGAGATGACGCGCGCGTTGTAGAAGCCGCCCACCACCAGCGGGTTGGGCGCCGCGTCCGTCATGCCCAGCACCACGGCCTTCGCCTCACCCAGGCGGATGGCGTTCATGGCCAGCTTCAGGCCGTAGCCGAAGGACGAGCACGCGGCCACCGGCGCGAACGTCATGCCGGTGATTTGACCCAGCATGGACACCTGGGACGCGGGCGTGTTGTGGATGTTCCACAGCACGTTGGAGGACACGGCGTTCCACGGCGGCTCGGGCGCGTTCCACTTCTTCTGCAGGCGCCCGTTGCGCGTGCGCTTCTCCTTGATGACGGCCAGCTTGGCGGACTCCACGTCGCCCTCGTCGGGCACGCCAATGGCTTCAATCTCGCGCAGCTCCTCCAGGTACTCGCGCAGCTCCGGCGAGCGGCCGGCCCAGAAGTGCCACCAGTCGTCCTCCGCCCTGTCGCGCTCCACCTCCTCGATGGTGGAGGGCTCCGGGGGCAGGCCGGGCAGGGGCTCGCGCGTCTCGCGCCACTCGCGCAGGGCGCCGTTCCTCTCCGGGGAGGCCCAGAAGCGGTCCCACCGGCGCTGGGCGCGGTAGAGGTCCAGGGAGATGTTCTGGATGGTGGGCAAGTCCCCCAGGCCGGTGCCCACGTAGACATGGGCCTTGGTGCCCAGCTCCTGGAGCTCTTTTTCAATGCCCGGGTTCTGCGCCAGCGACTGGATGAAGGCGCCGATGGCGTACTGCGTGGGCTGCCCCATCTTCCGCTCCAGCTGGGAGAAGCGGTTGGCGGGGAAGCGCGCGTCAATCCACGGCTTGTAGTCCGCCAGGTTGAACGTGGGCGTGCCGACGAGGAAGTTGTCCGGACCGAAGCCGTTGAAGGGGGTCAGCCAGGTCTCGGACGACTCGAGGTTCTTCGCGAAGGCCTCGATGTTGGGGGAACGCGGGGCGACCACGCCCCAGCCGAAGATTCCGACTCTGCGCACGGGTGTTTCCTCCGCCGCCCGGGGGAAGGCTACAGCGGCTGGATCTTGAGGTTGTCGAAGTGGACGCGCGTCTGCCAGCCCGAGAACCCGAAGTACTGGTTCCGGGGGCCGTAGAGGGGGGACGCGTCCTGGAGGGTGAGGAAGGGCTTGCCGTCCACTTCCCACGACAGGAGCCCATCCCGCCGGGTGATGCGGAAGTGGTAGCGCTGGCCGGGCACCACCGCGGCGCCGTCGCGTACGGCGCGGTCGTTGGTGTGCTCGTGCTGGCGCGCGATGATGGACTGGGTGTTGCGCCAGCCGCCGTAGATGAAGACGTAGCCGGTGGCGGTGTACTGCAGGCGCGGGTCACCCGCGTAGAAGGAGCGGCCGTCGCCCCACGCCTCCACCTTCATGTCGCCGTCCGGGCTGTCGCCCCAGGCGTCGAACTCGATGACGGCGTTCTCCGGAATGGGCTTCTTCAGCCACACCGGGCGGTTGCCCACGTTCTGCACCACGAGCGCCCCGTCCTCCAGCTTCACGGCGGCGGGGTGGGTGACGTTCCACGCGTCACCCAGCGTGTCGCGGTTGAAGTCGTCCTCGGAGGGGCCCGGGGGCAGGGTGGGCTCCTGCTTCGCCGCCATGGTGGCGGGCATGGAGTCCGGCGTGCCGACGCGCAGGTTGTCGAAGAACAGCTGGGACTCCCAGCCGGAGAGGCCCAGCCGGTCGTGGTCCTTGCCCTTGAAGGGGAACGGGTCATCCAGCTCCGCCACGAGCTGTCCGTCGATGGCCCACTTGAGCACGTTGCCGCGCCGCTCGATGCGCCAGTGGTACGTGCGGCCGGACTGGATGGGGGCGCCCACGCGGGACTCCACGCGCACCGCCGTGTCCCTGTTGAAGACGCCGGTGGCGACGAGGTCCGCGCCCTGGCCGCCGCCCTTCTCCGCGATGCGGGCGGCCTTGCGCTGGAGCACGTCCAGCGCGGGGGCGTTGATGTCGCGCCGGGCGATGACGGACAGGCTGTTGTTCCATCCGCCCTGCACCAGCACGTAGCCGGAGGCCGGGTCGCGTCCGTTGCCGAACAGCTCCACGCGGATGTCGCCCTCGGGGTACTCCGGGCGCACGTCGAACTCCACCGCCACGTCGTCCGGCAGCACGGCCTGGAGCCACAGCGGGTTGTTCTTGGGCGCGGGGCCCAGCAGCTCCCCGTTCGTCACGCGCCAGTAGGCGCCGGTGGAGAAGAAGTCGCGGGCGACGACGGCCGGGTCGTTGAAGGCCTGCTGGTAGGGCACCGTCGCGGTGACGTCCGCCTGGCCGCGCAGGAGCGCGTAGTGGATGAGCGGGAGCTGGATGAAGGCGACGGCGCCGGCGAGGACGGCCCAGCCCTTGCGGCCCATGCCGGCGGGCTTGCGCCACCCCTCATGGGGCACGGCGGGCTGGGCGGTCTCCGGGGAAGACGGGACGGTGGCCGCCGGGGGCGACCCTTCCTGCTTCTGCGTGTCCTTGTCCTTGCGGCTGGCCTGGCCCATCGATGCTCGAGGAAGGGGAGGGGGAAAGCCGGCGGAATCTACGCTCCGGCCCCTCCGGCGTAAAGGATTGCCGGGACAGGGGTTACTTGACCCCCCATCGCTTCTCGAGCGCCTGCTGCTCCGCCAGGCGTTGCTTCAGCCGCTGCTTCTCCGCCTTCTGTTGATCCGACTCCTCGGCCGAGGGGCGCACGGCGAGCTGGTACACGCTGCCCGCCAGGGCGAAGAGGAGCGCGGCGATGATGACGCCCCAGGGCCGGCTGGCCACCGCCTCCACCACGCCGCCGAACTGGTGCAGCGCCGCGAGCGCGCCAATCACCAGCAGCCACGCGCCCACCAGCGACGCGACGATGCCGCTCACCTGCCGGTGGAGGACGGCGCCCACCAGGCCGCCCACGATGAAGCCCGGCCCGAAGCCGAGCAGGAAGTCGCTGGGGCCTGCAATCTGGCCCGCCAGAAGCCCCAGCGGCACGCCCACGCCCACGAAGGTGACGGCGGGCGGGAAGAGGAAGCCCAGCGCCATCAGCGCCGCGGCCACCAGGGTGGGCATGCGCGGATCCAGCTCCGCGCCCAGGTTCAGCCGCTGCGTGACGGCGCCCGTCCACACCAGGCCCAGCACCGCGCCCACCGGGCCCGCCACCGCGCGGAACAGCTTGCCGCCACCCGCGAGCAGCAGCACCAGCCCCACGAGCGCCACCACCACGCCCACCCACATGGGCAGCAGCCGGTAGATGCCCACCCAGCCGGAGGGGTTGAAGGACTGGTACGACTTGAGCGCCTGGAGGAAGCCTTCCATGACGCGCCATCCTAGCGGCAATGGCCGTCAGGAATAGCGGGTCAGGGCGAGCCCCAGGAGCACCCCCAGGATGACGGCGCCCAGGAGCGCGTACCCGTACAGGGCGCGGGGCGTGGCGGTGGCGCGCAGCAGGTCTTCCGCCCGTTCACGGTCTTCCGGGGACGGGCTGCCCGCGAGGATGCGCTCGGCGTCCTTCCGGGCACCGGCCACGTCACCGGCGTCCTTGCGGGCCCAGGCGGCGCGCACGTCGTCGGAGCCGGGAACCGAGCCGGGCGCCAGGCCCGGGGCTCCGGAGCCGCTGGGGCCGCCGGACTCCGTCTGTCCGCCTTTCGCCATGGCGCGCGTCTATACCAGGGAATGCAGGCACCCGCCGACGGTATAAGCGGGTCCCCATGCCCGTGCGGTCCCTCTCCCGTCGAAACCTGCTCCTCGCCACGTCCGCGCTCGTCCCGCTGCTGTCCCGGCGTGCGGCCGCCTTCGGTGAGAAGAGCCGCTTCATCCCCGCGGTGGCCCGGCACGGGGGCCGCTGGGACGTCCGGCTGTCGGGCCTGCGCCGGCTCGCGTGGGAGCTGCAGCGGCGCACGTCCGTGGAAGTCATTCCGGACGCGCGCCCGTTCGCGCTGAGCAGCCCGGACCTCTTCGAGTACCCCTTCCTCTACTTCGGAGGGGACGGGGCCTTTCCCGCGCTGAGTGACGCGGAGGTGTCCAACCTGCGCCGCTACCTCACGTACGGCGGCTTCGTGTTCGGGGACGCCAACGACGGCAGCGACGGGGACGGCTTCGACGCCAGCTTCCGCCGGGAGATGGCGCGCGTGCTGCCGCAGAGCCCGCTGAAGGAGGCGCCGGGGACGCACGTCGTCTTCAAGTCCTTCTTCCTGCTGGACGCGGCGCCGGGCCGCTTGCTGCACAAGCCGCTGCCGCTGGTGGCGAGCGTGGGCAAGCGCGCGGCGGTCATCTATTCGCAGAACGACGTGGCGGGCGCGTGGAGCCGCAGCGAGTCCGGCGACTACGAGTTCGACGTGTCCCCCGGCGGCGAGCCGCAGCGCGAGCTGGCCATCCGCCTGGGCATCAACCTGTGCATGTACGCGCTCTGCCTGGACTACAAGGACGACGCGGTGCACCTGCCCCTCATCCTCAACAAGCGGCGCTGACGGACCTCCCAAGCGCACGACCGAATGAACTCCCCGTCCTTCAACGCGTGGAAGCTCGTCAGCCTGTCGCCCCTGCCCGTCTGGGCACTGGTGCTCCTGGGCGTGGGGCTGGTGCTGGGCATCGCGCTGGCGGCGTGGGGCGTGCGCCGCGAGCCGTCCCGGGGCCGCAAGCTGCTTCTGTGGGGTCTGCGCCTGGGCGCGGGCGTGGCGGCGTTCTTCTTCCTCCTGGAGCCCGGCATCCGACACCTGCAGGTGGCGCGGATGAAGAACCGGGTGGCGGTGCTGGTGGACCGCAGTGCGTCCATGAACTTCCCGTCGGAGCCGGGCGGGCCCACGCGCAGCGCGCAGGTGGCGGCGTTCCTGGAGAAGGCGGCGCCCACGTTCGCGTCCTGGCAGGACCGCTTCACGGTGGAGGTGTACGGCGTGGATCCGGAGCTCGCTCCGGTGACGGCCGCGCAGCTGGCCCAGGAGCCCGCGCGGGCGGGCACGACGGATCTGCTCGCGGCGCTGCGGTCCGCGGCGTCCGGCGGGCAGGGGTCGCGCAAGCTGTCCGGCGTGCTCCTGTTCAGCGACGGCGCGGACAACACGGAATTGAAGGCCGGCGCGGTGGGCCGGGCACGGGCCGCGCTCACGGACCTGGGCGTGCCGGTGTCCACGTTCCTGGTGGGCCAGGAGGCGCTGAAGGATTTGTCGGTGGAGGGGCTGAAGGTGGATGACTTCGCCTTCGTGCGCAACTCGCTGACGGTGGAGGTGGAGATCCACGGGCGCGGGTTCTCCGGGCAGGACATCCCCGTCGTCTTGAGCCAGGAGGGCAAGACGGTGGCGAGCAAGCTGGTGCGGATGACCACCGGCGACGACGTGAAGCCGGTGTCCTTCACCTTCACGCCGGACCAGACGGGGCGGTTCGTCTACACGGTGACGGTGCCCACGTTCCCGGATGAGGCGGTGAGCGACAACAACAGCCGCTCGTTCACGCTGAAGGTGATTCGCGACCGGGTGCGCGTGCTGCTGGTGGTGGGACGGCCGTCGTGGGACGAGCGCTTCCTGCGCGGGTTGCTCAAGCAGGACGCGAACGTGGACCTGGTGTCGTTCTACATCCTGCGCACGCTGTCGGACGACCCGGGCGTGTCGAACGAGCGGGAGCTGTCGCTCATCCCGTTCCCCATGGAGGAGATCTTCGACACGAAGCTGCACACGTTCGACGTCGTCATCTTCCAGAACTTCGGTTACTCGGACCCGTCGCTGTCCATCGCGGAGTACGAGCGCAACCTGGAGCGCTACATCCACGAGGGCGGTGCGTTCGTGATGATTGGCGGCGACAGCGTGCTGGGCGAAGGGCGCGCGGCCATGCCCACGCTGATGGAGGCGCTGCCGGTGGAGGCGGCGGGTCCGGCGAACGCGGATCCGTTCAAGCCGCGCCTGACGCCGGAAGGCCTGCGGCATCCGGTGACGTCCATTGGCACGGGCGCGGCGAGCACGGAGAGCACGTGGGGGGAGCTGGCTCCCATTCCGGGTGCGAACCTGACGCGGGCGCGGCCGGGGGCGACGGTGCTGATGGACCATCCGTTCCTGACGGTGGACGGGAAGAACGCGCCGCTCGTGTCGGTGTGGGACTACGGGCGGGGCCGGGCGATGGTGGTGGCGACGGACGCGACGTGGTCGTGGGCGTTCACGGCGCACCGGGAGGGTTCACCGAACCGGGCGTATGACCGCTTCTGGGGCAATGCGCTGCGGTGGCTGGTGCGGGACCCGGACCTGACGACGCTGAAGGTGACGGCGGATCCGCCGTCGGTGGAGCCGGGGCGTCCGGTGGGCGTGGTGGTGCAGGCGCGGATGGCGGACTACCAGCCGGCGGAGGGCGCGCAGGTGCGGGTGGAGCTGTTCTCCGTGGCGACGCAGAAGCCGGTGGCGGTGCAGACGGGCACGACGGGCGCGGACGGCGTGGTGCGGGTGGAGTTCGCGCCGCCGGCACCGGGGCCGTACAAGCTGCTCGCGTCCGCGAAGAAGGGCGAGACGGACCTGGGCAAGGGCGAGGACGCGGTGGCGGTGCGCGCGGTGGGCCCGGAGCTGTCGGACGCGTCGGTGCGGCCGGAGCTGATGGAGCAGATCGCCAGCGTCACGGAGGGCAAGGCGTACAAGCTGCCGCGTGACGGCATGCCGGACGTGCCGCTGTTGGATCCGCCGGTGGTGGAGGTGGGCCGCGCGAAGGACCAGCCGCTGTGGGACCGCTGGTACTACCTCGTGGCGCTCATCGCGCTGCTCGGCGCGGAGTGGTTCGCGCGGCGGCGGTTCGGGTACGTGTAGCCGGAAGCGGCCCGGTCCCAATGTGAGGACCGGGCGCGTTCCGTGACGCGAGGGACTACTCCGACTTCTCCACCACGCCGCAGGCGATGCGGCCGCCGGCGTCGCCGGTGGGGTCGGTGTGGTAGTCGTCCAGCTTGGCGTGCACCATGAGGGCGGAGCCGTCCTTGTCGAGCAGCGACTTCACCTTCAGGTCCGCGATGAAGACGTCGAACTGCACCTTGCCGTCCTGGGCGACGTAGAGGTTCGGCATGTCACCGGCGTGCTGACCCTTGGTCGACAGCGCGCCGTGCTGCTTCTTCGTCGGGTTGAAGTGGCCGCCCGCCGTCTTGAAGTCCGGCGCCTCGCACTTGCCCGTCTCGTGGATGTGGAAGGCGTGCTCACCCGCGGGCAGGTTCATCAGCGTGCCCTTCACCAGCACGCCCTTGGGCGCCTGCTCCAGCGTCACCTCGCCCACGTCCTTGCCCTGCGCGTCCTTCAGCGTCGCCTTCACCGTCTCGCCCTTCTTGGGCGCGGGCTTCGTGCCCGCGTCCGTGGGACCCATCGTCCCGGCGTCCTGGGCCAGGGCGGGCGTGGAGAGGAGGGCGGCGGCAATCAGCAGGGGACGGATCGTCATGTCTTGGAGACTCCAGGAATGGGGTTACCCAGCGGCGCGGGACACTACCCGCCGCACGCCCTGCTCGCTGGAGAATGTCCACCCCCGCACGCGGCCGGTGACGGGGAGTCATCACTCCGGCAGCGGCCCCTCCAGCGGCACCGGCACCACCCGGGACGCCCCGAACGCGGGCGCCCACACCCGCTGCACCGCCGTCCCGTTCAGGAAGCGCATCACCGCGCGGAACGCCGCCTCCGGGCCGCCCAGCCCTTCCGCCCAGGTGCTTCCCCGGGGTGACAGGTTCGGCACCAGCGGGCCCAGGGAATCGCGGGACGTCGCGCCCCTCGTGATGCCCAGGCCTTCATCCCGGATGCGCTGGGGCACGTACAGCGGCGCGAAGCGCGCGTGGCGGTGGTCGTGCACGCAGCCGGGCTCCTCCAGCAGCGCCGCGGACAGGGGCAGCTCACGCACGTTGAAGAGGAGCTTCACCGCGTCCTGGTGCGGATCATACGGACCGCGCAGCCGGTGGTCGCCTCGGGGAATCAACCGCCGGTCCAGGTAGCAGAACGCCTTCGTCTCCGGTGGCAGCGCGCCCCGGTGCCTCGCGCCGCCGTAGCGGAAGAACGGGCGCACGTGGCTTGCGTCCACCTCCAGCGCGGGCCCCTGCTTCAGCGCGCGCAGCTTGGGCAGCAGCGCGGGCTCCAGGCTGTACTCCCGCGCGAAGTCCTCCAGCGTGTCCTGCGTCGCGGCGCAGAAGGCGTGCAGGCGCGCGAGCAGCCGGTCCCGGTCCGCGTCCACCAGCAGCTCGTCGAAGCGCGTCTTCACCCCGGGCAGGCTCACGGGGATGAGCGTGGTGAGCAGCTCGCCCCGCGCCCGCCAGTCCGCGTCCAGCGCGGCGGCCTCCTGCGCGATGGGGGAGAGCCGCCACTCGGGAGGCTCGGGCGTGAAGCACTGGCCCACGCCCTTGTGCTCGTAGCGGGGCGCGGAGGCGTCCGTGCCGGAGCGGGACGTCCACACCGTGATGCACGTGCGCACCTGCGTGCCCGTGAAGATGCCCGGGCCCAGGTCCACCACCTCCCGCAGGTGGAGCGCGTCCAGCAACGCGTGGCGCAGCGGCGCGTAGATGAATGACTCCAGCAGGCTCGCGGGCGTGATGAAGGCCAGCACTCCCGGCCGTGCCGTCAGCCGCTTCATGGCGACGAGGAGGAAGAACGCGAAGTCGTCGCGGAGGCTCGTGCCCGGTGGCATCGCCAGCGGCACCAGGGCGCGCAGCCGCGCGTAGCAGGCCGCGTCCTTCAGCACCGCGGACGTGCCGTTGTAGGGCGGGTTGCCCACCCATAACTCCGCGTGCCCCTCCGGCGTCCCCGCGAGCAGCGGCTCCAGCCCGCCCCGGAGCGCGTCCCCCACGCGCACGTCCGCGCCCGGCACGCGGGCCTGGCACAGGCTGGCCACGCCGGCATCCAGCTCCAGGCCGCACAGCCTGGCGTCCGGACGGTGCCGCGCGGCGGCGGCGAGGAAGGCCCCCGCGCCACAAGCGGGGTCCACCACCGTGAGCGGCCCGTCACCCAGGTGCGCCAGCGCGAGCGCCAGCGTGCGCTCCACGATGGGCGCGGGCGTGTAGAACGCGCCCACCGCCTTGCGGTCGATGCCGGGGAACTGGTGGACCAGCCGTTCCTCGTCCAGCTCGGGCGTGTCGATGGCGCGGGCCATGCGCGGCCATCCTAGACGGATTCACCCGGTGGGCCGCGAGGGGGCCCAGTCCAATGCCGTGCCGCAGCGTTTGCAAAAGCGCGCATCCAGGTCATGACCCTGTGCGCCACAGCCGGGGCAGGCCTGTGTATCCAGGGGCTGACGCGCGGCGGCAGCGAGTTCCACCGACACGATGCCCGTGGGCACCGCGATGATGCCGTAGCCCATCACCATCAGGATGGAAGCGAGGAACTGCCCCAGCACCGTCTTGGGCGTGATGTCCCCGAAGCCCACCGTCGTCATCGTCACGATGGCCCAGTACATGGAGCGGGGGATGCTGTCGAAGCCGTGCGCTTCCCCCTCCACCATGTACATGACCGCGCCCATGATGACGTCGATGCTCAGCACCGTGCCCAGGAAGACGATGATCTTCGGGCGGCTCGCGCGCAGGGCCGTGAGCAGCACCTCCGCCTGACCCAAGAGGTGCCCCAGCTTGAGGATGCGGAAGACGCGCAGCAGGCGCAGCACGCGGATGACCAGCAGCGTCTGCGCCCCGGGGAACAGCACGCTCAGGAACGACGGCAACAGCGCCATCAGGTCCACGACGCCGAAGAAGCTGCGCGCGTAGTGCAATGGCTGGCGCACCGCGATGAGGCGCAGCACGTACTCCAGCGCGAAGAGGATCGTGAAGACCCACTCGGCGATATGCAGCCAGTGGCCGTAGCCCGCGCGCACCTGCGCGACGCTCTCCAGCATCACCGCCACCACGCTGAACACGATGGCCCAGAGCAGGGCGATGTCGAACGCCCTCCCCGCCGGGGTGTCCGCTTCGAAGATGACGGTGTGCAGGCGGGCGCGAAAGCCGCTCGGGGGGCTCTGTTCGGACGGGCGGTTCACAGGCCGCGCAGCTTAGACGCAATCCCCCGCGCGCCCGTCCCCGGAACGTTCACCATCACCGCCGGCCCTGGACCGGAGGGCCGCGTTGCCTCCACGGGTTTCCAGGGCCACCGTTCCTGGCTCCCTGATGCCGGGGCGCGGAGGTCTTCCGGCGCACGATGCGAATCGTCGAAATGATGCCCACGTGGGCGCTCGCCACTGGGGTGATGGCCCTGCTCTTCCTGAGCCTGGAGTTCGGCTACCGGCTCAGCCACCGCAGGCCGGGGCTCGACGACGTGTCGGCGCTCCAGGCTTCGGTGCTTGGCCTGGTGGCGCTGCTGCTCGCCTTCTCCTTCTCCATGGCCGCGGACCGGTACACCCTGCGCCGTGACCTCGTCGTGAAGGAGGCGAACGCCATTGGCACGTTCTACCTGCGCTCGGGCTTCCTGCCGGAGCCCACGCGCGGTGAGCTGAAGACCCGGCTGCGCCGCTATGTCGATGTCAGGCTCAATGCGTACGTGGACGCGAAGGACCCGGAGCGCTTCACGCAGTGGCTGCGGGAATCGGATGCGCTCCAGGCGCAGCTCTGGGCGCTGCTGGACGCGGTGGCGCCAGGGACCCCGACCGCGGTCCTGACCCTCACCACCCAGGCCCTCAATGACGTGTTGGACGTCTCCGCCGAGCGCCTGGAGGCATCCCGCAACATCATCCCGAACTCCATCTTCGTCCTGCTGCTCATCGGGATGCTCGGCTCGGCGATGCTGCTGGGCTTCCGGCCGGACACGCGAAATCGAGGGGGGCTGCCCTGGGTCATCTTCGTGGTGATCCTCACCGCCGTGATGTTCACCCTGGTGGACCTGGATGTTCCCCTGCGCGGGCGCATGCACTCGGATCAACGTCCGTTGTACGAACTCCAGCAGCAAATTCGCGCCCAGCCCTGAGGGGCGCCCCGCTGAAGACAGAAGCGCGGGCCGTCGTCGAAAAAGAAGGGCGGAACCCGAGCCCCTTTGGAAACTCCCGGGTTCCGCCCTGTCCTCCACGCCGAGGAAGAAACCGTGGAGGACGGCCGAGCAGCCTCAAACCTTTCGCGGAGCCTCCGGGACGCCCGCCGGCACCGAACCCCCGACGCCCGTGGGCACCACCACGGGCGGGGGCACCACCGCGCCCACGTGCATCCGGTGCTCCACCTCCGCGAACCGCCGCGACGCCTCCGCCTCCGGCGACAGCAGGGACACCACCCAGCCGACGACGAAGGACAGCGGGATGGTGACGATGCCCGGGTTCTTCAGCGGGAAGATCGCGGACGCGTTGCCCAGCAGCTCCACCTGCACCGTGGGCGACAGGAAGATGAGCAGCACCGCGCTGATGGAGCCCGTCAGCATGCTGGCCACCGCGCCCTTGGTGGTGAAGCCCCTCCACAGCATGGACAGGAGCAGCGCGGGGAAGTTCGCGCTCGCCGCGATGGCGAACGCCAGCCCCACCATGAAGGCCACGTTCTGGTTCTTGAAGAGGACGCCCAGGAGGATGGCCAGGATGCCCAACAGCAGGCTGGAGATGCGCGCCACCTTGAGTTGCTCCGCCTCCGGCGCGTGCCCCTTGCGCACCACGCTGGACCACAGGTCGTGGGACAGCGCCGCCGCGCCCGACAGCGTCAGGCCCGCCACCACCGCGAGGATGGTGGCGAAGGACACCGCGGAGATGAAGCCCAGGAAGCCCGTGCCGCCCACGGCCTCCGCCAGCATGGGCGCGGCCATGTTGCCGCCCTTGTCCACGCCGACGATGGCCTGGCGGCCCACCAGCACGGACGCGCCGAAGCCCAGGATGAACGTCACCAGGTAGAAGAAGCCGATGAGGCCCGTGGCGTAGAAGACGCTGGTGCGCGCCGCCTTCGCGTCCGGCACCGTGTAGAAGCGCATCAGGATGTGCGGCAGGCCCGCCGTGCCGAACATCAGCGCCACGCCCAGGGAGACGGTCTCCAGCGGATTGGACACCAGCTTGCCCGGCGCCAGCGCCTCCGGGCCGTAGCGGTTCACCGCCTCGCTGAAGAGGGCCGTGGGGCTGAAGCCGAACTGGTAGAGCACCGCGCCCGCCAGCGCCGTCGCGCCGCCCAGCAGCAGCACCGCCTTCACGATCTGGACCCACGTCGTGGCGATCATCCCGCCGAACAGCACGTAGAGGATCATCACCGCGCCCACGATGACGACGGCGGTCTCGTAGGAGAGGCCGAACAGCAGGCGGATGAGGTTGCCCGCGCCCACCATCTGGGCAATCAGGTAGAAGACGACGACGGTGAGCGTGCCCACCGCGGCGGACAGGCGCACCGGGGTCTGCTTCAGCCGGTAGGCCACCACGTCCGCGAAGGTGTACTTGCCCAGGTTGCGCAGGGGCTCCGCGATGAGGAAGGTCACCACCGGCCAGCCCACCAGCCATCCCACGGAGTAGATGAGCCCGTCGAAGCCGGACGTGGCCACGAGCCCCGCGATGCCCAGGAAGCTGGCGGCGCTCATGAAGTCACCGGCCAGCGCGAAGCCGTTCTGCGCCGCGCTGATGCCGCCACCGGCGGCGAAGAACTCAGAGGTCGTCTTGGTCTTGCGCGCGGCCCAGTACGTGATGGCCAGCGTGATGCTGACGAAGAGGAGGAAGAAGAAGATGGCCGTGGTGTTGGGCTGGCCAATCTGCGTGCCCGCGGTCGAGGGATTCATGGGGGGCCTCTTTCAGCGGCGCAGTTCGTCGAGCGCGCGGTCGTACTTGCGGTTCGCCCACAGCATGTAGACACCCGTCAGCACCCAGGCGAGCAGGATGGTGAGCGCCCCCAGCACGATGCCGACGGACAGCCCCGGCACGAACTGGTGCCCCATCAGCGGCCGGTTGAACGCCACGAGCAGGATGAAGCCCAGGTAGGCGACGAGCATCGCCACCGTCAGCGCGCCGGCCACGCGCCAGCGCCTCGCGGCCAGCGCCTTCAGCAGGTCGTCCTTCGAATTGCCATACATCGGTGCGCTCCGGAGTGAGGGTTCAGCGTCGCGAGGCCGGCGGCAGGCCCTTGGTCAACAGTTCATCCAGCACGGCGGGGTCTGCGAGCGTGCTCGCGTCACCCAGGTTCTCCGTCTCGCCGCCGGCGATCTTCCGGAGCATGCGGCGCAGGATTTTTCCGGAGCGCGTCTTGGGCAGGCCCGACACCAGCACCACCCGGTCCGGCGTGGCGATGGGGCCAATCACGTGGCGCACCTGTTCGCGCAGCGTGCCCACCATCTTCTCGTCCGGGGTGCGCAGGAAGTCCGGCTTCACCGTGACGAAGGCGCACACGCCCGTGCCCTTCAGGTCGTGCGGGTAGCCCACCACGGCGGCCTCGGCGACGGCCTCGTGCGCGACGAGCGCGCTCTCCACCTCCGCGGTGCCCAGGCGGTGGCCGGACACGTTGAGCACGTCGTCCACGCGGCCGGTGATCCAGTAGTAGCCGTCCTCGTCGCGGCGGCAGCCGTCGCCGGTGAAGTACAGCGGCAGGAAGCGCGCGTAGTACGTCTCCACGAAGCGCGAGTGGTGGCCGTACAGCGTGCGCGCCTGTCCCGGCCACGAGCGCGCGAGGCACAGGTTGCCGCTCACGCCGTTGCCCTCCAGCTTGCGGCCCTCTTCGTCCACCAGCACCGGCTCCACGCCGAAGAAGGGCAGGGTGGCGCTGCCGGGCTTGCAGGGCGTCGCGCCGGGCAGGGGCGCGATGAGGATGCCGCCCGTCTCCGTCTGCCACCAGGTGTCCACCACGGGGCAGCGGCCCTCGCCCACCACGTCGTGGAACCAGCGCCAGACCTCCGGGTTGATGGGCTCGCCCACGCTGCCCAGCAGGCGCAGCGACTTGCGGGACGACTTCGTGACGAACGCGTCGCCTTCCTTGATGAGTGAGCGCAGCGCGGTGGGCGCGGTGTAGAGCGTGGTGGCCTTCAGGTCATCCACCACCTGCCAGAGGCGGCTCGCGTCGGGCCACGTCGGGGTGGACTCGAAGAGGACCGTGGTGGTGCCGGTGCTGAGCGGGCCGTACACGAGATACGAGTGGCCCGTCACCCAGCCCACGTCCGCGGTGCAGAAGTGCACGTCGTCCGGCTGCGTGTCGAAGATGTAGCGGAAGGTCGTGTTCGCGTAGACGAGGTAGCCGGCCGTGGTGTGCAGCACGCCCTTGGGCTTCCCGGTGGAGCCGGAGGTGTAGAGGATGAAGAGCGGATCCTCCGCGTCCATCCACTCCGCGGGACAGACGCCCCGGTGCTTCTGGACCTCCGCGTCCAGCCAGTGGTCGCGCCCCTCGCGCATGGGCACGTCCCTGGGCGTGCGCCGCGCGACGAGCACGGACGTCACCTGGGTCAGGCCCTCCAGGGCCTCGTCGGTGATGGCCTTGGTGGCGACGCTCTTGGGGCCGCGCGGGCCTTCATTGGCGGTGATGACGACCTTCGCGCCGGAGTCCAGCACGCGCTCGCGCAGCGAGTCCGCGGAGAAGCCCGCGAACACCACCGAGTGCACCGCGCCGATGCGCGCGCACGCCAGCAGCGAGTACACGAGCTCCGGAATCATGGGCAGGTAGACGATGACGCGGTCGCCCTTCCGCACGCCGTGCGCCTTGAGCACGTTGGCCAGGCGGTTCACGTGGTGCGCCAGGTCCCGGAAGGTGATGGTCTCGTATTCGCCGGGCGTGTTCTTCGCCCAGAGGATGGCGGCCTTGTCCGGGCGCGCCTTCGCGTGGCGGTCCACGCAGTTGACCGTGACGTTGAGCTTGCCGCCCACGAACCAGGCGAAGTCCGCGGCCTGTTCGTTCACCTCGCGGATGGTCTCCGGCGGGTGGAACCAGGTGAGCTGCCGGGCCTGTTCGCCCCAGAAGGCGTCCGGGGCGTCCAGGCTCTGGCGGTAGAGGCGCTGGTATTCCTCCAGGCTTTGCACGTGCGCGGTGCGGCGGAAGGCTTCCTTCGGCGGGAAGAGCGAGTCCGGTTGCGTGGCCATGGGGGGCGTCCTCAGTAGAAGAGCTGGAGCTGGGCGGTGCCGGTGATGCCCGTGGTCGCGTGGGCGATGTCCCCGGCGCGCGACACGGCCACCTCCGTCTTCAGGTTGAAGGTGTGCTTCTGGAACCAGAGGTTGAAGCCGGGCCGGAACGTGAGCAGGTCCTGCGCGGCCACGCGTCCGTTGAAGTACTCGGTGGTGAGGACGGGCTCGATGATGCCGATGCGGTAGCCCAGCTCCACGAAGAAGCCGGTGCCGCTGCGCACGTTGTCGAAGCCCTGCTGCCAGGAGAAGACGTTGCTCTGGAGGACGAACTCCTGGTCGTCGCCCATGGGCACGTCCAGGAACACGTCCGCCGCCAGGGCCACCGCGTCATGCACGCCGGAGGCGGTGGCGATGGCGGAGTACTGGTAGTCCCCGGCCACGCCGAACGACAGCAGGGGCTCTTCCGTGAAGTAGATGCCCCGGAGGAACGGGTCGTACTCGTGGCCCCAGACGTTGTAGCGCACCGTGCCCACCGCGCGCGGCAGGTCGTCCGGGTTGACCACCTGCCCGTTCTCCAGCGTCGCGCCCTCCACGCCGTTGAGGATGGCGGCGCGGTACGCCCACGGGCCCGCGAAGCCGCGCACCTGGACGCCCATGTCGCGCCACACCTTGCCCACGCCCAGCGGGTAGCGGATGAGCTCGGAGTGGTAGTCCACCGTGTTGAGCGCGACGGCGCCCTGCAGCGCGTGGTGCGACAGCGGCGCGAGGATGAAGCCCGCCTCCACCCACGTCTTGTCGGCGAACTCGTACGCGACCGTGGCGTCCTGGATGTAGAAGGCGGGGCTGTAGTCGCCGTTCTTGCCGAAGTTCGGCTGGTCCGTGTCGATGAAGAACGACAGCTTCTTCGTGATGGAGCCGAAGACGAGCAGCCGCACACGGCGCAGGAAGAAGTCCGTGCCCACGCCGCCCGTGGGCGCGCCGTCCTTGATGAGCTGCATCTGCGGTTGCAGCAGCACGTCGACGTTGAGGACCGCGTCGTCGCCAAGTTGAATCTTGCCCGCGGCCGCCGGCAGCGCGGTCAGCAGGGTCGTGAGCACCAACAACCGCGACAGGGCAGGGGGGAGGGGGCGCATGGGTCCCCATCCCCAGAGCAACGCCCGTTCCACCCGCGCGCGCTCCGGGTTTCAGGACCTTGGAGGTTGGCTCGGCGCGTCAGGATGTGGCGGAAGGTGACAGGACGTTACCCCCCGTAACGATTCGTGCAGCGCGTCGTAACACCGGAGTAACGCCGGTCCCCGCGACGAGACAGGGGCCACGCGGCGCGTCAGCGTGCGTGGCCCCTGCCCGTGCCGGCTCAGGCTTCCGCGCCGTCGTCGGGGGCGATGCCCGCGTCCGCGTCGTCCTCCGCATCCGGTGGAGGGATGGGCGCCTGGAGCCCCGCGGCCTCCAGGAGGATGCGCCGGCCCATGGCGGGCAGCTTGACGCCCGTGGTCGGGTGGCCGTTGGTGAGGAGCACCACCGCCGCGGCGTGTCCGGGCAGGAAGCCCACCCACGCCACGAAGCCGCCGTTGCCGCCGGCCTTGCTCAGCACCTTCACGCCGCCGCCCGCGTCGGTGATGTACCAGCCCAGGCCAATGGACTGACGCGCGGAGATTTCGAAGTGCGGCGTGTGCGCGAGCTTCATCGCGCGGTAGGTGAGCAGCGGCATGGTGGGCACGCGGAAGAGGTTGCCCTCCAGGAAGCGCAGCATGTCCGACGCGGTGGAGTTGAAGCCCACGCCCCGGTAGCCCAGTTGCTTGCCCCGGGTGGTGTAGCCCTGGGCGATGCGTTCGGGGCGGATGCCGGTGAGGTCCACGCGCGTGTCACGCATGGCGAACGGCTCCTGGATGTCCGTGGCGAACAGCTCCGGGTAGCTGCGCCGCGCGGCCAGGGTGGTGGTGAAGCCCTGCGTCACCTCGCTCACGTTGGAGTAGCTGTAGTGCGTGCCCACGCGCGTCTCCGGGTTGAAGCGCGTCCAGAAGTCGAACATCTCCGGAGGCGGCACCTCTCCCCGGTACAGCGCGCCCGCCGGCTGGCCCGGCACGTTGGCGCCGGGCATGCCCGCCGTCATGGTGCCCAGCGCCTGGGGCGTCACCTGCCGGATGACGGTGCCCTGCTGGCGGACCTCTCCCGGGAGGAAGCGGGTGATCTGATCCGTCAGCGCCATCTTCCCCTCCACGATGCGCGCGGCGGCGAGCGTGTTGGTGAAGACCTTCTGCACGGAGCCGATGAGGAACAGCGTGTCCTCGGACACCGGCCGCTGGGCAGCGCGGTCCGACAGGCCCGCGACGTAGCTGGCGCGCACGTCGCCGACGGACACCGCCGCCGACACGCCAATCTCCGTCTGCGTGCCCAGATAGTCCTTCATGGCCGCCGCGACGAGCTGCCTCAGTCGCGCGGGGTCCTGCGCTGGGGTGGTCATGGAATGGATCCGGAAGAAGGGAAGGCGGTGGTGCCTGGGGGCTGCCAGTCCGACAGGGGCGTGTCGCGTTGGAAGCCGCGCACGCACCCCGGGCGGGAC
>NZ_RAVW01000175.1 GCF_003611585.1 Corallococcus exercitus | reverse complement strand
GCGGTGGTGGAAGGGGGATGGGAGCGGGCTAAGCTGGCTGAATCGCTTGCATTTTCCGGTCTGTTGTCCTAGGCAGTCAAGGCCCGGATGAGGGGGTGTTGACACAGATGCATCCCCACCGGCCGGGCTACCAACAACACGGCGCCGCGAGACCTTCCGCAAGGTGAATCGCGGGCGCTTCCGACCGTGAAGTGACGACAATGGACGGTTTGAATCCCCGGAAGGTCTTCTCCCTCCTGTTCATCATCGGCATCGCCGTGGTGTTCACGCTCCAGTTCGGCCCGGGCAGCAACGGGTTCGGTTCGAGCGGCGGCGGCCAGGCGCCTGGCGCCAGCGCCGTGGCGACGGTGAACGGCAAGGAGATCCCCCTGCGCGACTTCAGCATGGCCTGGTCGCGGCAGATGAACTTCCTGCGCTCGCAGGGCAACCCCATCCCGGAGTCGGTGGCCCGCCAGTTCGGCCTGGACAAGCAGGTGCTCGACCGGCTGGTGAACGCGGAGCTGCTCGCCCAGTCGGCGGAGCGCCACGGCATCGCCCCCTCGGACGAGGAGCTGCGCAAGCTCATCCACGAGAACACGGACTTCCACTCCAAGGAGGGCGTGTTCGACTTCAACCGCTACCAGCAGGTGCTGCGCGACTTCTACCGGCGCACGCCGCAGGAGTACGAGCAGGAGCTGCGCCGGCAGATGGCCGCGCAGAAGATGATCGACGTGGTGCGCACGGGTGCCGTGGTGTCGGACGACGAGGTCCGCGCCCGCTACGAGAAGGAAGGCAACCAGGCGAAGCTGGTGTTCGCCCGCTTCCTGCCCACGATGTACGCGGACAAGGTCCCCGCGCCCACGGCCGCGCAGCTGGCGGCGTTCCAGAAGGCGCATGAGAAGGAGATCGCCGACTATTACGCGGCGAACAGCTTCGTCTACAACGTGCCGGAGCGGATCCGCGCCCGCCAGATTCTCGTGAAGGTGGCCCCGGACGCGACGGCCGAGCAGAAGGCCCAGGCGAAGGCGAAGGCGGAGGGCCTGCGCAAGGAGCTGGAGGGCGGCAAGGACTTCGCCACCCTGGCCAAGGCGAGCAGCGACGACGACGCCACCAAGCTGAAGGGCGGCGACCTGGGCTGGGTGGAGCGCACCACGTGGGATCCGGCGCTGGCCAACGCGGCGTTCGCGCTGAAGGCCGGGGAAGTCACGCAGCCGGTGGAGTCCGCGCTGGGCGTGCACCTGGTGAAGGTGGAGGAGAAGAAGGAGGCCCAGAACAAGAAGCTGGACGACGTGAAGGGCGAGATCGCCACCAGCCTCTACAAGCAGGAGCAGGCGAAGGGCCTGGCCAAGGCGGAGGCAGAGAAGGCGCTGGCCGCGGCGAAGGCCGGCAAGCCCCTGAAGGAGCAGTTCCCGGTCCCCGCCGGCCAGCAGCCCGCGCTCCTGCGCTTCGAGGCGGAGACGAAGCCGGAGGCGGTGGAGACGGACAGCTTCACCGCGCAGGGTGACTCCGTGCCGCACCTGGGTCCGGCGCCGGAGCTGGTGAAGGCCACCTTCGAGGCCAAGGGCCCGGTGGTGCTGGACCAGGTCTTCACCGTGGGCGAGGCGAACATCGTCGCGCAGGTGGTGGAGCGCGAGAAGCCGGACACCGCGGGCTTCGACAAGCGCAAGGAGGAGCTGCGCACCCAGGCCCGTCAGGCCAAGCAGATTGAGCTGACGGAGTCCTTCCTCAAGTCGCTGAAGAAGAGCGGCAACGTCGTCACCAACACCGAGGCCATCGACTCGGTGCTGGGCTCCGCGGGGTAGTCACCCGCCGGAGCGGGCGAAGGGGACCTCCATGGGGGGCCCCTCCGCCGAAGGGGCCTCGGCGACGGCGATGCCGTCCCGGCCCCGCCCCTTGGCCGCGTACATGGCGAAGTCCGCCGCGCGGATGAGGTCCGTGGAGGTGGTGGCATGGTCCGGAAAGGACGCCACCCCGACGCTCGCGGTGAGCGCCACGTCCAGCCCCTGCTCGCGCAGGAAGCGCTGGCCGCGGAACGCCTCGCAGATGCGCTGGGCGATGACCTGCGCCCCTTCCGTGCCCGTCTCAATCAACATCACCGCGAACTCGTCGCCGCCATAGCGGAAGACGGCGTCCAGGTTGTGGCGGCCCAGGCTGATGAGCAGGTCCCCCACCTCCTTGAGCGTGGCGCTGCCCACCAGGTGCCCGTGCCGGTCGTTGATGGACTTGAAGTGGTCCAGGTCCAGGAACACGAGCGACAGCGGGTGGCGGAAGCGCGCCGAGCGCTTCACCTCCTGCTCCAATTGCGCGCGCAGGTGCCGCGCGTTGAAGCAGCCGGTGTGCTCGTCGGTGATGGTGAGCTCCTGCACGCGGCGGAAGTTGCGCGCGTTCTCGATGGCGATGGCCGCGTAGTCCGCGATGGCGGACAGCGCGGTGAGGTCGTCATGCGTGAAGCCGGGCTCCGTGGGGCCGTTGACCAGCTCAATCACGCCCAGCACCCGTTCGCGCGCCACCAGCGGCACGGCGAGCAGCGAGCGGGTGTGGAAGGCGGAGGCCTCATCGAAGCGGGGCGCGAAGCTGGAGTCGCCGGCCACGTCGTGGACGAGCCGCGCGACGCCGGACGCGAACACGGCCCCGGCGATGCCCTCGCCCGGGTTGAGCTGGAGGCCCTTGAGCGCTTCGGCGCCCTCCCCCACGGCGATCTCGAAGTAGAGCTTTCCGGTGCGCTCGTCCTGGAGGATGAGGGACCAGTTGCGCGGCCTGAGCAGCGCACTGACCTTCTGCATCACCAGCGCGAGCACTTCGCGCAGCTCCAGCGTGGAGGTCAGCGCCTTGGCCATCTCGTTGTAGGCGGCCAGCTGCTCCACTGTCCGCTTCATGGCCGACAGGAGGTCCGCGGGGTTCATCGTGGTGCCCTCTGGAGCGCAAGTCTGCTAAGGCCCGCGAGCGCGAAACATCCCGCACCCGCCCATGGATCCAACCGCTCTCTTCGTTCTCGCCTCCGCATCGCCCCGGCGCAAGGATTTATTGGCCCAGCTGGGCCTTCGCTTCACCGTGGCGGCGGCGGATATCGATGAAACGCCGATGGCCGGAGAAATTGCGCGGAACTACGTGCACCGGCTGGCCGTGGAGAAGGCCCGCACGGTCGCCACCCGACACCCGGACGCATGGGTGCTGGCCGCGGACACCACCGTGGCCCTGGGGGCCGAGCTGCTGGGCAAGCCCCGGGACGCGGCGGAGGCTCGGGAGATGCTCACCCGGTTGTCCGGCCGGGTCCATGAGGTCTTCACCGGCATCGCGGTCGCCGGCCGCGCGCAGGCCTCCGAGGTCGTGCGCACGCAGGTGACCTTTCGCACGCTCTCAACGGAGGAGATTGCCTGGTACGCGGAAACCGGCGAGCCGCTGGACAAGGCGGGCGCCTACGCCATCCAGGGCAAGGGCGGCTTCCTGGTGCAGGGCATCGACGGGAGTCCCTCGAACGTCGTCGGCCTGCCGCTGGGTGAGACGCTGGCGCTGCTCTCCCGAGCGGGCGTCCCCCTGCCCTGGACCGGAGGCCAGCGATGAGCAGCGGCGTGGCGGACAACCTGGCGCGGGTGCGCGAGCGCGTGGCGAAGGCCTGCGCGAGCGCGGGGCGGCCGGAGTCGTCGGTGACGCTGGTGGCGGTGTCCAAGCTCAAGCCCGCGGCGCTCATCCGCGAGGCGTACTCCGCGGGGCAGCGCGACTTCGGGGAGAACTACGCCCAGGAGCTGCGCGACAAGGCCGAGGAGCTCAAGGACCTGGACGGCCTGCGCTGGCACGCCATCGGGTCGCTGCAGACGAACAAGGTGAAGTACGTGGCCCGCGTCGCGCACGCCTTCCACGCGCTGGAGCGGCTGGACGTCGCGGCGGAGCTGTCCAAGCGGCGCGCGGGTTCCTCTCCCCTGCCCTGCTACGTGGAGCTCAACCTGGGCGGCGAGGACACCAAGCACGGGCTCACGCCGGACGCGCTGGGCGGCTTCCTCGCGCAGGTGCGCGAGCTGCCCAACCTCCAGGTGGTGGGGCTGATGGCGCTGCCGCCGCCCACGGATGACGTGGCGCGGATGCGCGAGGGCTTCGCGAGGCTGCGCGAGCTGGCGCAGTCCCATGCGCTGACGGCCCTGTCCATGGGCACCACGCACGACTTCGAGCAGGCCATCCTGGAGGGCGCCACCGCCGTGCGCGTGGGCACCGCCATCTTCGGCGAGCGTTCCTAGAGCTTGGGGGGCCGGCGCGTCCGGGCGTGCTCACAGCTCCCGGAAGCGCAGCCGTCCCTCCTGGTTGACCAGGGCCTTGAACTCGCAGCCACAGTAGTTGCAGCGCACCTCGTCCCCGTCGGTGAACGTGTCGTCCACGGGGTTGTTGGCGTTGCAGCCGGGGCAGTCGAACTCGTCGAAGACGCGGCTGCCGGTCCCCGCGCCCGCGTCCTTCGCGAAGTCGTCGTCGTCGAACTGGAAGTCGTTGGACATGGGCCCGGACGCTAGCACCGGGCCCCTCGTCCGGGGGTGCCCTGCTGGGCATCCAGGCGGGCGCGGAGGACTGTCCGCCATTTGTCAGCGCCCCGTGCAGGCGTGTACCCCTGCGGGCCGCCTTTCCGTCCCCCGCCTGTCTTTTCCCGGCGTGCCTGGAGGGCGGCCGGACGGCTTTGAATGCTGTTCCACGGCCGTCCGTCCTGGAAATGTCCGGTGGTGGGGGCGGTTGCGGAGCACGGTTGGCTTGGGCGGGCCGGCCACCTAACTTGCAAGCAAGGGAGCACACCCGATGCGCAGTCTGTCCAGCTGGGGGTTCACGGCCGCGGTGGTGGGACTCATGGGGTCCGCGCTGGCGCATGCCCAGGAGCCCACCGGGACGGCGTTCGGCCCGGGTGAGCAGGCCCAGTACCGGGTGCGCTACCTGGGGCTGACGGCCGGCACGGCGACGGTGACGGTGGGCGCGCCCATGACGCAGTGGGGCCAGAGCGTGTGGCCCATCGTGTCCACGGCGAAGTCCGACGACCTGGTGGGCGTCTACCCCATCAAGAGCCGCTTCGTGTCGTACTGGGACGCGGGCACCCAGCGGGTGACGGGCAGCGACCTGCACTCCGAGGAGAACCGCAAGCGCCGCCGCCAGCGCATCCAGCTCACGGCGGACGGCACCGGCGCGAAGGTCATCAAGCAGAAGGAGAGCGACCCGCCGCGCGAGTCCGACCACGTGCTGACCCAGGGCACGCTGGACGTGACGGGCGCGACGTTCGCGCTGCGCGGCCAGGAGCTGACGGTGGGCCGCTCCTACGAGTACCCGGTGTTCACCGGCAGCAAGCAGTTCACCATGCGCGCCACGGTGGAGGGCCGCGAGACGGTCACCACCCCAGCGGGCGCGCGCGACACCTTCCGCGTGCGCGTGCACACCGAGTTCGGCGGCAAGCTGGAGTCCAAGCGCGACATGCTCGCGTACCTCAGCGCGGACGCCCACCACGTGCCGGTGCGCATCGAGGCGGACTTCGCGCTGGGCACCATCGTGGCGGAGCTCACCGACTACAAGCCGGGCCGCGTGGTGGCGGTGGCCCGGGCGGACAATTCGGACGACTGAGGCGTCGTCCTCCAACCAGGGGAAGGCAGGGGGCATGGGCGTGGGTTGGGCATGGGCAGTGGCGGCGGTGCTTTCCGCCGCGCCGGGCGGCGTGCAGGTGGTGTCGCCGCTGGTGAAGGTGCGGCCGGACGCGACGCCGAAGGGCGCGAAGGAGGCCCACCTCAGCGCGGCCCGCGGCGAGTGCGAGGGCACGCAGCTGGTGCTCCCCCAGGGCGTGACGCGGGTGACGATGCAGCCCCTGGCCCTCAAGGGGCCGGGCGCGCCGCTCACCACGGACGCGTGGCGCGAGGCCTACCTCGACGTGAAGACGCCCTCCAACGGCGAGGGCAAGACAGGGCCGTGGCCCGACGCGCTGGTGCCCCTGTCGGCCCCCGCCAATCCCAAGCACCCCACGGTCGTCTACGTGGAGGTCTGCGTTCCCGCGAAGCAGGCCCCCGGCACCTATACCGGCAGCCTCAGCGCGGCGGTGGATGGCAAGGACCTGCCGGCCGTCCCCTTCACGGTGGAGGTGCAGCCCTTCGACCTGCCCGCGACGTCGTCGCTTCCCAACAGCTTCGGCATCTCGCTGTACAGCATCGCGAAGGCGCACGGCCTCCAGGCGGACTCGCCGGAGGCGAAGGCGCTCCTGCGCGAGTACGGCAAGGCGCTCCTGGAGCACCGCGTGAGCGCGCACGGCATGGGCATGGACCCGCCGCCGGTGAAGTTCCAGGACGGCCGCGCGGTGCTGGACTGGACCGCGTACGACGCGGAGATGGGCCCCTTCCTGGACGGAACCGTGCTGCCCTCCGGCGCGCGCTTCACGACGGCCGACGTGCGCGACAACCGCAAGGCCTCCACGGACGCGGAGAAGACGGCGTACTACCGCGCCTTCCAGAAGCACTTCGAGGACAAGGGCTGGAAGGCGCAGCTCTTCTTCTACGCCAAGGACGAACCCAAGGCGGAGGACGTGCCGCTGGTGAAGGCGCAGGCGAAGCGCGTGCGCGACGCGGGCGGCACCATCCCCGTGCTCGTCACCACGGCGTTGGATCCGGCGTTCAACGGGTCGGTGGACATCCTCACGCCCATCATCAACTGCTTCTATCCGCGCGAGGGGCCGCAGACGTGCCGCAACGTGGCGAACGCCGCGACCGCGCGCACCCGGCTGCCACCGCGCGCGAAGGTGTGGTGGTACCAGAGCTGTATGGCCCACGGCTGCACGGGCGGGCCGCCGCCAGACAAGGCGCTGGACAAGGCCTTCAGCGACTGGGCCTCGTACATGGTGGACCACCCCGCCCCGCTCAACCGCGCCATGGGCCCGCTGGCCTTCGAGAGCGGCGTGGACGGCGAGCTCTATTTCGACACCGTCTTCGCCTACAACACGAAGAAGGATGTCTGGACGGACCTCTTCGAGTTCGGCGGCAACGGAGACGGCACCCTCTTCTACCCGGGCACGCCCGCGAAGCTGGGCGGCACGGAGCACCAGCCCGTGGTGTCCCTGCGGTTGAAACACATCCGCGACGGCCTGGAGGACTACGAATACCTGCGCCTGCTCACGTCGCTGGGTGACGGCGCCTTCGCCCGGACGGCGGCGAAGCGGCTGGCGAAGTCCGGGTACGAAATCTCCCGGGACCCGGCGGAGTGGGAAGCGGTGCGCAAGGAAGTGACCGAGCGCATCGTGAAGCGGCAGGCGGCTGAAGAAGCGAAGCGCTCCGGACGTCGGACTTCCGGGGGTACCCCGTAGTCACTCCCCCCTGGGAGGAAGCAGAATGAACGCCATGCGCAACCTCGTCGCGGCCTGCCTCGCCTTCAGCGCCTTCAGCGCCATCCCGGGTCAGGCCCAGGAGGCCCGGCCTCTCCCGCTCAAGTCCGTCCTGAGCCCTTCCACGAAGGCGCCCGCGGCGGACGCTCCCGCTGACGCCGCGAAGCCCGCGGACTCAGCGGAGAACACCGGCGACGCGGCCTCCGCCGCCACGCCCGACGAGCCCGTCGTCGCGGTGAAGCCGTGTGAACAGGGCCTGCCCGCGCTGCGCTCGCAGCTGGCGTTCAAGCCGGGGGAGCTCCTCGAGTTCGACATGGACGCCATGGGCGCCAAGGCGGGAAAGCTCACCATGCGCGTGCAGCGCCCGGCCAACGGCGCGCTGCCGGTGCTGGTGGAGGCGCAGACGAACACGCTGTTCTCCAAGGTGCGCCGGGTGCGCGGCAGCGCGACCAGCTACCTGCACCCGAAGACGCTGCGCCCCTCGCGCTACACCGAGGAGGCCGTGGAGAACGAGCAGCGCCGCAAGGTGAACGTGGACTTCGGCGCGCAGGACAAGAGCGTCAAGGTGGACTACCAGATCGGGGACCGCCCCAAGGGCCACTTCGACTACGCGTTCGACAAGGACGGCCTGGACGTCGCGGGCGCCATCTACCTCATCCGCCAGCTGCCGCTGAAGAAGGACCTGCCGGTCTGCTTCGACGTGTACGGCATCCGCCGCATGTGGCGCATGACGGCCACCGTGGTGGAGCGCGAGCACGTGTCGCTGCCCCTGGGCGAGTTCGACGCCTGGCACCTGGCCGGCACCGCCGTGCGCCTGGACCGGCCGTCGCAGACGCGCGACGTGCACGTCTGGATTACCGACGACGAGCGCCGCCTCCCGCTGGCCGCAGTGGGCGCCATCGACCTGGGCGCCGTGCGCCTCACCCTGTCCGGCGTGAAGCGTCCCGGTGAAAAGCCCATGGAGGCCCAGGGCAAGGAAGACCTCAAGTGGTGACGCGGGGGTGAGTCCCCGCCCCGGGCCCGCCTCCCACGGGAGCGCGGGCTTTTCGTTGCCGCTCGGTTGAGATTGATTTGCGGAGTCAAGGCGACCGGGCCGCGCGGGGGCGCTTCCTCCAGTCGCGGTAGCGGGACGGCCCTCAGCCGTTGCGGATCATCCCGGCGGCCTGCGACAGGCGGCGGCGCAGGTGCGTCACCACCTCGTGCAGGTCCTCCAGGCGCTGGAGCACGTGCAGATCCTCGCCCGCGTTCAGCAGGGCGACCGGCGTCAGCGTCTCGCGGTGGAGGGTCAGGAGCAGGTCGTGGAAGTGGGCCTGCACGTCGCCCAGGGCATCCAGGCCCTCGCGGAGGTCGTCCTCCACGAAGTCCAGCAGGACGCTGGCGTCCGCGCGAGCGGGCAGCGTCCGGGCCAGGCGCTCCACCGCCCCGCGAACGGGGTCGGTACGGCGCAACATCGCGGAGGGGGCGAGGGCTGCGACGGGAGAGGACATGCCCCGGACGCTACAGGCCCGTAGCGTCCGGTCAATTTTCCAGCCCCCTGTCCACCAGTGCGAAGCCCGCCGTCAGCGCGCGGGCGCCGCGGCGCCCCCACCCGTTGCGGACGGGACCGCGGCAGCCCCCGTGGCGGGCGCGGCGTTGGCCGGTGCCGGCGTGGCGGGCAGCGCGGTGCTGGGAGACGCGTTGAGCGGCGCGGGCGTCCCCAGGAGCGGCGGGGGCGTTCCCGTGTTCAGCGGCGCGGGCGTTCCCAGGATGGGCGAGGACGGCGTGCCGGAGGACTGCGTCAGCGGCGGCACCGTGGCGAGGATGCCCGGGCTCACCTGGCTGGTGCCCACGAAGGTGTTGAAGTCCGGCGCGGACACCTGCGGCGTGGTGAAGCCGCCCACGGACACACCGCCCACCGTTGGCGGCGTGGCGAAGGTCCCCTGTCCCACCGTGCCGGTGGCGCCCGGCTGCACGCCCGACACGACCGCCGGCGGATTGGTGGGCCCCGCCGGAGCGAACGCGCCGCTGAACGTCGGCGGCGCGTCGGACGGCAACGCACGCGCCGTGGGCGTGGTGATGGTCGTCGTCCCCGCCGCGCCCACGCCCGTGCCGGTGGCCCCGGCCGTCGCGCCCGTCGTCGTACCCGTCGTCGTCGCCGGCCCTGTCGCCCCCGCAGTGGTCGCCGGTCCCGTCGCCCCCGTCGTCGTCGCCGGCCCCGTGGCCCCGGTCGTGGTCGCCGGTCCTGTCTCGCCCGTCGTCGTCGCCGCCCCCGCGATACCGGTCGTGGAGGCGCCACTCGCGATGCCCGTCGTTCCCGCCACACCGCCGCTGCCCGTCGTTCCCACCGTCCCGCTGCCGCCCGTGCCCTGCTGCGTCCCCTGGCCGAAGCGCGGCGCGGACATGGGCTCCACCGCCCCGGGGAACGCCGTGGGCGCCACGGGCGTCAGCGACGCGAGCGACGCGGGCAGGTCCCCCGTCGTGGGCACCACCGCCACGGACGGAACGCGCGTCCCGTCCACGTCGATGGCGACGTTGTCGAAGAGGAACTGGATGAACCCGCGAGGCTCCATCTGCGTCGGCAGGTTCCACGCCACGACCAGCAGCTCCGCGTCCCCCGGCCGCGCTTCACGCAAGAGCCGCTTCGTGTCGTCATCCGAGTACGTGCCCGCGTCCAGCGCCGCCGCGTGAATGAACGCCGAGTCCGTCACCAGCGTCCCGTTGCGCCACACGCTGCCAATGCCCCACACGGCCATCGCCGCGTGGGCGCGCGTCGTGGCGCGCCAACCAATGCCTGTTTCACCGTAGAGGGGCGTGCCCATCAGCACGCCGCCTTCAATCAGGTGCGGCGGCGGTGGAGGGAGCGGCCCGGCGGGCGCCCGCGACATGGCCTGCCTGGGCGGGAAGCCCGTCTGGGTCAGCTCCACGCGGTACTCCGAGCCGCCAATGCGCAGGCTCGCGGAGAGCCGCGCCTTGTCGCCGAAGGTCGCGTTCGTCAGGCCGACCCGGTCCTGCACGGAGAACGACGCCTGCCCCGTGCCCCGCTCGGTCAGGTCACCAAACGGCAAGGAACCCTGGAAGTAGTATCCGTCCGGCTGCTCGGTCCTCGCGCTGGCCTCCCGGCCCTCGAACGTGAACCCGTCGCCCCCTGGCGCCGCCGCCAGGAACCCGGACAGCAAGATGCTCGTGATTGGACCCGCCATCGACGCTGCCTCCCTTGAAGTTGAAGGTAGGCAGCGGAGCGGGCCGTGGCACGCCCCGGGACTAAATCAGACCGCGGGCGCGGCGGATCTGCTCGACCGTCTTGTTGTACTCGATGTCGAAGGCGCTCGTGCCCTCCTGCAGGTGCTTCAGCCGCGAGCGGGCCTCCTTGTCGATCTCGTCGTCGACGTCCAGGTGCTTCTTCATCCCCTGGAACATCTTCTGACGCAGCACGTTGTCGGGGGAGTAGACCTCCTCGACGTTCCGGCTGATGAGGAGGAACTCAATCATCTGGTTGATGACGTACTCGATGCCCTCGTCCCCCATCTTGAAGCCGCGCACGTCCGCCATCTCGCGCTTCACCTGGTTGAACTTGGAGTAGTCATATCCCCGACGCTCCAGGGCCTCGCGCGTCGCCTGGTTCACACGCTCTTCGTTGGCGAGGTACTCGCGCATGATGGCGGAGAGATCCATCTCGGCGTCGGCCACGCGCATCGGCTCCACCTCGATGTCCCCGTCCTGCATGAGCTGCTGAATGGCCTCGCGCGAGATGATCGGGATCACCTTCGGATACAGCCTCATGTCGGTCCCTCGTCCTCTTCAAACGTGCTCGGATCTTCAACCGCTATAAATCAGCGCCGAGCATGGTCGCAATGAAAAACCCTAGGAACGTCGCGGGTTCCAGCGGCCAGTCCCCCCGGCGTCCGAAGCGGAACTTAATCATGCCGCACCGGGTGGCGACCCTCCATCCGCTTTTTCGTGCACAGGTTCGGAAGCATCATCCAGGGACGCCTCGCGCACGGGGTCCTCGGTGTCGTCCTCGGCGTCGCCGTGCAGGCCCGCGTGGACGCGCTCGGCCATCGCCGGGCCCACGACCTCGGCCAGCTCCTCGATGCTGGCGTCACCCACCCGCTTGAGAGAACCGAAGTGGCGCAGCAACATCTTCCGCCGGCCTTCGCCCACGCCGGGAATGTCCTCCAGCGCGGAGCGCATGGCGCTCTTGCGCATGGACTTGCCCTGGAAGGTGATGGCGAAGCGGTGGGCTTCATCCCGCATGCGCGTGAGCATGAACATTTCCGCCGAGTTCTGGGGCAGGACGATGGGGTCCTTCCGGCCCAGGACGAAGATGCGCTCGGGGCTCTTCGCGCTCTCCGCGTCGCGGTCGAAGACCTCCTGATCGCGGCTCTTGGCCAGGCCCACCACGTCCACGCCCTCCACGCCCAGGTCCTTCATGGCCGCGTGGGCGCTGGCGAGCTGGCCCTTGCCGCCGTCGATGACGAGCAGGTCCGGCAGGTCGTTGTCCTCCAGCCCGCGCTTGAGCCGGCGGGTGATGACCTCGTACATGCTGGCGAAGTCGTCCTGCTTGTCCACCGTCTTGATCTTGTATTTGCGGTAGCGCGACTTGTCCGTCTCCCCGTCCGTCACGGCCACCTGCGACGCGACGATGGAGGAGCTCTGGAAGTGGGAGATGTCGTAGCACTCCATGCGGCGCGGGAAGTTGCGCAGGCCCAGCTTGGACTGGAGCCGTGACAGCACCGTGTCCGTCTCGTCCTTGGTGCGCTTGCGCTCGATGAACGCCTGCTCCGCGTTCTTCACCGCCATGTTCACCAGCTCATGCTTCTCCCCGCGCTTGGGGACGAAGACGCGCACGCGCTCGCCCTTGCGCTCCGTGAGCAGCGCCTCCAGGCCGTCGGTGCCGTCGCCGGGCTCCAGTGGCAGGAGCACCTCCTCCGGCACGAAGCCGCCCTGGTCGTAGTAGAGGTTCACGAACGAGGCGAGCAGCTCGTCGTCCGGGAACTCCTGGCTGCCGAAGGGGAAGGCCTGGCCGCCGTTGAGCCGGCCCTGCCGCACGTGCAGCACGTAGAACAGGATGCGGTCGCCCTCGCGATACAGGGCGAAGACGTCCTGGTCCTTGAAGTCGGTGGTGGCCACCTTCTGGCGCTCCAGGCTGCGCTCGATGGCGAGCAGCTGGTCGCGAACGCGCGCGGCCTCCTCGAACTTCAGCTCCACCGCCGCGCGCTTCATGCGCAGGCGCAGCCCTTCGATGAGCTGCCCCGCCTTGCCCTCCAGGAACATGGCCACTTCGTCCACGCTCTTGCGGTAGTCCTCCGGGGACACCGGATGGACGCACGGCGCCGGGCACCGTCCGATTTGATACAGCAGGCACGGCCGCTTGCGGTTGGCCAGGACGTGGTCCGTGCAGGTGCGCAGGCGGAAGAAGCGGTTGATGAGGCGCAGCGTTTCGCGGATGGCGCCCGCGCTGGAGTACGGGCCGAAGTAGCGCGCGCCGTCCTTCTCGTACTTGCGCACCACCTCCAGCCGGGGGAACGGCTGGGTGCGGTCCAGGCGCAGGGAGATGAACTGCTTGTCGTCCTTGAGCAGGACGTTGAAGCGCGGCTTGTGCTTCTTGATCAGCTCGTTCTCAAGAAGGAGGGCCTCCTTCTCGTTGTGGACGAGCACCGTCTCCAGGTCGCCCAGCATCGTGTCCAGCAGGGACACGAAGACGCGGGTGTCGCCGGAGCGGTTGAAGTAGCTGCGCACGCGGCTGCGCAGGTTCACGGCCTTGCCCACGTAGATGATGGTCCCGCGCTTGTCCTTCATCAGGTACACGCCGGGCTCGGTGGGCAGCGCGTCCAGCTTCTCCTGCAGCCGGATGTCCATGGCGGGTCCTAGTTCTTGCGCGACCGCGAACGGCCGGGCGCCCCCGAGGAACCGCTACCCGACGACGCCGACGGACGCCCGCGTCCCCTGCCCTTCTTGGGCGTGGTGCCGGGCTGATCCGCCGGCTTGGGCGGCGCGCGCAGCAGCGAGCGCGAGGCGGGCTTGAGCCCCAGGTCCATGTCCTTGAGCAGCTGGACGCGGTCACGGAACTCGGCGGCCTTCTCGAACTGCATCTCGTCCGCGGCCTTGAGCATGTCGGCGCTGAACTCCGTGATGAGGCGTTTGATCTCCTTGGGCTCCAGGAGGTCGTTCTCCCCTTCCGCCGCCATGGGCAGCGCGCCCGCGCCCGCGTCGTAGTCCGGGATGTTCTCCGTGAAGTCGGTGATGTTGCTCTTCACGGACCGCGGCGTGATGCCGTGCGCCAGGTTGTACGCACGCTGGATGTCGCGGCGGCGGGTGGTCTCCTCCATGGCGCGCTTCATGGAGTCGGTCATCTGATCCGAATACATGATGACGCGGCCATTCACGTTGCGCGCCGCGCGGCCAATGGTCTGGATGAGCGACACGTGGCTGCGCAGGAAGCCTTCCTTGTCCGCGTCCAGGATGGCCACGAGCGACACCTCCGGGATGTCCAGGCCCTCGCGCAGGAGGTTGATGCCCACGAGCACGTCGAACTCGCCCCGGCGCAGGTCGCGGATGATGGCCATGCGCTGGATGGCGTCGATGTCCGAGTGCAGGTAGCGGACCTTCACGCCCACGTCGCTGTAGTACTCGGTGAGGTCCTCCGCCATGCGCTTGGTGAGCGTCGTCACCAGCACGCGCTCGTTGCGCGACACGCGCACGCGGACCTCTTCCAAGAGGTCGTCCACCTGGTTGCCCGCGGGGCGCGTCTCCACCTCCGGGTCGGTGAGGCCGGTGGGGCGGATGATCTGCTCCACCACCACGCCCTTGGACTTCTGGAGCTCGTACTCGGCGGGGGTCGCGGAGACGAAGACGACCTGGGGGACCATCTCCTCGAACTCGCCGAACTTCAGCGGCCGGTTGTCCAGCGCGCTGGGCATGCGGAAGCCGAAGTTGACCAGCGTCTCCTTGCGGGCGCGGTCGCCGCGATACATGGCGCCAATCTGGGACACCGTCTGGTGGCTCTCGTCGATGAGCACCAGCAGGTCGCGCGGGAAGTAGTCGATGAGGCACGGGGCCGCCTCACCCGGCGCGCGCCCGGTGAAGTGGCGCGAGTAGTTCTCGATGCCGTTGCAGTAGCCGACCTGTTCAATCATCTCCAGGTCGAACATGGTGCGCTGCTCCAGCCGCTGCGCCTCCAGCAGCTTGCCCTCCGCCTTGAACTTCTGGAGCTGTTCGGCCAGCTCCTCGCGGATGGTGCGCATGGCGTTCTGGCGCGCGTCCGCGCCGGCGACGTAGTGGCTGGCGGGGAAGATGACGATCTTCTCCAGCTGGCCCAGCGTCTGGCCGCGCAGCGGATCGAACTCGGTGATGCGCTCCACCTCGTCGCCGAAGAAGCTGACGCGCACGGCGCGCTCCTCTTCGTACGCGGGGAACACCTCCACGGTGTCGCCGCGAGCGCGGAAGGTGCCGCGGTGGAAGTCCAGGTCGTTGCGCTCGTACTGGGCCTCCACCAGCTTGCGCATGAAGCCGTCGCGGCCCATGTCCTCGCCCACGGTGGCGCGGATGGCCAGGTCCACGTAGCTGCGCGCCGCGCCCAGGCCGTAGATGCAGGACACGCTGGCCACGATGATGACGTCGTTGCGGGTGCGCAGGCTGTGCGTCGCCGAGTGGCGCATCCGTTCGATGTTGTCGTTGATGGACGAGTCCTTCTCGATGAAGGTGTCCGTCGACGGGACGTAGGCCTCGGGCTGGTAGTAGTCGTAGTACGAGACGAAGTACTCGACGGCGTTGTTCGGGAAGAGCGCCTTGAACTCGCCGTACAGCTGCGCCGCCAGCGTCTTGTTGTGCGCGATGACCAGCGCGGGCCGTTTCACGTTGGCGATGAGGTTCGCCATGGTGAACGTCTTGCCTGAGCCGGTGACGCCCAGGAGGGTCTGGTAGCGGTCGCCGCGAAGCAGGCCCTCGGTCAACTCCCCGATGGCCCTTGGCTGGTCACCCTGCGGCTTGTGCTCACTGACGAGTTCGAACTCCGGCATAGAGGACAGATCTAACATCCCCGCTGCCTGTGTACTGAACCTTCGTGCACGTCCGTCCGGCAAAGGACGGGGCGCTCCCCTACTTCGCGGGCGGGGCCTTCAGTGCCTCCAGGGACTTCAGGCGGGCGGCCTCGAACTCGTCCCCCTTGTTCCACGCCGGCATCTCCGGGGCCTTCGCCACCTGGGCGCCCACCAGGAAGAACAGCCGGGTGTCCTCCACGGCGCCGGACAAATCCCACTCCGGGCGGACCTCGTCGGAGGGCTGGTGGTAGTGCTTCGCCTCCCACTGGCCGCGCTGCGCCTTGCCCCACCCCTCCGGCCGGCCGATGAAGTCCATGCCGCTGCCGAAATAGGCGGCCGGGATGCCCTGCCGCGCGAAGTTGAATTGATCCGACCGGTAGAAGAAGCCGCGATCGGAGAGCTGATCCGCCTTCACCGTGCGCCCCTGCGTCTTCGCCATCGCCGTGACAAAGCCGTCCAGCGAGGACTTGCCCAGGCCGATGACGGTGATGTCGCGGGTGCGCCCCAGCACGTTGCCGCCGTCCACGTTGATGTTCGCGGCGATGCGGCCCGGGGGCACCGGAGGATGCGCCGCGAGGTACGCGGAGCCCAGCAGGCCGTACTCCTCCGCGGCCACCGCGGCGAAGAGGATGGAGCGGCGCGGGGCCGTGGGCAGCGCGGTGAAGGCCCGGGCCACGGACAGCATCGCGGCCACGCCGGCCGCGTTGTCCAGCGCGCCGTTGTAGATGACGTCCTCGCCCGGCTTGCCGTCGTCCTTCTTGCCCAGGTGATCATGGTGCGCGCTGTAGAGCACCACTTCCTTCGCCAGCGTGGGGTCGCTGCCGGGCAGGAGGCCCAGCACGTTCGCGGTGGGCCGGCGGCGCACCTCGTTGGTGAGGCTCAGGGAGAGCGTCACGCCCAGCGGCACCGGGCGGAAGTCGCGCTTCTGCGCGGCGGCGCGCAGCGCTTCCAGGTCCTGGCCCGCCAGCTTCATCACCTGCTTCGTGGCGTCCTCGGTGGTCCACGCCTTCACCTGGAGGCGGGGCGCGTCGCCCGCGGGCAGCTCGAACTGCTCGCCGGTCCACGACGTGCGCACCACCTGCCACGGGTAGCCCGCGCTGGGCGTGGTGTGGATGATGATGGCGCCCGCCGCGCCCGTCTTCGCCGCCTGCTCGTATTTGTAATCCCAGCGGCCGTACCAGAGGCGGGCCTTGCCGGCGAAGAGGCGCGGGTCGTCCTCCGGATCATTGTTGAGGATGACCAGCGTCTTGCCCTTCAAGTCCGCGCCCTTGAAGTCGTCCCACTGGTACTCCGGCGCGACGATGCCGTAGCCCACGAACACCAGCTCGGACGCGTCCAGCTTCGCCTCCGGGGCCTGCACGCCGGACACGGCGATGAAGTCCTCGCGCGGCTGGAGCTCCACGCGGCCCGCCTTCGCCTGGAAGGTCATGGTGCCGGGGTGGCTGTTGATGCCCATGAGGTCGAAGCGCTGGAGATAACTCCCGCCCTCCGCGCCGGGCTTGAGGCCCAGGCCCTCGAACTGCGTGGCGATGTACTCCTGCGCCAGCGCGTCACCGCGCGTGCCGGGGCCGCGGCCCTCCAGAAGGTCGCTCGCCAGGAAGCGCACGTGCGCGCGCAGGAGGTCCGCGGTGATGGCCTGTTCGGCCGTCTTCTCCTGCGGCGTGACGGTGGGCGCGCCCGCCGCGAGGACGGACGCCGAGCACAGCGAAACGAACAGCGCGGGGAGGAGCCTCATGGCCCCCGTGCGTAGCATGGCCGCACGGGGGCCCCCCAGCGGGTTTTCAGGCGGTGGGCGCCGCCACCTTCCAGGAGGTGCCAGCAGGCGTGTCCATGATGTCCACGCCCAGGGCCTTGAGGGCCCCGCGCACCTCGTCCGCCTTCGCGAAGTCCTTCGCGGCGCGCGCGGCGGTCCGCTCGGCGAGCAGCCGCTCCACCTCCGCCACGTCGATGCCGCGCTCGCGCACCGCCCGGTCCCGGCGGCGCAGGAGCCATGCGCCCGGGTCGTCCTCGAAGACGCCCAGGACGCGGGACATCTCCCGCACCTGCTCGCGCAGGGCCTGGAGCGTGCGGCCCACCAGCGGCTTGTCCTTCACGGGCGGCTTGTCGGTGAGCTCGTTCATCAGGCCGAACTGGCCTGACAGCGCGCCCAGCGCGCCCGCGGTGTTGAAGTCGTCGTCCATGGCGGACTCGAACTCCGTGAGGAAGCGCGCGGGGTCGCCGTGCAGGGGGCCCTTGCCGAAGTCCTTGCCCGCCACGCGCTCGTCCACCTTGCGCAGCGTTTCGTAGAAGTACTCCATGCGCCCTTCGGCGTCCTGGAGCGACTTCTCAGCGAAGGTGAGCGGGTGGCGGTAGTGCGTGGAGAGGAAGAAGAAGCGCAGGGCCTCCGCGTCCACCTTGGCGAGCGCGTCGCGCAGGCGCACCACGTTGCCCAGTGACTTGGACATCTTCGCGCCTTCCAGGTCCAGGAAGCCGCAGTGCATCCAGTACTTCGCCATCGTCTGGCCGGTGGCGGACTCGCTCTGGGCGATCTCGTTCTCGTGGTGGGGGAAGATGAGATCCAACGCCCCGCCGTGGATGTCGAACGTGCGGCCCAGGAACTTCTCGCTCATCGCGGAGCACTCGATGTGCCAGCCCGGCCGGCCCTTGCCCCAGGGGCTGTCCCACGACGGCTCACCGGGCTTCGCCGCCTTCCACAGCGCGAAGTCCAGGGGCTGGCGCTTGAGCTCGCCGGGTTGCACGCGCTCGCCCTGGCACAGGTCGTCCAGGTTGCGCTTGGACAGCTTCGCGTAGTCCTCGTCCTTGTCGACCTCGAAGTACACGTCGCCCTTCGCCTCGTAGGCGTAGCCCTTGTCCACGAGCGTCTGGATGATGGCGACGATCTCCGGGATGGTCTCGCTCACGCGCGGGGACACGTCCGGCTCGCGCAGGTGCAGCGCGTGGACGTCCTCGCGGAAGGCCTCCACGAAGCGCGAGGCCAGCGCCACGGGCTCTTCGCCCGTCTCGTGCGCGGCCTTGATGATCTTGTCGTCGACGTCCGTGAAGTTGCGCACGTACGTCACCTTGAAGCCCCGGTAGCGCAGGTAGCGGACCACCACGTCGAACGACGTGAAGGTGCGTGCGTTCCCGATATGGATGTAGCTGTAGACCGTAGGCCCACAGACGTAGACCTTCACTTCGCCGGGCACGAGCGGCTCCAGCGGCTCCTTCTGCATGGACATCGTGTTGAAGAGCCGGATGGATGAGGGGGCCACGGTGGAGGGTCCTCCTTTGGGAACAGGGCGGGCGCGGCACTTGCGCAACGCGATACACACTCTAGGATCCCGGGTCCCACACAGGCCAGCACTTGGCGTTGGAAGCGTCGGATAGGGAGAATCGCCGCATGGCTCCGCCGAATCCGAAGCGCCCGCCGCGCCC
>NZ_RAVW01000174.1 GCF_003611585.1 Corallococcus exercitus | reverse complement strand
GTCGTGGATCCCCGTGGTCTTCCCCACCACGACCCCGCCCACGCAGGAGGTGGAGCTCGACCTGCTGGCCATGGGCGTCACCGGTTCGCAGCTGTGCTGGAAGGTGGACATCAGCAGCCCCAACGAGCGGTGCGTTCCCATCATCGACGACGTGGACATCGGCTATCAGGCCGTGCGCTCGGGCGCCTACGCGCGCTCCAGCCCCAGCACGCTGGGCAACGTCGCCATCTGGGGTGTGAACGAGACGCCGGGCCAGGCCTGGGGCACGGGCTGGAGCTCCACCAAGGGCAGCATGCCCGGGCCGGGCATCCGCGCCTATGACGGCACCAAGGACTACGGCATCCGCGGCCGTCTGTACCTGCAGTCGCTCTACTTCCCGGAAGACCCCTCGAAGACGGACGCGAAGGAGCAGTGGGAGGCCGGTCGCGTGATGGCGCTGTCGCTCACCAGCGGGGAGCTGAAGGACCGCAAGCTCTACACGACGGACGCCTCGGGCAACCGCGTGGACGTCAAGCAGGCGGCGCTGGCGCTGTTCCCCGACAGCCTCTGCAACGACTACAGCGAGATCGACGGCCGCTTCCGGTACGACCTGAACCACGACGGCCGCTGCGGCACGCCCACCATCGACAAGAATGACTTCCCCGAGAAGAACATCCCGGGCCCGGAGAACGACCGCGACTTCCTGGTGGACTGGCTGTACGGGTACGAGAACCGCCTGGCCACCGGTAGCAACAACCAGCGCCGGCCCTGGGCCATGGGTGGCATCAACCTGTCCACCGTGGCGGTGGCGGTGCCGCCGTACCAGGACCACTTCTACCAGAACGCGAAGCCGACCGAGCGGGACCTCTACCGCGACAACTTCATGAAGCCGATGGAGAAGCGCGACACCGTGGCCTACGTGGGAACGATGACGGGCGCCCTCCATGCCTTCGACACGGGTGACTTCCGCAATGCCCTGCGCGACGGCTGCCTCGGGTACGACCAGCAGCGCGGCTACTTCGAGCCCAAGGCCTGTGGCAGCGCGACCAGCCCCGCGGACCGTGAGTACGGCACCGGCAAGGAGCTCTTCTCCTACATGCCGAGCATGATGATCAGCCAGTACCGCAACCAGTACGTGCGCTTCCGCGGCTCCACCACCCTGCCCAAGCCCCAGATTGATGCCTCGCCCACCATCGCCAACGTGGACCTGGGCACCAAGGCGGATTGGAACGACTCCGGCATCGAGTTCAAGTGGACCCCTGCCGCGACCAAGTCGCGCAATACGGGAGCGAAGACGGTGCTCGTGTCCGCGTCGGGCAAGAGCAGCCCGGTGGTGTTCTCGCTCGACATCACGCATCCGGAGCTCGAGAACGAGTACCCGCTGCCCATGTGGGAGTTCAGCCTCGCGGACTCGACCGTCGCGACCGAGTTCGCCAAGGACTCCAGCGTCAAGCCGCCGGACAACACCGGCTCGCGCCACGCGCCTTCCGTGGCCCGCATCGCCTGGGGCCCGGACGACAAGAACAAGCGCTGGGTGGCGGTGGTGGGAACCGACTACGAGCCGGCGAACAAGCGGGCGGGCGCGGTGTTCCTGCTCGACATGAAGACGGGCCGGCCGCTCGACTTCGACTCGACGGCCGCCGGCAAGCTCGCGGGCGTCATCACCTTCGAGGAGGGCGTCGGCATCGCGGCGGAGACGGCGCTGCTGGACCTGGACCAGGACGGCACCTACGACGTCATGTACGTGCCCACCACGAACGGAAGCATCTGGCGCGTCAACCTCAAGAAGGTGACCAAGGGCAACAAGCTGGGCAACAAGGTGGACAAGTGCATGGTGGCCAAGGCCTCGGTGGCGCTGAAGGGCCAGGTCGCCGACAAGGACCTGGACTACCAGCAGCTCTACTCGAACATGGCCGTGAAGCTCATCAGCACGGACAAGGGTCCCTCGGTGCGCTTCTTCTTCGGCACGGGTGACAACCCGGATCAGTACACGGATGGCCCCAAGGAAGTGGATCCGAAGAACCCCAAGTTCCAGTACTTCCTGCTCGGCTTCGAGGACACGGACCCCAAGAGCGAGAAGGCCTGCAAGTCCTTCGACCCGATGTGGGTGCAGAAGCTGGAGCCGGGCGAGAAGCTGTGGGGCGGCGTGACCGTCAGCGCGGAGAACGTCTACGCGGCGACCGCGGTGGGCGCGGCCGCGGACATCTGCAACCTGAGCGACAAGCGCAACGGCAGCGCCTACACGGCCAATCAGCTCACGGGCGCCATCAAGAAGTCGGCGCTGGACGGGCACGCCATCTCGCCGCCGGTGGTCCACGACGAGCACCTCTTCGTGCTCACCGCCACGGGCAAGATGAAGATCATGGGCGGCAAGAAGTGGAACAACAAGTCGGGCCTGAGCAGCATCCCCCGCTCGCAGATCATGCTGTGGGAATCCATGCCGGACGGGAGGCTGCCGCAATGAAGTCGCGCGCGGCACGGGGTGTCACCCTGCTGGAAGTCATGGCCACCATGGCCGTCATGATGCTGGGCGTGGCGGCCGCGATGACCGTGGTCAGCCAGACCACCCGCACCAACCGCCGGACCCTGACGGCCAACCAGGCGCAGGTCATCGCGGAGCGTGAGCTGGAGTCCATCCTCGCGCGCGGGTGCGAGGGGACGAAGGACTGCAGCAACCTGGATAACTACTCCTTCACCGTCTACCAGACGTCGGAGGGAGTCCTGAGGACCACCGCCCCCACGGCGGCCGGTCTCGTGGCCCGCGCCTACACCGTGGACGTGGACGTAGACAACTCCGCGAAGCCGGGCACCGCGGAAGGCGGCAAGTGGGGTGAGCCGTCCATCAGCCGCGTGCTGGCGGGCGTCTCGAAAGGCACCCTGTTGAACGTGCGCGTGACCGTGAGCTGGACGGAGCCGAGCGTTCGCGCGGGCCGGCAGGCCGTGGTCCTCCAGACCCGATTGGCACCATGAAACCGACCTCCGTGAACGACCGGGGCTTCACGCTCCTCGAGGTGATGATCGCCAGCGCGCTGGGGGTCATCGTATTGACCACCGGACTCGTGGTGGGCACGCAGATGCAGAAGCGTGCCCTCTTCGAGGAACAGACCATGGTCGCGCAGATCACGGGCCGGGCGGTGAAGGAGCAGCTCACCTCGGACCTGAGCCGTGCCGGGGCGGGCATGGGCAACACGCCCATCTCCTTCTCGGACACGAACCTGAGCTCGGCCCTCATGGTCTGGAGCAAGCCGGACCTGAAGACGGCGGTCGGGACCACGCTGACCCCGGACCCGGACTTCGTGCCGGCCCCCACGGAGGACCTGAAGTCGGACGCCATCCAGGTCTACTGGGGCAGCACGCGGGACATGCTCACCCTGCGCACCTGCGGGGGCACCACGATGCGCGACACCACCGACGCGCTGGGGAAGACCTTCTGCACGACGGTGTCCCCTTCCGCGGCCCTCGCCACGGGCGGCTCCGTGCCGGTGGTGTTCGTCAGTGGGGGCAACAAGCTGGCCTGCCCGGGGACGCTCGACAGCGTGGACACCGCCGGTGCCAAGCTCACCCTCAAGAACCCCTTCACGAGCACCTACTGCCTCAACGCCGACACGTGGAAGCCCGACACGACCGCAAAGGATCCGGAGAACTGGCTGGCGCTGCGCCTGGACGGCGCGGCCTACCGGGTGAACTGGAAGGGCAACATCCCCACGCTGGAGTACCAGTCGCCGGGGATGACCACCTGGGCCGTGCTCAGCCGTGACGTGGAGCAGATGACCGTGCGCGAGGGGGTCATGGACTTCGACACGTTGAAGACCTCGTTGGATTGGTACCCCGGCGACAACAGCTACAACGTGGGCGTGCAGCACCCGCCCATCTCCCAGTGCACGCGGGCCCTCTTCGACTCGAAGGCCTGCTTCCTGGGCAAGGCGCTGGACGGCACGGACATCCCCAAGCCTGCCACGGACGAGGAGCTGATCCGGCAGCTGCGCCAGCGGGTCCGCCTGCTGGAGGTGTCCCTGGTCATCCGCACCCGTCGCGTCAACCAGGACGCGGTCCTCACGGGCACTGACGAAGAGGGCTATGCACGGGACGGCTACAAGCGCCGGCGCTTCACCTTCATGGTGGAGCCGCGCAACTTCGCCTCGGTCGGGCTGGTCCGGCTGAAGCTGAAGGAGGAGGCCAGCAAGTGAAGCGCACTCGGGGCATGACCTTGCTGGAGCTGATGACGGCCGTGGCCATCGTGGCCGTGCTGATTGGCCTGGCCGTGGCGGGAGTGCAGGGCCGTATCGGCGGGCAGCGGGAGAATGCCGCCACCCGGGAGCTGTGGTCCTCCGCGCTGCGCGCGCGCCAGCTGGCCATCAGCACCAACCAGCCGGTGCGGTTCGTGGTGGAGGCCAACGTCGACCAGCCGGACGGCAAGAAGCACACCGTGGCCCGCTGGGAGCAGCTGAAGTGCGGCGACGATCTGGGCAACCCGGACCTGTGGACGCTGGACCAGTGTCCCAGCATCGCCTGCGTGAACAAGACCTGCCGCGACGTGCCCTCGTGCTGCAGCGACAAGGGGCCGGACATCGTCATCCCGCCCACCATGAACGCCGCGAACATGAACAGCCTGTGCTTCCTGCCGGGCACGGGCCGGCCGGTGCTCCAGATGAACTGCTTGAGGGGGGAGCTTGGCCAGCCCGGCAAGGTCGCCGCCGCGGCCCCGAAGGACTGGTCCATCCAGTTCCGCTTCACCTCCAACCGCGCCAAGAGCGTGCTGATGGTGGAGCCGCTGACGGGCCTGTCCAGCGTGATGGACTGCGACTCGCTGGCCGCCACCACCACCGACACCAGCCGGAAGGACATCCGGCTGGCGGATGCGTGCGCGAAGTAACCCAGGCCTTCCGCGCGCCCGGGGACCTTCCCGTGTCCCGGGCGCGTGTGAGCCTCCCTGCCTGGCGGCCGTGCCTCGGGCTCCATGGACACGACAGGGGTCCGCATCCAGCGTTGATTTGGGACAGGGCGCACCCTAATTAGCCGAGGGCCCCCACACGGGCCCCCGAATGGATACCTCCCTTCCTCCGAAGTCCGACGGCACGTCCTGGCCCGGCGGCGCTCCCCCTCCCTCCGGTGACGCCTTCGCCCGGCTCCTGGCCTCCCTGCGCGCGGGGCACCGTGCGCGGACGCAGGGGGTGAAGGGCGCGGCGCGCGGCCACCTGCTCGCCCGCCTGCACCGCGAGCTGCGCGCGCCCCTGGTGTGCGTGGCCGCGGATGAAGAGGCGGCGGATGCGCTCGCGCACGACCTGGCCTTCTTCCTGGGCGGCACCGGCAGCCTGCTGGAGCCCCGCGTGCTGCGCCTGCCCGCGGACGAGGTGCTCCCCTACGACGAGCTGTCGCCGGAGGCCGGCCCCATCACGGAGCGGCTGGGCGCGCTGTTCCACCTGGCGCGCGGCACGCCGTTCCCCGCGCTGGTGCTGTCCCTGCGCGCGCTGCACCGCCGCGTGCTGCCGCTGGCGGTGATGGAGGGGCTGGCCCAGCGCGTGGAGGTGGGCCAGGACTTCGACCGCGACTCGCTGGCGCGGAAGCTTGCGCTGATGGGCTACCAGAACAGCCCGCTGGTGGAGGACAAGGGCACCTTCAGCGTGCGCGGCGGCCTGCTGGACGTCTTCAGCCCGCTGTACGAGCGGCCGGTGCGCCTGGAGTTCTTCGGGGACACCATCGAGTCCATCCGCGTCTTCGACCCGGAGTCGCAGCGCACCGTGGACGCGCTCAAGACCGTGGACCTGGTGCCCGCGCGCGAGCTGCTGCTCACCGACGACACCCGCCCGCGCGCCGAGGCCGCCGCCCGCGCGGTGGCGGACCGCATCAACCTGCCCACCATCAAGCTGCGTGAGCGGCTGGATGCGCTGAGGGAAGGACTGCCCGGCTTCGGCCTGGAGGGGCTGCTGCCCGGGTTCTTCGAGGGCGGCCTGGCCACGGTGTTCGACTACCTGCGCGCGTGGGCGCCGGAGCCCGTCGTCTACCTGGACGACCCGGTGGGGCTGGACCGCGCGCTGGAGGAGCTGTGGGCGGAGCTGGCCAAGGGCGTGGAGGAGGCGGACGCGCGCCAGGACCTCACCTATCCGCCGGAGCACCACTTCCTCACGCGTGAGGGCGTGGCGGCAGGCCTCAAGGCCCTGCGCGTGGTGGAGGGCGGAGGCCTGTCGCTCTCGCAGTCCGAAGCGCCCGTGGCCTTCACCTTCGGCACGACGCAGGACCTGCGCGAGGCCATCCTCGCGCACCACGGCGAGGAGGGCGCGCTCACCCCGCTGGTGGAACGGCTCCAGCGCTGGCGCGACACGGGCGTGGCGTGCGCGGTGGCGTGCGGCACGCTGAGCCAGGCGGACCGGCTCAAGCGGCTGCTGCTGGACCGGTCCGTGATGGTGAAGGTGCACACGGAGGCGCTGCAGGACCCGGCGAAGCTCTACGAGCCGGCGGTGTGGGCGCACCTGTTCACCGGCGAGGTGAGCCACGGCTTCACCGACCCCGAGGGCCGGCTGGCGGTGCTCGCGGACGAGGAGATCTTCGGCGTCCGCTCGCGCCGCCGCGTCAAGCGCAGCAAGAAGCTGGACGCGTTCGCCGCGGGCTTCAAGGACCTGAAGGAAGGCGACCTCATCGTCCACACCGACTTCGGCATCGGGCGCTACGCGGGCCTGACGAAGATGGAGGTGCAGGGCGTGCCGGGGGATTTCCTCGTCCTGGAGTACGCGGGGCGGGACAAGATCTACCTGCCGGTGGGCCGCATGCGGCTCATCCAGAAGTTCACCGGCGGCGACCCGGAGAAGGTCCAGCTGGACAAGCTGGGCACGACGAGCTGGGAGAAGACGAAGAAGCGCGTCAAGGAGCAGCTGCTCAAGATGGCGGCGGAGCTGCTGCAGATGGCCGCCGCGCGCAAGGCGCACCCCGGCTACGCGTTCGCGCCGCCGGACCGCTACTACGCCCAGTTCGAGGCGGACTTCGAGTTCGAGGAGACGCCAGACCAGGCGAAGGCCATCGAGGACGTGCTCGCGGACATGCAGAAGGCGCAGCCGATGGACCGGCTCGTCTGCGGCGACGTGGGCTACGGCAAGACGGAGGTGGCCATGCGCGCCGCCTTCAAGGCCACGCTGGACCGCAAGCAGGTGGCGGTGCTGGTGCCCACCACGGTGCTGGCGCAGCAGCACTTCCATTCCTTCAAGAAGCGCTTCAAGGACTACCCCGTCACGGTGGAGGTCATCTCCGGCATCCGCAAGCCGCCGGAGATCCGCGACATCCTCCGCCGCGCCAAGGAGGGCAAGGTCGACATCGTCATCGGCACGCACAAGCTGCTGGCGGGTGACGTGTCCTTCAAGGACCTGGGGCTCCTGGTGGTGGACGAGGAGCAGCGCTTCGGCGTGAAGCAGAAGGAGGCGCTCAAGCGGCTGCGCACGCAGGTGGACGTGCTGACGCTGACGGCGACGCCCATCCCCCGCACGCTGCACATGAGCATGTCCGGCGTGCGCGACATGAGCATCATCGCCACGCCTCCGCAGGACCGCCGGGCCATCCGCACCTTCGTGATGAAGTACGACGAGGCCGCCATCAAGGAGGCCGTCGAGCGTGAAATCGCCCGCGGCGGCCAGGTCTTCTTCGTGCACAACCGCGTGGAGTCCCTGCCCTCCATGGAGCAGGAGCTGAAGAAGCTCCTGCCCAACGTCTCCATCGGCGTGGCGCACGGCCAGATGGGCGAGGGGCAGCTGGAGAAGGTGATGCTCCAGTTCACGGAGCACAAGTTCCAGGTGCTCCTGTGCACGAGCATCATCGAGAGCGGCATCGACATCTCCAGCGCCAACACGATGATCGTCAACCGCGCGGACCAGTTCGGCCTGGCGCAGCTCTACCAGCTGCGCGGACGCGTGGGCCGCAGCAAGGAGCGCGCGTACGCGTACCTGCTGGTGCCCACCCGCCGCCCGGTGACGAAGGACGCGCAGCGGCGCCTGGAGGTGCTCCAGAACTTCACGGAGCTGGGCGCGGGCTTCTCCATCGCCAGCCACGACCTCGAAATCCGAGGCGCGGGCAACCTGCTGGGCGAGAAGCAGTCCGGCGCCATCGCGGAGATCGGCTTCGACCTGTACGCGCAGCTGATGGAGGAGGCCGTCGCGGAGCTCCAGGGCATGCCGCCCAAGGTGCACGTGGAGCCGGACATCAACCTGCCCATGCCGGCGCTCATCCCCGACGACTACGTGGCGGACGTGCACCAGCGGCTGGTGTTCTACAAGCGCTTCAGCCAGGCCAGCCACCCGGACGAGGTGACGGACCTGCGCGCGGAGCTGGTGGACCGCTACGGCGAGGCGCCCGACGAGGTGGACGCCCTCTCCGAGGTGACGCTCCTGAAGATCGACATGCGCGAGCTGCGGCTGCGCGCGCTGGAGGCGGGCCCCGGCCGGCTGTCCCTGGCGCTGGGCGGCGACGCGCTGCTGGACGGCGCGAAGGTGGCGGGGCTGGTGCAGCGCTCCAAGGGCTTCTACCGGCTGACGCCGGACATGAAGCTCATCGCGCGCGTGCCCGCGGAGGTGAAGGGGCACGCGCTGCTGGCGGAGGCGCACAAGCTGCTGCGCGACGTGGGCACCTGCGCGCTGCCCCGGCACTGACGCACGCGGAGGGACTTAAGCTAGGCTGGCCGCCGAATGGCGATTGAGAAGGCGCTGTTGCTCATCGCGGACATCGGCGGCTACACCCGCTTCATGCGGCAGCACCGCTTCGGTCTCGCGCACGCGCAGGACACGGTGGCGCAGCTGCTGGAGGCCGTCATCGACGCGTCCGGCCGGTTCAAGCTGGCGAAGCTCGAAGGCGACGCGGCCTTCTTCTACGCCGTGGGCGACGACGTCTCACCGGTGGCGAAGCAGGTCGCGGCCATCCGCCGGGCCTTCCTGGCCCGCAAGGAGGAGCTGGCCCTGGACCGCATGTGCAAGTGTGACGGGTGCACGCAGGTGGGCGCCCTGACGCTCAAGTTCGTGGCCCATGCCGGGGAGGTGGCCTTCCAGAAGGTGAAGCACCTCACGGAGCTGGCGGGAGTGGACGTCATCCTCCTGCACCGGATGCTGAAGAACGACGTGCCCCTGTCCGAGTACGTCCTGATGACGGACGCGGTGCACCAGCGGCTGGACCCGGAGCTGCGCCAGCTCAGCCAGGAGCTGGAGCACGACTTCGAGGGCATGGGCCGCACGGCGACGCACTACATCGACCTGAGCGCGCTGGTGGCGAGCGTGCCCGCGCCGCGCCCCAGCCTGCCGCGCAAGCTGTGGCACAAGCTGACGATGGAGCTGCGCTCGCTGAAGTACGTGCTCGGCCTCAAGGAGGCGTGCGAGGGCTTCCGCAACGTCGAGATCGTCGACGCCATCGTGCCGAAGAAGCCCTGAGGCGCCGGGCCTTCAGCGGCCCGCGCAGAAGCGGGCCACCGCCTGCGTGAGCGCGGCCTCGCAGCGCACCAGGTCCTCCATGGGGACGAACTCCCCCGTCTGGTGCGCGACGCGGATGTCGCCGGGGCCAAACACCACGGCCTCAGCGCCCAGCTCCGTGAGCTGGGGGGCCTCCGTGCCGAAGGACACCGTTTCGGACGCATTGCCGCTCACCTCTTCCAGGAAGCGCACCACGTCCGCGTCGCCGCGCGTGTGGACGCCCCGGTCCATGCGCAGCACCTTGATGCGCGCCTCGTAGGCGGGCTCGTCGCGCGTGAGCTCCTGGCGGATGTGCTCCATCATCTCCGGGACGCGCTCGGCGGCCTGACCGGGGATGGGACGCCACTCCACGGTGAAGCGGCAGGAGCCGGGCAGGACGTTCTTCGCCTTGCCGCCCTGGATGAGGCCCACGTTCACCGTGGTGAAGGGCGGCTGGAAGCCCTCGTCGCGGTCCTCGCGCAGGACGGTGTTCGCCAGCGTCTCCAGTTTCTGCAGGAAGCGGCCGGCGCGGAAGATGGCGGACGCGCCCAGCTCCGGGTACGCGCTGTGCCCTTCCTTGCCCAGCGCCTCCACCTCCGCCAGGCAGTAGCCCTTGTTGGCGCGCACGGGGATGAGGCGCGTGGGCTCGCCGACGATGGCGTGCTTCGCGCGGCCCAGGCCCGCGGCCACCAGCTTCTTCGCGCCCACGAGCCCCACCTCTTCGTCCGCGGTGAGGATGATGAGGAGGGGCGCGTCCAGCTTCGGCAGGTCCTTGCGCGTGGCGGTGTGCAGCGCGCAGGCGATGAAGCCCTTGGTGTCGCAGGCGCCGCGGCCGTACAGCTTGCCGTCGCGTTCGGTGAGGCGCAGCGCGTCCGTCCAGGCGGCGTCATAGGGCACGCAGTCGGAGTGGCCCACCAGGGCCAGCGCGGCGCGGTCGGCGTCGCCCTTGCGCGCGACCAGGTTCACCTTCGCCACGCCCGCGTCGTCGGTGTAGTGCTGGCGCTCGGCGGTGAAGCCCGCGGCCTCCAGCCGCGCCTGGGCGTAGTCGATGAGGGGCGCGTTGGGGCGCGAGGACGTGGTGTCCAGCGCCACCAGTTCCGCCAGGGTGGCCCGCAGCGCGGGCAGCGTGTCGCTCATGGGACGGCCTCCAGTCAGGCCACCTCCATGCCACCGCCCGCGCCGCGACGCCAGTGGGCCCGTGGCTTCAGCGTCGCGCGGAGGCCACCCTGCTCGTTACAGGCCGGACGCGGACTCCGGCGCGGGCTCCGCGTCCGGGTTCCCCAGGCCCTTGAGGATGGCGGGTTCGGACGCGCTCACGTGGCCCACGTAGAAGACCCCGTGGTAGCCCTCCTTGTTCGCCGAGCTCCAGGCGTGCATGAAGAAGCGGTCGCCGTTGTCCTTGCCTTTCGCTTCCTTCACACCGCAGTCCAGCTTGCTGCCTTGCTTGTTCGCCGCGCAGATCCACGCCGTGCCGCTGTCGTAGGCCATGTCCAACGCCGTGACGTCGTCGAGCTGATCCTTCAGCTGGTAGCCCATGGGCCGGTACTGCTTGTCCCACGGGAGGCCCTTCGCGGTGCGTGAGTGGATGTTGCCGCTCACCACCAGATGGAAGCGCTGCGGTTTCGCCTTCACCTGCGCCAGCACCGTCTGCGTCAGCGCGTCCTCGCGCGGCTGCCCGGAGAGCTTCGGGTGGTCGTAGACGAACACCGCCACGTCCAGGCCCTGGGCTCGCAGCTGGCGCAGTTGCTCCAGCATGTTGGCCACCGCTTCACTGCCACGGCCATCCGGGTACGGGCTGCGCCAGAAAGGGGCTTCCATCAGCTTGAGCCAGTCCACCTCTCCGCCCTGGCTCTGGAGGAACGCCGTGATGCGCTCCTCGTTCTCCACCGGCAGCTCCAGGCCCACCGTCACCGGCATGCCCGACGTGACGAGCTGACACACGGACTGCGCGATGAAGCGCGGCACCTCCTGCGTGCCGTGCAGCTCTCCCAGCAGCATCACCCCACCCGCCTTCGCCTGCTTCTTCAGGCCCAGGATGGACTGGCCGCATTCGGTGAACGCCGGGGTGTCCTTCGCCACCTGCTGCTCCCCCTTCACCGGCTGCTTCTTGGCGAGCTTGGGCATGATGCCCCGGAACACCCGCCACTCCATGGTCAGGTCACGCGTGCCCTGCCCCGACTCCATGTAGAACGCGTTCTCCCCTACCGGAAAGGACAGCCGGTCCCCGTCGTCTTCCGGGCTCAGGGCAATCCCGTCCTCGCCGACGGGCCGGATGCTTCCCCAATCCAATTCCTTGCCCGGCCGGGAGAGCGCCTTGTTCGCCGACTTGGTGATGCGGATGATCCACAGCTTGCTCTTCGTGGGCGTCTCGCGCTTGCCCATGACCATGTAGCGGTGCCAGTAGCCGGCGATCTTCGAGCCGCCGAACTCCTGCTTCCACTCGGTCTCCAGCACCAGGCTGCCCCGGTCCTCGCGGTAGGGCAGGCGCGCGTCCGTGAAGTACTGCCGGACCGACGGCCACATCTCCTCCAGCGGCACGTCGTAGACGGCCTCGTAGTCCGGCGTCTCCAGCTCCTGCCGCCCGGCACACCCCACCGCCAGGAGCAACGCCAGCCATCCCATCCTCAACATCGAGCGCATTCGCACCGCCTCCATCACGTTCCGCGATGTGATGAACAACGCCGCGCACGCCGGGGGCATATCGCCCGCGCTCGTTACAGGCCCGGCGCGGACTCCGGCGCGGGCGCCGCGTCCGGGTTCCCCAGCCCCTTGAGGACGGCGGGCTCGGACGCGCTCACGTGGCCCACGTAGAAGACCCCGTGGTAGCCCTCCTTGTTCGCCGAGCCCCAGGCGTGCACGAAGAAGCGGTCGCCGTTGTCCTTCCCCTTCGCTTCCTTCACGCCGCAGTCCAGCTTGCGTCCCTGCGCATCCGCCGCGCAGATCCACGCCGTGCCGCTGTCGTAGGCCATGTCCAACGCGGTGACATCATCGAGCTGGTCCTTCAGCTGGTAGCCCATGGGCCGGTACTGCTTGTCCCACGGAAGCCCCTTCGCGGTACGCGAGTGGACGTTGCCGCTCACCACCAGATGGAAGCGCTGGGGTGTTGCCTTCACCTGCGCCAGCACCGTCTGCGTCAGCGCGTCCTCGCGCGGCTGCCCGGAGAGCTTCGGGTGGTCGTAGACGAACACCGCCACGTCCAGACCCTGGGCTCGCAGCTGGCGCAGCTGCTCCAGCATGTTGGCCACCGCTTCGCTGCCACGGCCATCCGGGTACGGGCTGCGCCAGAAGGGCGCCTCCATCAGCTTGAGCCAGTCCACTTCACCGCCCTGGCTCTGGAGGAACGTGGTGATGCGCTCCTCGTTCTCCACCGGCAGCTCCAGGCCCACCGTCACCGGCACTCCGGACGTGACGAGCTGGCACACGGACTGCGCGATGAAGCGCGGCACCTCCTGCGTACCGTGCAGCTCCCCGAGCAGCACCACCCCGCCCGCCTTCGCCTGCTTCTTCAAACCGAGGATGGACTGGCCGCACTCGGTGAAGGTGGGGGCGTCCTTCGCGCCCGGCGCCTTCGCCACCTGCTGCGCCGCGCTCACCTGCTGCTGCTTCTTCGCCAGCTTGGGCATGATGCCCCGGAACACGCGCCACTCCATCGTCAGGTCACGTGTGCCCTGCCCGGAGTCCACGTAGAAGGCGTTCTCCCCCACCGGGAAGGCCAGCCGGTCCCCCTCGTCCTCGACGGAGATGGAGTAGTCACCGTTCCCGAGCGAGAATTGATCCCGCTGCGAGGGGTCCCCTCCGAGTCCCCGATTCGTGCCCCAGTCCAGCTGCCGGCCGGGCGCCGCCAGCGCCTTGTTCACGGACTTGGTGATGCGGATGATCCACAGCTTGCTCCTGGTCGGCGTCTCGCGCTTGCCGATGACCATGTAGCGGTGCCAGTAGCCGGCGATCTTCGAGCCGCCGAACTCCTGCTTCCACTCGGTCTCCAGCACCAGGCTGCCGCGGTCCTCACGGTAGGGCAGGTTCGCGTCCGTGAAGTACTCCCTGACCGAAGGCCACATCTCCTCCAGCGGCAGGTCGTAGATGGCCTCGTAGTCCGGTGTCTCCAGGTCCTGCCGCCCGGCGCAGCCCCCCACGGCCAACCCCACCAGCATCATCAGCGACAGCCAGAGTCCTGAACGCATCCACGTCCTCCCGCGAAAATCGCACATCGCGGAGCATCAACGGCCCTGGCCCGCCCGCCATATCGAACCCCGTCTCCACCCTTACGGGTAGAGGCGCCGCGCGAGCTGCTGGAAGGCCCGGCCGCTCTCCTCCGTCAGCGGATGCCGGCCGTCCCGGACCAGGAGCCGGCCCGCCACCGCCACCTCGCGCACCGCGCCTCCCGCCGCCCCGAAGACGATGCCCGGCAGCAGCGACGCGGGCCCCGCGCCCACCAGCGACGGGTGCTGCACGTCCACCGTGAAGAAGTCCGCGGGCGACCCAGGTGACAGCGTGCCCGTGCCCATCCCCAGGCTCCGCGCGCCCTGCACCGTGGCCATGTCGAAGAGCCGTGCCGCCAGCCCGTCCAGCGTCCCCTTGCCCGGGTCCAGCACCGCCCGGCGCAGCCGCACCAGCCGCAGGTGCTGCTCCAGTTGCCGCGCCTCGTCCAGCAGGTCCACCACCGTCTGGCTGTCCGAGCCGAAGCTCACGCGCGCCCCGGCCTTCACCAGCGCGTCCGCCGGCACGATGCCGTCGCCCAGGTTGCGCTCCGTGGACGGGCACGCGCACACCGTGGCCTCCGCGCGGCCCAGCAGCGTCACCTCGGCGTCCGTCAGGTGCACGCCGTGCACGGCCGTGAAGCGCGGCCCCAGGAGGCCCACGTCCGCCACCAGCTCCACCGGACGGCGGCCGTGCTCCGCGAGGCACGCTTCAATCTCCTTCGGCTGCTCCGCCACGTGCATGTGGATGGGCATGCTCGCGGGCGCCGTGCGGGCCACCTGCGTCAGCCAGTCCTTCGACACCGCGCGCACGCTGTGCGGCGCCAGCCCCACGCTCACCCGCGCGTCACCGCGCACCGCGTGGGACAGCGCCTCCGTGGTGGACAGGAACGCGTCCACGTCCGCGTCGATGAAGCGGCGCTGACGCGGGTTGGCGGGCACGTTGAAGCCCGCGCGCGCGTAGCCCACCCGCAGCAGGCAGATGCGCAGCCCCACGTCCGTGGCCGCGCGGATGACCGCGTGCGCCAGCGCGTTGCGGTCCGCGTAGGGCGTCCCGTCCGCCTGGTGGTGCAGGTAGTGGAACTCGCCCACGGTGGTGATGCCCGCGAGCACCATCTCCAGGAACACCTGCCGGGAGGCGACGTGGATCTCCTCCGGCGTGAGCGCCTCCGCGGCGCGGTACATCGCCTCGCGCCAGGACCAGAAGTCGTCCTGCCCGCCGGCCGACGCCACGTATTCGGTGCGCCCGCGGATGAGCCGCTGGAACGCGTGCGAGTGGCCGTTGACCAGCCCCGGCAGCAGCGCCCGCCCCGCGAGCCGCTCCACGCGCGCCCCTTCGGGCACCGCGCCGAGCACACGGCCATCCGCGCCCACCGCCAGCGCACGGCCTTCGTGGAAACGCCCGTCCACGAAGAGGAAGTCGGGTTGGTAGACAGTGATGTCGCTCACGCGCGGCAGCGTATGCCAGTTCGCCGCGACGCGCGGTAGCGGCTTCAGGCGCCCATTTCAGCGACGTCCATGAAGGGCACGCGGTGCTCCGCCCAGGGACGGGTGCGCACCGCGTCGCGGATCCACGTGCCGTGGCGCCGCTCGTCCTCGCGGTGCTTGCGGATGAGGAGCTTCACCTCCGGGGACCACTCGAACTGGAGCGCCAGCTCATAGGCCCGGTCGAACAGCTCCTCGTTGCCGAGCATGGCCCACAGCGTGGCCTCCGTCCCCATCAGCCCCGTCATGGCCGTCAGGCCCTTCATCGCGGAGCCCTTCAGGTCCGGGCGCAGCGTCACCGGCTCGCCCCCGAAGTGGAGGATGAGCGTGTTGAGGTCCTGCACGTGGCGCAGGTGGTCCGCGCGGAAGCTGTTGAGGCGCTCGCGCACCAGGGCCGGCCCGATGCGGGCGATGGCCACGTCGTATGCGCCCACGGCGTCGGCATCGAGCTGGGCCAGGCTGTGCAGGCGATCCACTTCGGACTTGTTGGCCATGGGGTGCCTCCTCCAACCGGGTACGCGACTGCTCGGGCCCGAACAATGTGGGGATGCCTCTTCCCGGAACCAACCGCCGTTCCCTCCCTCATCCCTCCTTCGAGCCCAGGGCGGGCGGACGGCCGTGGGCCCATTCCGGGGATGTGGCCGAAAAATCAGATGCCGGGTCCGCGCGGGGAGCGCCTGCTCCCCTGCCTGCCCACCAACCGATGTGAGGAATTGCGCGCCCGCTCTCCTGTGCAGAGCGTTGGAGGGTGAAGACCTCCGACACCCAGAAGCGTCTGAGCCGCTACCGGACGAAGCGCGACTTCCAGCTCACGCCCGAGCCGTCCCCGGACGTGACGGCTCCGAAGTCGAGCGCTCCCGTCTTCGTCATCCACAAGCACGACGCCACCCGGCTGCACTACGACCTGCGGCTGGAGATTGGCGGCGTCCTGGTGAGCTGGGCCATCCCCAAGGGCCCCAGCCACGACCCCGCGGTGAAGCGGCTGGCGGTCCAGACGGAGGACCACCCGCGCTCCTACGCGGACTTCGAGGGGCACATCCCGGATGACCAGTACGGCGGCGGCGATTCGCTGCTCTGGGAGTCCGGCACCTTCGAGGTCGTGCCCCCCGGCGACGCCGAGGCGCAGCTGAAGCGCGGGCACCTGGAGGTCCTGCTGCACGGCGCGAAGCTCAAGGGCCGCTGGCACCTCATCCGCACCCGCCCGCGCGGCGGCAAGGCGCAGTGGCTCTTCTTCAAGGCGAAGGACGAGTACGCCAAGGCTGACTACGACGTCACGGTGGAGCGCCCCGAGTCCGTGAAGAGCGGCCAGGTGGAGACGCAGGGCCCGCGCAAGCCGGGGGTGCTGCGCACCAGGAAGCCCGCGGCGCCCGTGCGCGCGGTGCCCGCGGCCCGCCTCCAGAAGACCGTGCGCAAGCCCTCGAAGGCGGCCCGTCCCCCGTCGACGCCGGAGAAGCTGCTGGAGCGCGTGTGGCCTCCCATGCTGGCGCGGCTGGCGGTGTCCGACGAGGTGCACGACGAGACGCACGCCTACGAGGTGAAGTACGACGGCTTCCGCGCCGTGTGCGCCGTCACCCACGACAAGCTCGCGTTCCAGAGCCGCCGGGGCAACGATTTGTCGGGCCGCTTCGCCCGGCTCGCCGCCGCGCTGCGCGAGCTGCCCGCGAAGGACGTCGTCGTGGACGGGGAGATCGTCGCGCTCGACGAGAAGGGCCGCTCGCGCTTCCAGATTCTGCAGAACACGGAGGAGGGCGCGGAGCAGCGCTTCATCGTGTTCGACCTGCTGTGGCTGGACGGCGAGGACCTGCGCGAGCTTCCCTACGAGGAGCGCCGCGCGCGGCTGGAGAAGCTGATGGCCTCCGTGAAGCTGCCGCTGCAGCTCTCCGAGAAGCTGGACCTGTCGCTGTCGCGCGCGTTGCTGGAGGCGCGGCGCAAGGGGTGGGAGGGCATCATCGCCAAGCGCAAGGACTCGCCCTACACGGGCACGCGCTCCGGGGACTGGCTGAAGCTGAAGGTGGTCGCGGGCCAGGAGGTCGTCATCCTGGGGTACCTGCCCATCAAGAACGAGCGGGCGAAGTCGGAGATTGGCGCGCTGCGCGTGGGCGTGCGGGGCAAGGACGGCTTCGTCGACGTGGGCAAGGTGGGCACGGGCTACACGTCCAAGGACCGCCGCGAGCTGCGCTGGCTGCTGGACGCCACGCGCGTGAAGAAGCCGTCCGCCGTGGACGCGCCCACGAACACGGACACCGTCTGGGTGAAGCCGAAGTACGTGGCCCAGGTGAACTTCACGGAGTGGACGAAGGACGGCCGCCTGCGCCACCCCGTGTTCCAGGGGCTGCGCAGCGACAAGGTGCCCAAGGAGGTCGTGCGGGAACGCCCGGCCCCCATCGAGGGCGCCGCGCGCCGGGGCTCGCGCCGCGTGCCGGTGCAGGCCTCCGCCCGCACCGCGACGAGCAAGGCGCCCGCCGCGAAGGCGACGCGCGCGAAGTCCTCACGCGGGCCGGAGGTGGCCCTCACGCACGGCGACCGCGTGCTGTTCCCCGACTCCGGCCTGACGAAGGCGGACGTGTTCGCGTACTACGAGCAGGTGGCGCCGCTGCTCCTGCCCGTACTCGCGGACCGGCCCCTGTCCCACCAGCAGTGGCCCGCGGGCATCCAGGCGCCGGGCTTCTTCCGGCACGAGCTGTCCGGCATCCCCGCGTGGATGCCCACGCTGCGCGTGCGCCACGAGGACAAGACGCTGCGCCACGTGAACGTGAAGGACACGTCCGCGCTGTTGTGGCTGGCCAACCAGTCCGCGCTGACGCTGCACATGTGGCTGTCGCACGCGCCCCGGCTGGCGCAGCCGGACTTCGTGGTGTTCGACCTGGACCCCGGCACCGGCGGCTGGAAGGACGTGGTGAAGGTGGCCACCCTGCTGCACGCGCGGCTGGACGAGCTGGGCCTCAAGTCCTTCCCCAAGACGTCCGGCAAGCGCGGCCTGCACGTGCTGGTGCCCCTGGCGCCGGGCCACACCTATGCGCGCACGCAGGCGTTCGCGGACGCGCGGGCGCGCGAGCTGGAGGAGGAGCTGGGCGACATCGCCACCACGGAGCGCTCCATCCGCGAGCGCGGCGGGCGGCTCTACATCGACGCGGGCCAGAACGCGCGCGGCAAGACGGTGGTGGCGCCCTACTCCCTGCGCGCCGTGGAGGGTGCGCCCTTCTCCGCGCCGGTGGAGTGGAGCGAGGTGAACGGCCGCCTGGACCCGTACCGCTTCCGCCTGGAGACGCTGAAGAAGCGCCTGGACGCGGTGGGGGACCTGTTCGCGCCCGTGCTCCGGGTGAAGCAGGTGCTGCCGGACGAGTGAGCCGGCGGCTGACGCGCCGCTCCCTGAGCGGATGTTTCCCCCAAGGGGGCGGCGCGTGCTACTGCCCGCGCCGCCATGTCGTCCGTGACCGTCGTGAGCCTCGCCGCGAAGCCCGCGCCGCGGTGGAAGGTGTCCCTGGCGTACGCCACCTGCTTCATCCTCTGGGGCTCCACCTGGGCCGCCGTGAAGGTGGGGCTGGAGGACCTGCCGCCCCTGCGCTTCGTGGGAACGCGCATGCTCGTCGCGGGGGTGGCGCTGCTGCCCTTCGCGCGCTCGCGCGGGACGGCGCTGGGGGGCGGCACGGGGTGGCGC
>NZ_RAVW01000173.1 GCF_003611585.1 Corallococcus exercitus | reverse complement strand
TCTCGAAGATCGTCACGCCGGAGAAGCGGGCGAAGGTGGAGTCGCTCTTCATCACGCACGGCCAGAAGATCGTGATGATTGCCCGCTTCATGCCGGGCGTGCGCGCGGTGACGTACTTCACCGCGGGCTCCGTCCACATGCCCTACTGGCGCTTCATCCTGTGGGACGGGCTGGCGGCGCTGCTGTCCGCGCCGGTGTTCGTGTGGCTCGGGTTCCACTTCGGTGGCGAGCTGGACATGGTCATCCGCAAGCTCAAGGACGGCCAGGTGGTGGTGATGGGCACGCTGGCGGTGCTGGCGGTGGGCTACTTCCTGTACCGCCACCGCAAGAACGCGAAGCTCGCGGCCGAGGCCGCCGCCAAGGCGCAGGTGACGCCGGCGGCGCTGCCGCCCGTGCCGGAGACGCTGGAGAACAGCGTGTCGCGTCCGGCCAGCCCCAGCGCCTTCTTCGACGTTCCCGCCGACAAGGCGCCCGCGTCCGAGGCGGACCTGAACGCGCACAAGTAGCCGCCGCGCACGGGTGAGGTGGTCCACGGACCCCGCCCCCTCGAAGGAGGGAGCGGGGTTCTTCGTTGCGGGGTGTGCGCTTCCGCGGCCTGTGGCGCCTCCGTTCCCGAAGGCGCCAGGACCGCGGCGCTCACGTCAATCCTGGCCCGAGCCGCGGAGCGCCTTCGCCAGCAGCTCCGCCACGGCCTGCACTCCCGGCTCGCGCAGCAGCGTGTAGTGGGTGCCCGGCAGGCGGTGCGACTCCAGCCGGTCTCCCACGAGCGCCGTCCAGCCGCCGTCACCCGTGCCCGTGTCATCCACGAGCTCGTCCGCCTGGATGCGCAGCACGCGCTGCTCCATCGCGGGCGGGTGGTAGCGCCGGGCTGCTTCGAGGTTGGCCTCGAAGACCTGGAAGAAGGCCGTGGAGCTCGCCGCGTCCACGCCGGGCGGCAGGGCGCCGGTCCGGGCCGCGGACTCCAGCACCCTCGCGAGCGCCGCTTCGGGCTCCAGGGTCGCCAGCTCCGCGGTGTCCACGTCCAGGTCCGCCAGGGACACGCCCATCAGGTCCTGCGCGAACAGGCCCACCGCCAGGGTGCGGTCCAGGTTCGGCTCCGAGTCCGGCACGGTCTGCGGCACGTAGGAGTCGATCATCGCCACCAGCTCCACGGCTTCACCCGCCTCGCGGAGCTGGTGCGCCATCTCGTAGGCGATGACGCCGCCCAGGGACCAGCCGCCCAGGTGGTACGGGCCGTGAGGCTGGACCCCTCGCACCGCGCGCACGTAGCTGGCGGCCAGGGCTTCCACCGTGTCCAGCGGTTCGCGCTCGCCGTCCAGCCCCCGGGCCTGGATGCCGTAGAAGGGCTGATCCGGTCCCAGCCTCCTGGCCAGCTCCGCGTAGGCCAGCACGTTGCCGCCCACCGGGTGCACGCAGAAGAACGGCGTGCCGGTGCCCGTGCCTTCCTTCGTGAAGGGCACCAGCGGCGTGAAGGGCTTCGGCGCCTCCGGCTCGGCCGCGACTTCGCCCAGCAGGGCCGCGAACCGCTCCACGCTGGGGGCCTGGAAGAGCGTCGACAGCGGGAGCTTCCGGCCCGTCTGCCGCGTCACCGCCGCCATCAGGCGCACCGCGAGGAGCGAGTGGCCGCCCAGCTCGAAGAAGCTGGTGCGCACGTCCACCTGGGCCACGCCCAGCGCTTCGGCCCAGAGGCGCTCGAGCATCGCTTCACGCTCGTCCCTGGGGCCCACGCGCGCTTCGGTGCCCGTGGCTTCGTCCACCGGCGCCGGGAGCGCCTTGCGGTCCACCTTGCCGTTCGGCGTCAGCGGGAGCACCGGCAGCGCGACGTAGGCCGCCGGCACCATGTAGTCCGGCAGCGTGCGCTGCAGGTGGCTTCGGAGTGGAGCGGTGTCCACCGCCGGCGTCACGTAGGCCACCAGGCGCGGGAGCCCGGCGACGTCCTCGCGCAGCAACACCGTGGCGTCGCGGACGCCGGGGGACGCACGCAGCGCGGTTTCGATTTCGCCCAGCTCGATGCGGTAGCCGCGCAGCTTCACCTGGAAGTCCAGCCGGCCCAGGTACTCCAGCGTGCCGTCCTGCATCCACCGGACCCGGTCGCCCGTGCGGTACATCCGCGCCCCGGGGGCCGTGCTGAACGGGTGGGGGATGAAGCGCTCCGCGGTGAGGTCCGGACGGTTGCGGTAGCCGCGCGCCAGGCCCTCGCCCCCGATGAACAGCTCACCCGGGACGCCCACGGACACGGGGTTCAGGTTCGAATCCAGGACGTACGCGCCCAGGTTCAGCAGCGGGCGCCCGATGACGGGCGTGGGCATGGGGCTGCTCTGGATGGGGGCGATGGTCGCGTTCACGGTGGACTCGGTCGGACCGTAGGCGTTGAAGGCCCAGGTCCGCTCCGTCGCCGCGAGCGTGCGCCACGTCACCTCGTCCATCGCCTCGCCGCCGATGGAGCAGAGGGCCGGCACGTGCTCGCGCTCCAGCAGGCCCGCCTCCAGCAACAGCTGGAACTGCGACGGCGTGGTGTCCAGCAGGTCGATGCGGTGCTGCGCCACCCACGCGAGCATCGCCTCCGGATCCCTCCGCACGGCCTCCGGGACGAGGAACAGGCAGTGGCCGTCCAGCAGCAGGGACAGCTGCTGCACCGACGCGTCGAAGAAGTACGGCGCGTTGAGGCTTGCCCGCATCGGCCGGGGGGCCCGGTCGAAGCAGAGCTCGTTCATCGCGCGCCGCAGGTGCGCCAGCGAGCGATGCTGGATCATCACGCCCTTGGGCATGCCCGTGGAGCCCGACGTGTAGATGACGTACGCCAGGTGCTCCGGCCGCACGGCCGAGCGCGGGTTGCCCGGCGAGGACGCCTCGATGCGCCGCGCGTCCGCGTCCAGCCGCACCACGTGCCGCACCGGCGGCTGCCAGGCCTCCACCTGCGCCTGGGTGGTGAGCAGCACGGCCGCGCCGCTGTTCTCCAGGATGAAGGCCCGCCGCGCTTCAGGGGCCGCCGGATCCAACGGCACGTACGCGCCGCCCGCCTTGAGGATGCCCAGCAGGGCGACGATGGCCTCCGGCGAGCGCTCCAGGCAGAAGGCCACCGGCACGTCCGGGCCCACCCCCAGGTTCCGCAGGAAGTGCGCCAGCTGGTTCGCGCGCACGTTGAGCTGGTGGAACGACACCGTCGTTTCGCCCATCACCACGGCGGGCGCCTTGGGCGTGCGTGTCACCTGCTGCTCGAAGCGGGTGTGGAAGGGCACGTCCTCCTCGAAGGGGGCCGTCTCACCGCTCCACTCCTCCAGCACCCACTGGCGCTCCTCCGCCGTCAGCAGGGGCAGGCTGTCCACCTTCGCGTCCGGACGGGCCACGGCGGCCTCCAGCAGCTGGAGGAAGTGCTCCGTCAGCCGACGCGCGGTGGCGGGCTCGAAGAGGTCCGTGGCGTAGGAGAGGACGCCCTCGAAGCCGCGCTCCGTGCGGCCCAGGCTCAGGTCCAGGTCGAACTTCGTCGTGGGCAGGTCCACCTCCACCGGGCGCAGCGTCAGCTCCGGCAGGCGCACCTCGGAGTCCGGCACGTTCTGGAGCACGAAGAGGGCCTGGATGAGCGGCGTGCGCGACAGGTCGCGCGTGGGCTGCACGGCCTCCACCAGCCGCTCGAAGGGGATGTCCTGGTGCTCGTACGCGCCCAGCGTGGTGGTGCGCACCTGGGACAGCAGCTTGCGGAACGACGGGCGTCCGTCGAACCGCGCGCGCAGCACCAGCGTGTTCACGAAGAAGCCGATGAGGCCCTCCGTCTCCGCGTGGCGCCGTCCCGCGATGGACGTGCCGACGAGCAGGTCCTCCTGCCCGGAGTACCGGTGCAGCAGCGTCTGGAAGGCCGCGAGCAACACCATGAACGGCGTGGCGCCCTCCGCCTGGGCCAGCGCTTCCACGGCCTCACTCACGGGCTGCGACAGGCGCACCGGGAAAGCAGCGCCCCTCGCGGAGCGCTGCGGCGGACGCGGCTTGTCCGTGGGCAGCGCCAGCGCCTGCGGGGCTCCGGCCAGCTGCTGCGTCCACCAGGCCAGCTGCGCATCCAGCACCTCGCCCTGGAGCCAGCCGCGCTGCCAGACGGCGAAGTCCGGGTACTGCACCGGCAGCGGAGCCAGCGGCGAGGGCTGGCCCTGGCGGAAGGCCTCGTAGAGCGCGGTGACCTCGCGCACCAGGATGCTCATGGACCAGCCGTCGCCGATGGTGTGGTGCATGCACAGGAGCAGCACGTGCTCCTGCTCGCCCAGCTTCAGGAGCGTGAGGCGCGCGAGCGGACCCACGGCGAGGTCGAAGGGCGTCAGCGCGTCCTCGGTCGCGAGCCGCACGGCCTCCGCTTCGCGTGCGTCGTCGGGGAGCGCTGACAGGTCCACCACCGACAGGACTCCGGTGGGGGCGGGGTGCACGTGCTGGCGGGGCTCGCCGTCGTGGGACTCGAACGTGGTGCGCAGCGCTTCGTGGCGCTGCACCAGGGCGTCGAAGGCCTGCTGGAGCGCGGGCACGTCCACCGCGCCGGTGAGGCGCAGCGCGGTGGGCATGTTGTAGAGCGAGCTGCCCGGGTCCAGCTGATCGATGAACCACAGCCGCTGCTGCGCGAAGGACAGCGGGTGCGGCCCGGGGGTCGCGGCGGGCCGCAGCGGCGGCAGGGCGCTGGCCTCCGGTGCGTCCGGCAGCCGCTGGGCGAGCGCCGCCACGGTGGGGGACTCGAACAGCGCGCGGACGCCCACGTCCACGCCGAAGCGGGCGCGGATGCGGGAGACCAGCTGCGTGGCCAGCAGCGAGTGGCCGCCCAGCTCGAAGAAGTGGTCGTTGCGCCCCACGACGGGGACGTTCAACAGCTCCTCCCACAGCGAGGCCAGCGCCACCTCCGCGGGCGTCGCCGGAGCCTCGTACGAGCGCGCGGCGCGCAGCTGCGCCTCCGGCGAGGGCAGGGCCTTGCGGTCCACCTTGCCGTTGGGCGTGAGCGGCAGGGCGGGCAGGGTGACGAGGGCCGACGGCACCATGTACTCCGGCAGGTGCCGGCGCAGGTGCTCGCGCAGCGACTCCGTGTCGGCGTCCGTCACCACGTAGCCCACGAGCCGCGCGTCGCCCGGGACGTCCTCGCGCACCAGCGCCACCGCGTCGTGGACGGCGGCGTGCGTGCGCAGCGTGGCTTCGATTTCGCCCAGCTCGATGCGGTAGCCGCGCAGCTTCACCTGGAAGTCCAGGCGGCCCATGAACTCCAGCGTGCCGTCCGGCCGCCAGCGGGCCTTGTCACCCGTGCGGTAGAGGCGCGCGCCGGGCTCCGCGCTGAACGGATCCGGCAGGAAGCGCTCGGCCGTCAGGTCCGGACGGCCCAGGTAGCCGCGCGTGATGCCTTCGCCGGAGAAGCACAGCTCGCCCGGCGTGCCGAAGGGCACCAGGCGCTGCCGCGCGTCGAGCACGTACGCGTTCAGGTTCGCCAGCGGCCTGCCGATGACGGGCTCCATCTTCGGGCTGCCCTGGATGGGCGCGGCCGTCGTGCCGACGGTGCACTCCGTGGGGCCGTACGCGTTGAAGGCGCGCGTGCGGTCCGTCGCGGCCAGCTTCCGCCACGATTCGGAATCCAGCGCGTCGCCGCCCAGCACGATGAGGGGCGGCACCCAGGCGCGCTCCAGCAGCCCGGCCGCCAGCAGCGGCTTGAGCTGCGCGGGCGTGCAGTCCAGCGAGTCGATGCGCTGCTCTTCCAGCCACGCGAGCATCGCCTCCGGCTCCAGGCGCAGCGCGTCCGGGACGATGTGGAGGCAGTGACCGTCGATGAGCTGGACCACGCGCTCCATCACCGCGTCGAAGTACAGCGGCGCGTTGACGGTGACGCGCTGGCCCCGGGGCTGGCCCGCGTAGAGCGCGCGGCCCATGGCCCGGTGCAGGTTGAGCACGGAGCGGTGCTGCGCCATCACGCCCTTGGGCGTGCCCGTGGAGCCGGACGTGTAGAGGACGTAGGCCAGGTGCTCCGGGCCCGTCAGCTTGGGCAGGGGCTCATGCGAGAGGGCCCCCAGGCCGGCCTGCTCCACGTCCAGCCACAGCTCCTGGGCGCCGTAGGGGCTCCAGTCGCCGCACGCGGCTTCCGTCGTGATGAGCACGGCCGCGCCGCTGTCGCGCAGCACGAAGTCCTTGCGCGCGGAGGGGGCTCCCGGATCCAACGGCACGAAGGCGCCGCCGGCCTTGAGCACCGCGAGCAGCGCGATGAGGGCCTCCACCGAGCGCTCCAGGCACAGGGCGACCCGTACCTCCGGGCCCACCCCCATGGAGCGCAGCCGCCACGCGAGCTGGTTGGCCCGCGTGTCCAGCTGCCGGTACGTCAGCGCCGTGTCTCCGAACACGACGGCCGGCGCGTCCGGGGTGCGCGCCACCTGGCGCTCGATGAGCCCGTGCAGCGTGGCGTCGCGCTCGAAGTCCACGAACTCGCCGCTGCCCGTGCGCACCAGCCGCACCAGCTCCTCCGGCGAGACGAGCGACACGTCCGCCAGCGGCAGGTCCGGGGCGTCGCACACGGCCTCCAGCAGCCGGCGCAGGTGGGCGACGAACCGCTCGATGGTGTTCGCGTCGAAGAGGTCCGCGGCGAAGCGGAAGGCGCCCTCGTAGCCGTCGCCGGTCCGGTGCAGGTCCAGCGCCAGCTCGAATTGGGACAGCGTCTCGCCCTCGAAGTGGGCCGGGGCCACGGACAGGCCGGGCACCGCCAGCTCCGACACCGGCGCGTTCTGGAGCGCGAACATCGCCTGGAACAGCGGCGTGCGGCCCAGGTCGCGCTCGGGCTGGAGCGCTTCCACCAGGTGCTCGAAGGGGATGTCCTGGTGCTCGTACGCGCCCAGCGTGGTGGCGCGCACCTGGGCCAGCAGCTCACGGAACGTCGTCCGTGCGCCGATGCGGCCGCGCAGCACCAGCATGTTCACGAAGAAGCCGATGAGGCCCTCCGTCTCCGCGTGCCGGCGGTTCGCGATGGGCGAGCCCACCAACACGTCGTCCTGTCCGGACACGCGCGACAGCACGGCCTGGAACGCCGCCAGCAGCGCCATGAACGGCGTGGCGCCTTCCGCCTGCGCCAGCGCATCCACGCGCTCGCTCAGGGCGCGCGGCAGCGTCACCCGGGTCAGTCCGCCTCGCTGCGAAGCGGTGGCGGTCCTCGGCCTGTCGGTGGGCACGTCCAGCACGAAGGACGCACCGGAGAGCTGATGCTTCCACCACTCCACCTGTGCTTGCAGCACGCCGCCCTGGAGCCAGCCTCGCTGCCAGACGGCGAAGTCCGCGTACTGCACCGGCAGCTCCGGCAGGACAGGGGGCCGCCCGGCGCGCCGGGCCTCGTAGAGCGCTGTGACCTCCCGCACGAGGATGCCCAGCGACCAGCCGTCGGACACGATGTGGTGCAGGTGCAGCACGAGCAGGTGCTCGCGCGCATCCAGCTTCAGCAGCAGGGCGCGGATGACCGGCCCGCGCTTCAGGTCGAACGGGCGCAGCGTCTCCGCGTAGCCCAGGCGCTGGGCCTCGGCCTGCTTCGCGGCGCGGCTGCCCAGGCCCGTCAGGTCCACGAGCTCCAGGGGGACGTGGGCCTCGGCGTGGATGTCCTGCACCGGCTTGCCCGCCTCCATGCGGAACGTCGTGCGCAGGGACTCATGCCGCGCCATCAGCGCGTCCAGGCTGGCGCGCAGCGCGTCCACGTCCAGGTCGCCGGTGAGGCTCAGCGCCAGCGGCATGTTGTAGAGCGGGCTGCCCGGCTCCAGCTGGTCGATGAACCACAGCCGCTGCTGCGCGAACGACAGCGGCGGCGCGTCCTTCCGCTCCGCGCGGACCAGCGGCGGCGCCTGGGTGCGGCGCGCGTTCACCAGCCGCTCGGCCAGCGACGCCACCGTGGGCGCACGGAACAGCTCGCCCAGCGGCAGCTCCACGCCCAGCGTCGAGCGGATGCGCGACACCACCTGCGTGGCCAGCAGCGAGTGCCCGCCCAGCTCGAAGAAGTCGCCGTGAATGTCCACGGTCTCCAGGTGCAGCACCTCCGCCCAGATGTCCGCGAGCGTCTTCTCCAGGTCGCTCCGGGGCGTGGCGGCCCCCGGCTCCGCGGTGCGGGCCTGCGGCGCGGGCAGGGCCTTTCGGTCCACCTTGCCGTTGGGGCTCAGCGGCAGCTTCGGCAGGACGACGATGGTCGACGGCACCATGTAGTCCGGCAGCTGCTTCTGCACGGAGGCCCGCAGCGCGCCCGTGTCCACGCCGTCGTCCTCGCCGGACACGACGTAGGCCACGAGGCGCCGGTCGCCCGGCACGTCCTCGCGCACCACGACCACCGCCTCCTCGACCTCCGGGGCCTGGCGCAGCACGGCTTCAATCTCGCCGGGCTCCACGCGGAAGCCGCGCAGCTTGACCTGGAAGTCGGTGCGGCCCAGGAACTCCAGCGTCCCGTCGCGCCGCCAGCGCACGCGGTCGCCGGTGTCGTAGAGGCGCGCTCCGGGCTGGGTGGCGAAGGGGTGGGGGATGAAGCGTTCAGCGGTCAGGTCCGGGCGCTGGAGGTAGCCCCAGGCCAGGCCGTCTCCGCCGACGTGCAGCGTGCCCGGCACGCCCGGCGGCACGGGCTGGAGCGCCGCGTCCAGCACCCATACCGTGGAGTTCGTCAGCGGCCGGCCGATGGGCACCGAGCGGCCCACGGCGTCACCGGCGCGCAGCGTGTGCGTGGCGGAGAACGTGGTGTTCTCCGTGGGGCCGTAGCCGTTGACCAGCACCGCGCCCGGGGGCAGCCGCTTCAGGTGTTCGCGCACGCGCTCCACGGGCAGCACGTCGCCGCCCGCGAGCACCTGCTTCACGCGGGCCAGCGCGTCGCCCTGATGGAGCACCATCTGCTCGAAGAGGGCGGCGGTGAGCCACAGCGTGGTGATGCCCTCGCGCCGCAGCAGCGCGCCCGTCTCCTCCAGCGACAGCGCCTTGGGCGGCGCGAGCACCAGCGTCGCGCCGTTCAGGAGCGCGCCCCAGAGCTCCAGCGTGGACGCGTCGAACGCGACGGGCGCCAGCTGGAGGAACACTTCCTCGGGACCGAAGTGGATGAAGTCCGCGCCGCGCACCAGGCGGGTGATGCCCCGGTGCGGCACGCTGACGCCCTTGGGCCGGCCGGTGCTGCCCGACGTGAACATCACGTAGGCCAGCGCATCCGCGGGCACCGTCAGGTCCAGCGACGTCTCCGGCTGCCGTGCAATCCGCGCAGCGTCCGCGTCCAGCAGGACCTGGAGGTCCGTCACCTGGGGCAGCTCGTCCGCCAGGGCCTCCTGCGTGACGAGCACGCTGACGCTGGCCGCCTGGAGCATCCAGGTGATGCGCTCCGCGGGAGCCTTCACGTCCACCGGCACGTACGCCGCGCCGGCCTTGAGGATGCCCAGCAGGCCGGTGACGAGTTCGAACGAGCGATCCAGGCACACGCCCACCCGGTGGCCGGGCCGGACACCCTGGTGCCGCAGGTGGTGCGCGAGCTGGTTCGACGCCCGGTCCAGCGCCGCGTACGTGAGCGTCTCCGCGCCGGCCTTCAGCGCGATGGCGTCCGGCGTGCGAGCGGCCTGTTCCGCGAAGAGGGCGGCCACGGACGCGTCGCGCGGGTAGGTCCGGGCGGTGTCGTTCCACCCGACGAGCAGTCGCTGACGCTCCGCCTCCGTGAGCCACGGCAGCTGCGACAGCCGCGTGTCCGGCGCGCGGACGGTGGCCTCCAGCAGCACGCGCAGCTGCTCCACCATGCCGGCCGCGGTGGCCGGCTCGAACAGGTCCTGGTTGAAGACGAGCGCGCCGTCGAAGCCGTCCGGCGTCCGCATCAGGATGAGCTGGAGGTCGAAGAGGATGGCCTCCGGGTTGGCCTCCCGGGGGCGCAGCGTCAGGCCGGGCAGGGACAGCTCCGGCATGGGCGAGTTCTGGAGCGTGAAGGTCACCTGGAACAGCGGCGTGCGGCCCAGGTCGCGCTCCGGGTGGAGCACCTCCACCAGCTTCTCGAACGGCAGGTCCTGGTGCTCGTACGCGCCCAGCGTGGTGGCGCGGACTTCGTCCAAGAGCTCGCGGAAGCGGAGCGTGTCGCGGACCCGCGTGCGCAGCACCACCGTGTTCGCGAAGTAGCCGATGAGGTCCTCGGCCTCCGCGTGACGGCGGCCCGCGATGGGCGAGCCCACGAGCACGTCCTCCTGGCCCGCGTACCGGTGCAGCAGCAGCTGGAAGGCCGCGAGCAGCACCATGAAGGGCGTGGAGGCCGTCTGCTTCGCCAGGGACTCCAGCGCGTCGCTCAGCTCGAGCGGCAATGTCATGGGCTGCACGCCCGCGCGGAAGGACTGGCGCGCCGGACGCGGGTGGTCCGTGGACAGCTCCAGGTACGGCGCGGCGCCTTCCAGCTTCCCGCGCCAGTACGCCACCTGCGACTCCAGCACGTCACCCTGGAGCCAGTTGCGCTGCCACAGGGCGTGGTCGGCGGCCTGCACCGGCAGCTCCGGCAGCGGCGAGGGCTGCTCCGCCGCGAACGCCGCGTAGAGCGCGCCCATCTCCCGCACCAGCACGCCCGTGGACCAGCCGTCGGAGATGATGTGGTGCGTGTTGAGCAGCAGCAGGTGCTTCGTGGGCCCCAGCTTCAGGAGGAGCCCGCGGAACAGCGGGCCCTGCTCCAGGTCGAACGGGGTGCGCGTCTCCTCCAGCACCAGCCGCGACGCCTCCGCCTCGCGCTCCTCCGCCGTCGGCAGCGCGGACAGGTCCACGTTGCGCAGCGGCATGGGGAAGGGCGGGTGGATGACCTGCGACGGCGTGCCCTCGTGCGAGCGGAACGTGGTGCGGAGCGCTTCGTGGCGGCGCACCAGCTCGTCGAACGCGGCCAGCATCACGATGATGTCCAGCGTGCCGTCCAGCTCCAGCAGGCTCGGGAGGCTGTAGGCGTTTCCCGCCGTGCCCAGCTGCTCGATGAACCACAGCCGGTGCTGCGCGAACGACAGGGGCAGCACTTCGGGCCGCTCCGCGCGGACCAACGCGGGCAGGGCGGACGTGGCGGCTTCAGGGACCTGCGGCTGGGACTTCCGGAGCGCGTCGATGCGCTCGGCCAGCGCCGCGACGGTGGGGCCCTCCAGCAGCGCGCGCAGGGGCAGTTCCACGCCGAAGTGCGTGCGCAGGCGCGACACCAGCTGCGTGGCCAGCAGCGAGTGCCCACCCAGCTCGAAGAAGCCGTCGTGACGTCCCACGGCGGGGACGCGCAGCACCTCGGCCCACAGGGGGACGAGCGCCGCTTCCGTGGGCGTCGCGGGCGGTTCGATGACGCGCTCGGTGACCGGCGCGGCGTCCGGCGTGGGCAGCGCCTTGCGGTCCACCTTGCCGTTGGGCGTCAGGGGCAGGGCGTCCAGCGCGATGAACGCGGCGGGCACCATGTACTCCGGCAGGTGGCGGCGCAGGTGCTCGGCCAGGGGTGACGTGTCCACCTTGGGAGCGACGTACGCGATGAGCCGGTCGCCGTGGACCTGCGCCACCGCGTCCCGGATGCCGGGATGCGCGCGCAGCGTGGCCTCGATCTCCCCCAGCTCGATGCGGAAGCCACGCAGCTTCACCTGGAAGTCCAGGCGGCCCATGAACTCCAGCGTGCCGTCCTCACGCCAGCGGGCCTTGTCGCCCGTGCGGTAGAGGCGCGCGCCGGGCACGTCGCTGAACGGATCCGGCAGGAAGCGCTCAGCTGTGAGGGCGGGCTGGCCCAGGTAGCCGCGCGTGACGCCTTCGCCGGAGAAGCACAGCTCGCCCGGCGTGCCGATGGGCGCCAGGTCCAGCCGCGCGTCGAGCACGTAGGCGCGCAGGTTGTCCACCGGCCGCCCGATGACGGGCTCCGGCTGCGGGGCGTCCTGGATGGCCCAGGTCGTCGCGTCCACGGTCACTTCCGTGGGGCCGTAGCCGTTGAAGGCGCGCGTGCGCTTCGTCGCGGCGAGCTGCCGCCAGGTGACTTCATCCACGGCCTCGCCGCCCACGGAGAGCAGGGCGGGGACGTGGGCGCGCTCCAGCAGTCCGGCGGACAGCAGGAGCTTGAGCTGCGACGGCGTGCAGTCCAGCGCGTCGATGCGCTGACGCTCCAGCCACGCGAGCATGGCCTCCGGCTCCAGGCGCACGTCCTCCGGGACGATGCACAGGCAGTGGCCGTCCAGCAGCTGGAGCACCTGTTCGATGGACGCGTCGAAGTACAGCGGCGCGTTCACCGTGATGCGCTGGCCGCGCGGCAGCCCCGCGTAGATGCTCCGCGTCAACGCACGGTGCAGGTTGAGCACGGAGCGGTGCTGCACCATCACGCCCTTGGGCGTGCCGGTGGAGCCGGAGGTGTAGATGACGTAGGCGAGGTTGCCCGCCCCGGCCGACGCGGGCGGACCCTCCATCCGGTCCGACTGTCGGACCCCTTCGTCGTCCAGCCGCACCACGTGGGGTACGTCCGGGCGCCACGCCTCTTCCAGGGCCCGCGTCGTCACGAGCACGGACGCGCCGCAGTCCTTGAGCAGGAACGACTTGCGCGCGGAGGGCGCGGAAGGATCCAACGGCACGAAGGCGCCGCCGGCCTTGAGCACCGCCAGCAGCGCGACGATGGCCTCCGCCGAGCGCTCCAGGCACAGGCCCACCGTGACCTCCGGGCCCACCCCCATGGAGCGCAGGTGCCACGCGAGCTGGTTGGCCCGTGCGTCGAGCTGCCGGTAGCTGAGCGTCGTCTCCCCGAACACCACCGCGTCCGCGTCTGGCGTCGCGGCGGCCTCCCGTTCGAAGCGCGCGTGCACGGTGGCCTCGCGCTCGAAGTCCACGGCGTCACCGGTGCCGGTGCGCAGCAGCCACGCGCGGTCCTCGGCCGGGAGGAGGGACACGTCGGCCAGCCGGGCCTCGGGCTGGATGAGGGCTTCCATCGCGTGCTGCCACTGGCCCAGCACGCGCTGCACGGACTCCGCGGCGAGGCGGTTCTCGTCGTAGGCCAGGTGCATCTGGAGCTCGCGGCCCGGGAGCACCGTGGCCGCCAGCGGGTAGTTGATGCTCTCGCCCATCTGCAGGTCGCGCAGGTCCAACGCGGTGGAGCGGCGCAACAGCGATTCGTCGAAGGGGAAGTTCTCGAAGACGAGCAGCGACTGGAACAGGTGCAGGCCCCGGGGGATGTCGCTCCACCCGTGCGCGGTGACGAGCGGCGTGTGCTGGTGCTGCTGGATGCCCAGCAGCTTCGCCTGGATGGACTGGAGCCAGGGCAGCACGGGCGCGGCGTCGTCAGGCAGCGCGATGCGGACCGGCAGCGTGGTGATGAGCAGGCCCAGCATGGCCTCCGAACCGGCGAGCTCCGGCGGGCGTCCCGCCAGCGTGGTGCCGAAGAGGACGTCGCGCGTGTCGGCGTGGCGCGCCAGCACCAGCGCCCAGGCCGCCTGCGCCAGGGTGTTGAGCGTGAGCTGATGCCGCCGGGTGAACGCCTCCAGCGCCGCGGTGCGCGCCTCCGGAATCGTCACCCCGAGGATGGGCTGGTTCACCACGGTGCCCGAGGCGACCGTGGGCACGGGACGCATGGCGGGCACGGGCGTGGGCACCGACAGGCCCTGGAGCTGGTTACGCCAGAAGCGCTCGTCCTCGACGACGTCGCGCTGTCCCAGCCACGCGATGTAGTCGCGGTACGGCGGCCGGCCGGCGGGAGGCAGCGGCGTCCCGGCGCGCAGGGCGTCGTAGATGGCGAAGACCTCCTGGAAGAACAGGCCCAGGCTCCAACCGTCGAACAGCAGGTGGTGGTGGCTCCAGATGAAGCGCCACTGCGCGTCCGCCAGCCGCACCGCGGTCATCCGGCTGAGCGGCGCGCGCGTCACGTCGAAGCCGCGTGCGCGGTCCACGACGATGAGCCGCTCCAGCCCGGCCTTGCGCGCGTCCTCCGGCAGGTGGCGCCAGTCATGGACCTCGAAGGGCAGCGCCACGTGCGAGTGCACCACCTGGAGCGGCGACTCCAGGTCCCTGGACACGAAGGCGGTGCGCAGGATGGGGTTGCGGTCCACCGCCGTCTGCCACGTCCGCTGGAACAGGGAGATGTCCACATCCGAGTGGATGGACCACGCGGTGTGCTCGAAGTAGTAGCCCGCGTGCGGGTCCTGGAGGGCGTGGAAGAGCATGCCCTCCTGCAGCGCGGAGAGCGGGAAGAGGTCCTCCACCGTGGGCCCCTGCGCCGCCAGCACCGCGTCCAGCGAGGCCTGGGTGAGGCGCGCCAGCGGGAAGTCGCTCGGCGTCCGCATGCGTGAGTCCTCGGAGTGGCGCAGGGTGATGAGCTCACGCAGCGCGGACAGGAAGCGCTGCGACACCTTCCGCACGGTCTCCTCGTGGTGCAGCAGGGGGCTGTAGCCGAAGTTCAGGCGCAGCTGTCCGCCGGACACCGCGCCCTCCACCGTCAGCGCATGCGGGTGCACCGCCTGGGGCGCCACGTTCGGCCCCACGCCTTCGTCACTCAAGGCGAAGAGGGTGCTCGCGCCGGTCGCGCCGTCCAGCTGCCCCAGGTAGTTGAAGGACACCTGCGCCCGCGGCAGCGAGGCCAGCGCGGCCCGTGCCTCTGGCGGTCCCAGGTGGCGCAAGAGCCCGAAGCCGATGCCCTTGTTCGGCCACGCGCCCAGCGTGTCGCGCACGGCGCGCAGCCGGTCCCCCAGCGTGCCCTGCGCCGGCAGCCGCAGCAGGGCCGGCGTGAGGGACGTGAACCAGCCCACGGTGCGGGACACATCCGCGTCCGCGAACAGCTCCTCGCGGCCGTGGCCCTCCAGGTCGATGAGGACGTCCGGCTTCCCCGTCCACTCGCTGATCGCCATCGCGAGCGCCGTCAGCAGCACGTCGTCAATGCGCGCGCGCCACGCGACGGGCGTCTCCTGGAGCAGCAGCCGCGTCTCCTCCGCGTCCAGCTCCGCGACCACCGCGCGGTGCGAGGCGTAGGTGTGCGGGCCCGGACCGTCCGTGGGCAGCGGGGCCACGTCGCCGCGCGCCGACTCCCGCCAGAAGGCCAGCTCGGACCCCAGCACGTCCGACAGGGCGTGCGTCTCCAGCCGGCGGGCCCAGGACAGGAAGGACGTCGTCTTCGCCGGCAGCGTGGGGACCTGACCGGACTGGACCTGGCGGTAGACCGTCTCCAGGTCCTCCATGAGGATCCGCCACGACACGGTGTCCACCACCAGGTGGTGGATGACGAGCAGCAGGCGCTGCTCCTGGCCCGGCCCGAAGTGGAAGAGCACGGGACGCACGAGCGGCGGCGAGGCCAGGTCGAAGGTCGCCTGGGTGCGCGTGGCCTCCTGCTCCATCGCGGCCAGGCGCGCCTCGGGCGGCAGCGCGGAGAGGTCCACCTGGCGCAGCGTGAGCGGGGCCTCGTTGGGGCTGGCGTCGCGCTGGCGCCACGCGCCGTCCGTGCTCCGGACGTAGTTCAGGCGCAGGGCGTCGTGGTGGACGGCGAGCGCCTGGAGGGCCTGCTCCAGGTGCGCCGGCACCAACGGCTGGCGCGCCCGCAGGAGCAGTGCGTGGTTGAAGTGGTGCGCGTACGTCGGCTCGCGCTCCAGGAAGTCCGCCTGGATGGCGGTGAGCGGCACGTCACCCACCACCGGGCCCTGCTCCGCGAGGCTGGTCGCGCTCTCGCGGGCCACGGCCGCCAGCGCGCCCAGGGTGGGGTGCTGGAAGAGGTCCTTCACCAGCAGCTGCACGCCGGCCTGCCGCGCCTTCGCGACGACCTGGAGGCTGATGATGGAGTCGCCGCCCAGCTCGAAGAAGTTGTCGTCCAGGCCCACGCGCTCCACGCGCAGCACCTGGCCCAGCACCTCCGCCAGCGTCCGCTCCAGCCGCGTGCGCGGCGCGGCGTACTCCTTGCGGGACGCGCGCTGGCCTCCGGGAGCGGGCAGGGCCTTGCGGTCCACCTTCGCGTTCGACGTCAGCGGCATCGCCGCCAGCGCGACGAACGCGGACGGCAGCATGTACTCCGGCAGCCGCTGGCGCAGGAAGTCGCGCAGCGCGCCCGGGCCAGGATCGGTGCCGTGCGGGACGAGGTAGGCGACCAGCCGCTTGTCGCCGGGCGCGTCCTCGCGCACCACGACCACGGCCTCGCGCACGTCCGGGTGGGCGCGCAGCGCGGCCTCCACCTCCGACAGCTCGATGCGGAAGCCGCGCACCTTCACCTGGTTGTCGGCGCGGCCCAGGAAGTCCATCACGCCATCGCGCCGCCACCGCGCGAGGTCGCCCGTGCGGTACAGGCGCTCACCCGGCCGGGAGGCGAAGGGGTGCGGGACGAAGCGCTCCGCGGTGAGGTCCGGCCGGGAGATGTAGCCTCGGGCGAGGCCGTCACCGCCGACGTACAGCTCGCCGGGGACGCCCGCGGGCACCGGCTGCCCATGCCTGTCCAGCACGTAGAGCTGCGTCTGGGCGACGGGGCGCCCAATGGGCATCGTGCCCCTCACCGACGCCGCGTCCGGCACGGGGTACACGGAGGCGAAGAGGGTCGACTCCGTCGGGCCGTAGCAGGCGACGACGGCGGTGCCCAGGTCCGACTCCAGCACCCGGCGCACGTGCGTGGGAGACACGACGTCGCCTCCCACCAGCACCCGCCGCACGCCGCGCAGGGCCTCCAGCTTCACGTCCACCACCTGCGTGAAGAGGCCCGACGTGAGCAGCAGCGTGGTGACGCCGTGGCGCTGGATGACCTGGGCCAGCAGGTCCACGTCCGACGGCGACGTGGGCGGGAACACGGCCAGCTTGCCGCCGTGGGCCAGCGGGCCCCAGATCTCCAGCGTGGTCGGGTCGAAGGAGATGGGCGCGACGAGCAGGAACGTCTCTTCCGGCCCCAGGTTCCCGTACGTCGGGTGATGCAAGAGGCGCATCACGGAGCGGTGCTCCACCGCGACGCCCTTGGGGCGCCCGGTGCTGCCGGACGTGAAGTCCACGTAGGCCAGGTGGCGCGAGTGCGTCCCCGCGACGACGGGCGTCGTGGGCAGGCCCGTCACGGGCGCCTCCTCCACGAAGAGGGACGGCAGTGCTTCCGGCAAGGGCAGCGCCGCACGCGTCGCGCGCGTGGTGATGAGCAGCTTCGCGGGCGCGTCCTCCAGCATCGCCGTCAGCCGCGACGCCGGGTACGACGCATCCAGCGGCAGGTAGGCGCCGCCCGCCTTGAGGATGGCCAGCAGGGAGACGATGAGCTCCACGGAGCGGTCCATGCAGACCGCCACCAGCACGTCCGGGCCCACGCCGTGCTCGCGCAGCAGGTGCGCCCACTGGTTCGTGCGCGCGTCCAGCTGCGCGTACGTCAGGCGCTCGTCGCCGAACTCCAGCGCCACCGCGTCCGGGCGCAGCGCGGCCTGACGGGCGAAGAGGTCCTGGATGCAGGCGTCGTGCGGGTAGTCGCGGAACGTGTCGTTCCAGGCGCCCAGGACCTGCTGCCGCTCGGCTTCACCCAGGAGCGGCAGCAGGGCGACGGGTGTCTGGGGGCTGGCGACGATGGCGCGCGCCAGGCCCACCAGGTGCTCCGCCATGCGCTCCATGGTGGCCGCGTCGAACAGGGCGGTGGAGTACTCCAGGCGGCAGGTGAAGCCGTCGCGGCCCTCCATCACCTCCAGGCCCACGTCGAACTTGGACGTGTCGGACGGCACGTCCACGCCGCTCAGCTCCAGCCCGGCGGGGCGCGCCTTGGCCTCCGGCGTGTTGACCACGTTGATGCTCGCCTGGAACAGCGGCGTGCGACTGAGGTCGCGCGGCAACTGGAGCACGTCCAGCACGCGCTCGAACGGGGCGTCCTGGCGCGCGTAGGCCTCCAGGGCCTGGGCGCGCACGCGGCCCAGCAACTCCACGAAGGACGGCAGGCCGGACAGCTTCGAGCGGAAGGGCAGGGTGTTGATGAAGCAGCCCATCAGCCACTCGACCTCCGGACGCGTGCGGCCCGCGATGGGCGTGCCCACGACGAAGTCCTCCTGGCCCGAGTAGCGCGACAGCACCGTCTGGAAGAGCGCCATCATCACCATGAACGTCGTGGCGCCGTTGCGGCGGCCCAGCGCGAGCAGCGGCGTGACGACCTCCGGCGGAAGCGTGAAGCGGTGCCGCGCGCCCGCGAAGGAGACGATGGCGGGACGCGGCCGGTCCGTGGGCAGCTCCAGGTTGGGCGCCCCGGAGAGCTGCTGCTTCCACCAGGCGAGCTGCGCCTCCATCTCGCCGCCGTCCAGCCATTCGCGCTGCCACACGGCGTAGTCCGCGTACTGCACCGGCAGCTGCGGCAGGGGCGACGGCTGGCCCGCGAGGAACGCCGCGTAGTTCGCGGTCAGGTCGTGCGCGACGACCATGTTGCACCACGCGTCGGACACCGCGTGGTGGAAGACGAGCGCCAGCACGTGCACCTGGGGCTCCAGGCGCAAGAGCGTCGCGCGCAGCACGCCCTGCTCCAGGTCGAAGGGCAGCAGCGCGTACGCCTTGCAGAAGCGCTGCATCTCCGCTTCGCGGGCCTCGGGCGTCTCGCCCGCGACATCCCGGAGCTGGAGCGGCAGGCCGCGCGGCGGGTGGATGACCTGCACCGCGCGGTCGCCCTCCAGGGTGTACGTGCTGCGCAGCACCTCATGCCGGGCAATCAGCGCGTCCATCGCGGCCTGGAGCGCGTCCACGTCCAGCTCCCCGACGAGGCGGAAGAGGGACGGGTTGTTGTACGTGCCGCTGCCGGGCTCCAGCTGCTGGAGGTACCAGAGGCGCTGCTGCGCGAAGGACAGGGGCAGCGGCCGGTCGCGGCCCACGCGCGGGATGGGCGG
>NZ_RAVW01000172.1 GCF_003611585.1 Corallococcus exercitus | reverse complement strand
GCCTGTCCGAGTGCTGACGGGTCAACCTGCCCCGCCTTGCCCCGGAAGGCCCTGCCCAGCGCCTTACGCTTGAGCGCTGCCGTCAGACAACCGGCACCGCACAGGTACGCCCCCCGCCCTGGCAGCCTCCGCCGCCTGTCCGCCACCACGCCGCCCTGGGGACCTACCACGAACCGGGTGAGTTCCGCCTGTGACTTGCGCGAACCGCACCCGACGCAGGTCCTGACGGGACCTGACGTCGTGATTTCCATGGGATGTGTCCCCGGCCGTTTCGTTGCGCGGCGCATCTCCCTACCCCCTGTCGTTACGGTGCCTTGGCCGCTTCCGCGCCCTCCGAGCCGCCAGCCGACGCCAGCAGCCCCCGCTCCGCGTTCAGTTCCGCGCGCAGCTTGGCCTCTTCCACCAGGTAGTTCTCCGCCGCGCTCTTCAGCTGGCGGGCCTTCTTGATGCCCACGCCCGGCACGTCGCCCAGGCGGGTGAGGTCCTTCTCGTTCGCGATGTCCTCCACCGTGCGGTAGCCGGCGAGGATGAGCTGCTCGATGGTCTTCTCACCGACGCCGCGCACGCGCGCCATGCGCTCCGGCTGGGACAGCTCGTCCGGGTGGCGGCGGGCCTCGGCCAGGCGGGCCTGCTCGCGCTCGTAGTCCATGCGCGACAGCTCCTGCTGGTCCTCCACCATGCGCTTCTTCGCCTCTTCCTGCATGGCGGCGATGCGGGTGGGGTCGATGCCGGGGATCTGCGCCAGCATCTCCGCGTTGGCGTCCGCCACGTCACGCGCCTGACGGAAGCCGTGCGCGTAGAGCGTCTCCACCAGCATCTCGTTGACACCGGGCAGGGCGCCCAGCGAGCGGCTGGCGAACTCGCGCATCTCCCGCACGCGGCTCTCGCTGTTGATGTCCAGCTTCCAGCCGGTCAGCTGGGCGGCCAGGCGCACGTTCTGCCCGCGCCGACCGATGGCCAGCGACAGCTGGTCGTCCGGGACGATGAGCTCCATGGCGTGGTTCGCCTCGTCGATGATGACGCGGCTGACCTCCGCGGGGGCCAGGGCCGAGCACACGAAGCGGGCCGGGTCTTCATCGTAAGGGACGATGTCGATCTTCTCCCCGCGCAGCTCCTGCACCACCGCCTGCACGCGGCTGCCCTTCATGCCCACGCACGCGCCCACGGGGTCCACGTCCGAGTCGCGGCTGGATACGGCGATCTTCGCGCGGCCACCGGGCTCACGCGCCGCCGCCTCGATGACGACGATGCCTTCCGCGATTTCGGGCACCTCCATCTCGAAGAGCTTGGTGAGCAGGTTCACGGACGCGCGCGACAGGACGATCTGCGGGCCCTTGGACTCACGCAGCACGTCCAGCACGTACGCCTGGACGCGGTCGCCGGGGCGGTAGGTCTCACGCGGGACCTGCTCGCGCACGGGCAGGACGGCTTCCGCGCGGCCCAGGTCCACCACGATGTTGCCGCGCTCGAACCGGCGGGCGATGCCGGTGACGATCTCGTTCTTGCGGTCCTTGTACTCGTTGAAGACGTTCTCGCGCTCGGCGTCGCGGGTGCGCTGCAGGATGACCTGCTTGGCCGTCTGCGCCGCGATGCGGCCGAAGCCGCGGCGGAAGGTCTTCAGGCGCAGGATGTCGCCGTACTGGTCGTCCTGGGCCTTGGCTTCCGCGGCGTCCTCGTCCCGGTAGAAGATCTGGAAGACGAGCTCGTCGCCGGGCTCCACTTCCATGCCCTTCTTGTGGGCCTCGTCCATGGTGATCTGGTTGACCGCCTGGACGGGGTCGGTGATCTCCGCGACCACGGTGATGGCCTGGAAGAGCTCCACGACGCCCTTGTCCGGGTCGTACTTGGCCTCCAGGTTGCGGTCCTGGCCAAAGTGCTTCTTGGCCGCGGTGTTCATCGCGTCCTCGAGGGTGGCAATGAGCACGGCCCGTTCGATGCCCTTGTCCTTGGCGACCTGATCCAGGACGAGGTTGAGGTTGACTGCCGGGTTGGCGGGCGTGGGCATGGCTTTGTCTTCTCCGAAAATGGGTCCACGGGCGGCCCTGGCGCGAACAGGGTCCCCTGTATGTCGGCTTCTAGAACTCGAACTCCAGATTGGCCTTGGCGATGTCCTTGAAGGGGATGGCGAAGACGCCGCCCCCTTCCACGTCCACGGAGATGGCGTCGGCCGCCACATCGGTGAGCGTGCCGCTGAAGTTCTTCCGCGGCGGGTCACCCAGCGGGCCGAAGGTCTTCACCTTGACCTTCTGCCCCTTCACCCGTTCGAAGTGCGCCGGCTTCTTCAAGGGCCGGTTCACCCCGGGGCTGGACACCTCCAGGTTGTATTCCTGGGGGATGAAGTCCTCCACGTCGAGCACCGGATCCACGGCGCGCGACACCTGGGAGCACTCCTCCAGACCCACCCGGCCACCGGGCTTGTCGATGAACAACCGCAACACCCAGCCCTCACGCTCGCGGACGTACTCCACGTCCAGGAGCTCCAGGCCTTCGTTCGCCACGATGGGGTCCAGCAGCGTCGCTGCCTTCTCTTCCACCGTCTGTTTGATGTTCTTCGGCTCCATGGCCAGGAAACAGGTCTCCAAAAACACGAAAAGCGGGCACGGCGGCCCACTTTTCGATGTGATGCGTCGAAAAATGTCGGGGCGTCCGTAACACACGCCCCCTCGGGGTGTAAAGGAAGGACACACCCCGAGGCACCGGGTCAAACGTCCCCCGGGATTGAAGGATTCCCAGGGGTTCCGAGTGACGCCGGTGGCGTTATAACGCCCCCATGCACCTCATCGCCGCCGCCCAGATGGTGTCCACCGCGGACAAGGCCCACAACCTGGATGTGGCCACGCGCCTCGTGCGCCAGGCCGCCTCCCTGGGAGCCCACCTGGTGGGACTGCCGGAGAACTTCTCCTGGATGGGTCCGGAGCCCGAGCGCCCCTCCGCCGCGGAGAGCCTGGACGGCCCCACCCTGAGCCGGATGGCGGAGCTGGCCCGGGGGACGAAGACGACGCTCCTGGCGGGCTCCATCCTGGAGGAGGGAGCGCCCGGCGGCCGGCTCTACAACACCAGCGTCCTGTTCGGCCCGGACGGCGCCCGGCTGGCGGTGTACCGGAAGATGCACCTGTTCGACGTGGACGTCGGCGACGGAGCCACCTACCAGGAGTCCGCGGCGGTGGCCCCCGGGACGGAGGTGGTGGCGGCGGACACGACAGTGGGCCGGCTGGGGATGAGCGTCTGCTACGACCTGCGCTTCCCGGAGCTGTACCGGCGGCTGTCGAAGGACGGGGCGACGCTGCTCGCGGTGCCGGCGGCCTTCACGATGATGACCGGCAAGGACCACTGGGAGGTGCTGCTGCGCGCCCGCGCCATCGAGAACCAGGCGTACGTGCTGGCGCCCGCCCAGGGCGGGCGGCACTCCGCGCAGCGGCTGACGTACGGGCACGCGATGGTGGTGGACCCGTGGGGCCTGGTGACGGCGCGGGCCTCCGAGGGCGAGGGGCTGGCGCTGGCGCCGGTGGACCCAGAGCTCCAGGCACGCATCCGGCGGAATTTGCCGTGCCTGGCGCACCGGCGGCTGGACTAGGCAGGCACCCGTGAGCGGGATGGGGCGGGGGGCCCTTCCAGCGCGGCCTTTGCCGGTTAGAGTGGGCCCCAGGAAAACCCCACTGGTGAATGGACGACGCTGGCCTCCCCTGCTTTTCGCGGTCGCACTCATGGCCCTTCCTCCCGGCTGCACCGCCGATGAGAAGCCCCGAGGGCCCACCGAGGCGCCCCTGCCTCCACCCGTTCCCCGCGCGCACCTGAGGGAGCTGACGGGGGACGTGCAGATCAAACGCGCGGTGGCGGACGAGTGGAGCCCCGCGCGCGACGAGCTACCCCTCTACGAGAACGACAAGGTCCGCACCGAGGCCGGGGCCAGTGCCCAGCTGGTGTTCGCCAACGGCAGCAGCCTGCACCTGGGAGGCGATTCCCTGGTGGGCATCGCGGAAAGCAAGCTCCGAACGGATGTCACCGTCCTCAGGGGACGGGTGGACGCCACCCTGGAGAAGCCAGCCACCCAGTCGCTGTCCGTCACCACCCCATCCGCCACGGTTCGCGCGGGCAGGAAGATTGAATTCCAATGAAGGCCGCCCTCTGGCTCAGCGCGTGGATGGGGCTGTCCGTGGTGCCGTCGACCGCTCCCGCGGTGGGGCGCGAGCCTCCGGAAACGGCTCCCCTTCCCGGCGGTGCCGCGACACCGGGGCCGCGCAAGGCGCCCGGCACGGAACCGCAGACGGCGCTCAAGGCGCTGGAGATGTCGCGCGCGGCGGTGAAGGCCGCGCCGGACGATGCACGCCGCCGTGAGGCCGAGGTCCGCCTCAAGGACGCGGAGACGCACTACCAGGCCGCCCGGTACGCGGACGCGCTGCACAAGGCGGACGAGGCGTGGGCGCTGCTCAACCCGCCCCAGCCGTCCAACTTCACGGTGGAGGTGGACCACGACGGCGGCACCACCACCGTCACCCACCGCCAGGGTCCTCCCGTCACCGTGGAGGCGCAGCACGCCACCCGCGTGCTGGCGAAGGGCGAGTCCGTGCGTGTGCAGCAGGGCACCGTGCTGCCGGAGCCGCCCGGCGCGCCGCAGCTGGCGCAGCCCGCGGACAAGGCGCGGCTCACGCTGAAGCCCTCGTCCGGAGCCGGGGGCCTGCTGGGGCCGGTGACGCTGGCGTGGGCCGCCGTCGCGGGCGCCACGCGCTACGAGGTGGAGGTCGTCTCCGAGGCAGTGGAGGGTGGAGCGGCACCGGCGCCGGTGCGCTCCGTGGTGGCCGCGCGGCAATGGACGTTGCCGGCGCTGCCCGCGGGCCGTTATCGCTGGACGGTGACGGCAGTGAGTCCGGAGCAGGGGCGGTCCCTGCCCTCCCAGACACGGCGCTTCGAGCTGGCCGCGGAATCGCTCGAACTCAACGTCAAGGTGAAGGACGGCTGGCAGAAGTAGCCGCCTGTCCGCGAGGAGCCACCGCCGTGAGACTTTTCAAAGCCATCCTCCTCCTGATGCTGGTGGTCAGCATCATCCCCACGCTGATGGTGGGCTGGTTGTCGGTGTCCCATACGCGGGAGCTGCTCATCCGCGACGCGCAGGAGCTGGCGCAGGAGCGCGTGAAGCAGCTGCGGCTCAAGGCGGAGAGCTTCCTGGAGGACCCCACGGAGATGGTGGTGGGGCTGTCCAGCGTGCCGGGCGGCTTCTTCACCCTGTCGCGCGACACGCAGCGGCTGCACATCGCGTCGGTGCTCAACCAGCGCCCGGAGGTGCTGGCGCTCACCGTGTTCGGCGCGGACCGGCAGCGGCTGCCCGGCCTGCAGGCCTTCGCGGTGCACGACATGGCGCCCAGCGCGGTGGCGGAGCACGAGGAGCGCGCGCGGGCGCTGCTCGACGAGGGGCTCACCGGGGTGCGCTACTCGGACGTGGTGGCGTCCCAGGGCGGCGGCGGCGGCGGCCCGGTGGTGACGCTGGCCTTCCCCGTGGGCGACCCGGTGCAGGGCTACATGGCCGCGGACCTGACGCTGGCGGGCCTGCGGCAGATGCTGGCGCAGGAGCGCGTGGGCAGCACGGGGTTCGCGTACCTGGCGGACCGGCACGGCCGGCTGATTACCGGCGGCGGCGACCTGGGCGCGGTGGGTGACGACGTGTCGAAGCGGCTGCCGCTGGCGCACCTGCTCAAGCAGCGCGAGGGCACGCCCGACACGGAGCTCTTCCACGTGGGCAACTTCGGCGAGGGGAGAAACGCGGTGGTGTCCGCGTACTCGGTGCTGCCGGAGGCGGGCTGGGCCATCGTGTCCGAGCAGCCCGTGGAGCACGCCTACCGCCAGGTGGAGACCATGGAGCGGCGCATCCTCCTGGGCCTGGGTGGCGCCATCCTGGTGGCGCTGGTGCTGGCGGCCATCTTCTCCCGCAACCTCACGCAGCCCCTGAAGACCTTCATCGCGACGTCGCTGGAACTGGCGCGCGGCAAGTTCGGCGTGGAGGTGCACCTCAAGCAGAAGAACGAGCTGGGAGAGCTGGCCCAGACGTTCAACTACATGAGCAAGCAGCTGCTGGCGTACGACATGGAGACGCGCGGCCTCTACGACAGCCTGGAGAAGGGCTACCTGGAGACCATCGTCGCGCTGGCCAACTCCATCGACTCCAAGGACGCGTACACGCGCGGCCACAGCCAGCGGGTGGGCGACGTGGCGGTGGAGATTGGCAAGGAGCTGAAGCTCACCGAGCGCGAGCTGCGGCAGCTGCAGTACGGCGGCATCCTCCACGACATCGGGAAGATTGGCATCGCGGAGAACATCCTCTGCAAGCAGTCGCGCCTCACCGACCAGGAGATGGCGACGATGCGCGAGCACCCCGCCATTGGCGACGCCATCATCGGGCCCGTCACGTTCCTGGGTCCGGTGCGCGCGTGCGTGCGCCACCACCACGAGCGCTGGGACGGCACGGGATACCCGGACAAGCTCAAGGGCGAGTCCATCCCGCTGCTCGCTCGCATCGTGGCGTGCGCGGACACGTTCGATGCGTGCACCTCCACGCGCCCCTACCAGAAGGCCATGCCGCTGGAGAAGGCGATGGAGATCCTGGACAACCTGAGCGGCGCGCAGCTGGACCCCAAGGTGGTGCTGGCCCTGCGCGCGGTGCTGGCCCAGCGGGGCGTGCGGCTGGAAGGCCACCGGCAGCCCGTCAAGCTGGCTTCCTGAAGCTCCGCGCCCCGGGCCCTTGCGGGTTTCGCGGCAGCCACCCCACCCCGCCGGAAGGATGGTAGGGAGGGGACTGCTGTGCTCCAAAGCATTGGAAGGTGGACCGGTGAGCAACTTCTGGGATCGCATCAAGCCCGCGCCCAAGCCCGTCAGCGCGACGGATGCGAAGCTGTCCGCGGACGGCGAGTCTTTGACGCTGACGTGGGACGACGGCGCGACGACGAGCGCCACCGCGCAGGTGCTGCGTCAGCAGTGCCCGTGCGCCGCGTGCGTGGACGAGTGGACGGCGAAGCGCACGCTGGACCCCTCGCAGGTGCCCGCGAACCTGCGCGTGCTGCAGATGCAGCCCGTGGGCAACTACGCCCTCGCGTTCGTCTTCAGCGACCAGCACAACACGGGCATCTACCCGTGGAAGCACCTGCGCGACATCACCCAGTCGCAGGGGTGATGCGCCCCGCCGCGCCCTACCGGAGGTCCTCGTGACGTCGCGCTATCGGCTGCTGCAACCGCTGGCCACGGGAGGCATGGCGGAGCTGTTCCTGGGAGTGGCGAAGGGCGCGGAGGGCTTCGAGCGCACCGTGGCCATCAAGCGCGTGCTGCCGCACCTGGCGCGCGAGACGGACATCGCGAACATGTTCGTCTCCGAGGCGCGGCTGGCCATGCTGCTGCAGCACCAGAACATCGTCACCGTGCACGACGTGGGGGAGAGCGCCGAGGGGCTCTTCCTGGTGATGGAGCTGGTGGACGGCTGGGACCTGGGCGCGCTGATGCGCGCGGTGACCCGGCAGGGGCTGCGGATTCCCCCGCACCTGGCGGTGTTCATCGCGAGCCAGGCCCAGGCGGGATTGCAGCACGCGTACCGGCGCCAGCACGGCGGACAGGTGGTGATGACGGCCCATCGGGACGTGTCGCCATCCAACCTGCTGGTGTCGCGCGAAGGCGAGGTGAAGGTCACGGACTTCGGCATCGCGCGGCTCGCGGGCCTGTCGCGCACGGAGCCCGGGGCGTTCAAGGGCAAGGTGCCCTACGCGGCGCCAGAGGTCCTCCGGGGTGAGCCGGCCACGGCGCTGAGCGACCAGTTCTCGCTGGGCACGCTCCTGGCGGAGATGCTCGCGGGGCAGCATCCGTTCGGCGGATCCTCGGAACCGATGGCGGTGGCGTACTCCATCCTCAACCGCGCGCCCGCGTCGCTGCCGGACGTGCCGGCGTCGCTGGCCACGCTGGTGCTGCGCATGCTGTCGCGCGACCCCGCGGCCCGCTTCCCGGAGCCGGAGGACGTGTCGGAGGCGCTCGCGCGGTGGCTCGCGCAGACGGGAGAGCCCGCGTCGTCGCATGCGCTGGCGACCTTCCTGCGCGGCGTGCGGCTGCCCATGTCCGTGGGCGAAGTGGCCCGGGCCGCCCTCGCGGAGGCCCCGGCTTCGACGTCCGCTTCGTTCGTGATGTCCGCCGCGCCGCGCGAAGGCATGGACACGGGGCGGATTCCGTCCGCGTCCGGCTCCGCCTCGGCCACGATGGCCTATGGCGGCGGGACTGCCGCGGCTTCGGGGGCGGTGGCGTCCGCGCCGTGGAAGGCGCCTCCGGCGGCCGTCCCCATGGGGACGGAGGAAGAGGAGCCGTGGAGCCCTCCGGTGGGAGGCGTCTCGCTGTCCGCGTCCGGCGCGGTGGTCCACACCTGTGCGCTGTGTGGCTCCGCCCTGGAGTTCCCTGAGGCGCCCTGCGAGTCCTGCACGCGCGGGCCTTCCGCGAGCGCGTCACCCGTGGCTTCCGCGACGGCCTCCGAGGCACTGGCCCCGAGGGCGTCACCGGGACGCGCCCGTGCCTCCGCGAGCAATCCCGCGTCGCCCGGCGCCGAGCCCGTGGCGCCCCGAGGAGCGGGGGCAGTCGCTTCGCGGCCTCCGGCGGGCGCGGCTCCAGCCCAGGCGGCAGGCGCTGGGCCCGGGACATCCGCCGCGTCCGCACGGTCTCAAGCGAATGCCCCCGCGATGGCGGCGGCCTCCCCTTCCGCGCGTCCCCGGGTGAACGCGGCAGCGGCCTCCTCCGCGGCCCAGGCTCCGGCGAACGCGCCCGCGCTGGCCACGCAGTCCATCTCGGACATGGACGAGTCGGAGCGGATGAACCGGCCCGGCATCCGTCAGGCGGGCCAGGGTGACCTGGAGCTGGAAGAGCGTGCGCCCCGTCCGGAAGGCACGACATACGAGTTCGAGCCCATGGCCTCTTCCCGTCCCCGCAGGCGCTGGGGCATGGCGGTGGCGCTGTTCGGCATCGCGGCGGTGCTCGCGGCGGGCGTGCTGTTCGTGTGGCCTCGCTACGAGGCCCAGGCGAGGCACGCGCTCGGGGCTCCAACGCCGCTCCTGTCCATCCGCAGCGAGCCCTCCGGCGCCACCGTCCTGGTGGACGGCGTGGTGGTGGGCGTGACGCCCCTGGCGATGGACAACACCTATCCCTCGCGCTCCATCCCCGTGCAGCTCAAGCTGCGGGGCTACCGCGCCTGGACGGGCTCGTTCATGGGCGGCCGGAAGGCGGACGTGGCGGCGGAGCTCAAGCGCTGACGCGGCACCGAGCTCCGGGGCAGCTGGCCTACTTCACCAGCCGCAGGTGACCACGGCGCGGCGGCTGCGGCTCGTCCGGGGGCCCACCCTCGGGCGGGGGCGGCGGCGGGGCCACCTCCGGACGCGACTCCGGCTCGTCGGTGCGCTCGGCCTGAACCTCGCGCAGGAAGGCGCGGGGCCTTTCGGCGGCGACGGGCACGGGCGCAGGCGGCGGCGGACGCGAGACGGAAGCCGACGCCACCGGGGGCTGCTGGAGCAGCTCCGGCGGCATCTCCTCCGGGTACATCCAGAACTCCTTCGTCACGTGGCTGGCGATGGCGAACAGCGCCGACCAGGGCACCGCCACCGTGAAGCGCGAACCGGAGAAGCTCAGCGTGGAGCGCACGCCCCACTCACCCACCGTGAGGTCGGGTGGCTCGAAACGGTAGGAGAGGTTGAGGCGCAGGTGTGCTTCGCCTCGGAGGCTGGCGGGGACGAGCACGCCGGGGCGACGCGCGTCCAGGTGGATCATCACCATCCCCTGGTCGAGCGCGGCCAGCAGCCGCTCCTTCTTGTCTGAAACCTTCTTGTCCATTCCAGCCTGTCCGGCGGGGAATTGCGGGCGCGCCCTCAACGACGGCGCACTTCCCGGTCCATCTCCCGCTTCGTCTCCCGTTCCTTGATGTCGTGGCGGCGGTCTTCGTGCGTCTTGCCGCGGCACAGGCCCAGCTCCACCTTGGCCCGCCCCTTCCTGAAGTACAGCACGAGCGGGATGATGGAGTAACCGCGCTCGCGCACCTTGGCCGTCCACCGGTCGATCTCCGCGCGGTGCATCAGCAGCTTCCGGCCCCGCGTGGGCAGGTGGTCGAAGACACTGGCCGCCTTGTAGGAGCCGATGTGGGCGTTGAGCAGGAACAGCTCCGTGCCCTTCTGGAGCGCGTAGGCGTCCGACAGGTTGGCCGTTCCTTCACGCAACGACTTCACCTCGCTCCCCGTGAGCTCCAGCCCGGCTTCTATCTTTTCATCCACCGTGTAGTCGAAGCGCGCACGCCGGTTCTCGGCAATGAGCTTCACCCCCGGCTCCGCACCCACACCCTTCGACTTTCCAGCGGCCATAACGTGTCCCGGGTCTCCTAACCGGCCAGCGGCATGTTGTCGATGAGCCGCGTGGTGCCCGAGAAGGCCGCCACCAGCATGCGCGCCGTCTGTCCGGGCGCCACCGTCACCAGGGGTGACAGCGTCCCGGCGTCCCGCACCTCCACGTAGTCCTCCCGGAGGTCCGCCGCCTGCAATTCCCGGCGGGCGGCCTCCACCAGCGCTCCCGTGTCCCGGGTGCCGGAGGCGAGCAGGGCCTGGGCCGCCCGGATGCCCTTCGACAGGGCGAGCGCCCGGCGGCGTTCATCCACGGACAGATAGGCGTTGCGGCTGCTCATGGCCAGCCCGTCCGCCTCGCGGATGGTGGGCATGCCCACGATGTCCGCGCCCAGATGCAGGTCGCGATTGAGCGTCTTGATGACCTGGAGCTGCTGGTAGTCCTTCTCACCGAAGAGCGCCACGGCCGGCCGGAACAGCGCCAGGAGCTGCGTGACGATGGTGGCGACGCCCCGGAAGTGGCCGGGACGCCGCTCGCCGCACAGCCCCTGGCTCACCTCCGTGACGTCCACGTAGGTCTGGTAGCCCGGGGGGTACATCGCCGCGGGCTCGGGCGCGAACACGGCCGTGACGCCCGCGCTCGCGCACTTCGCCAGGTCCCCCTCGAAGTCGCGCGGGTAGCGCGCCAGGTCCTCGCGGGGACCGAACTGCGTGGGGTTCACGAAGATGGAAGCGGCCACCACGTCCGCGCGCCGGCCGCCCTCCCTCATGAGCGAGACGTGCCCCTCATGGAGGAAGCCCATGGTGGGCACGAGCGCCAGGGTCTTGCCCTCCTTCTGGAGGGACGCGACCCAGGCCTTCACTTCAGCGACGGTGCGCAGGACGTGGGGGGCCATGGCTAGACCGGAGCCCCGTAGATGCCGCCGACCTTCTCCGCGCCCTCGACGGCGACTTCCGCGTCGGGGACGACAGGCGTGGGCGTCACCAGCCGGATGCCCTTGGTGGCCTTGAAGCTGTGGTCCTCATCCGGGAAGGTGCCCGCGCGCACCTCGTCGAAGAACGTGTTCGCGGCCTCCGTGATGTTCCCGTGCAGGTTGGCGAAGCGCTTGACGAACTTCGGCTTGAAGTCCGGGTTCATGCCCAGCAGGTCGTAGCAGACCAGCACCTGGCCATCGCAGTGCTTGCCCGCGCCGATGCCGATGGTCGGAATCTTCAGGCTCTGGGTGATGGTGCGCGCCAGCTCCAGCGGCACGCCCTCCAGCACCATCGCGTAGGCGCCCGCGGCCTCCAGCGCGAGCGCGTCATCCAGCATGCGGCGCGCGGCGTCCTCGTCGCGGCCCTGCACCACGTAGCCGCCCATCTTGTGCACCGACTGCGGCGTGAGGCCCAGGTGGCCCATGACGGGGATGCTGGCGCGGACGATGGCGCGCACGGTGTCGGCGAACTCGGCGCCGCCCTCCAGCTTCACGCTGCCCACGTTGCCTTCGGACACGAGCCGCCCGGCGTTGCGCACCGCCTCCTGCGGCGACACCTGGTAGCTCATGAAGGGCATGTCGCCCACCACGTGCGCCCGCTTCGCGCCGCGGCTCACCGCCGCCGAGTGGTAGACCATCTGGTCCATGGTGACGGGCAGCGTGGAGTCCTGGCCCTGGATGACCATGCCCAGCGAGTCACCGACCAGGAGCACGTCCGCGCCTCCCTCGTCGAGGATGCGCGCGAACGTCGCGTCGTACGCGGTGACCATGCAGATCTTCTGACCGGACTGCTTCAGGCGCTTCAGCGTGTGGATGGTGACCTTGTCCTTCACGGTTCACCTCCTGTGGCAAGACGGGTGGGACAGCCGCGTGGAACGTCAGGCCCCTCGCCGTCCCCAAGGGGGATCGCCGGAGGCCGGGGTTCCACGGGGATGCACTCTAACGCCCTCGGGGCCGCGTGGGGGGATCACTGCATCCCGCCAGGCAACCAGCCGGGCGGCGGCCGTCAGCCCCGGCGGGACCGGGGGGTGTAGTGCTGCACGCCAGACTTCGCGGACGCGATGGCCTGCATCAGGTCCTCGCGGTCCTGCTCGTTGTGCACGAAGTCGATGTCCGACGTGTTCACCACCAAGAGCGGCGTGTCCTGGTAGTGCGCGAAGAAGTCGTTGTAGGCGTGCGTGAGGGACTCCAGGTAGCCCGCGTCGAACTTCCGCTCGAACTCACGGCCGCGCTTCTTGATGCGATGCAGCAGCACGTCCAGCTGCGCCTGGAGGTAGATGACCAGGTCGGGCTGCGGGACGCGGGGCCCCAGCGCCTCGAAGACGCGGTCGTAGAGGGCCAGCTCGTCCGAGGCCAGCGTGAGGTTGGCGAAGATGCGGTCCTTCGCGAACAGGTAGTCACTCACGGTGACGGCGCGGAACAGGTCCTGCTGGAAGAGCTCCTGCTGCTGCCGGAAACGCGACAGCAGGAAGAACACCTGCGTCTGGAACGCGAACTTCTGCCGGTCCGCGTAGAAGCTGGAGAGGAAGGGGTTCTCCTCCACCACTTCCAGGATGCGGCGGCTGCCCAGGCGCTCCGTGAGGAGGTTGGTGAGGCTCGTCTTGCCCACGCCGATGGGGCCTTCGACGACGATGTAGCGGTGGTCCATCGGCCCGAGGCCTCCGCCCCCGGAATCCACGCATGGGACACATGCGCGCGCGGGGGGCGGATAACACAACCATGCCCCCGTGCATCCGGCAATTTTCGCCGGGCCACCCCACCCTTGCGCCATCCGGAGTCATCCCCTACGGTGCCCGCGAACACGGACAGCGGAGCAGCGGGCCCCAGATGCGCGGCAGGCAGCGGGTGAAGACGGCGGTGGTGGACCTGGTGGAGCCCACGGAAGTGGTGCCCGCCGCCCGTACGGCCACGGCCCCGCCCGCACCTCCCGTGGACGTGGATCCACTCTATGGCGTGGCCCTGCTCAAGACGGCCTTCGAACTGAAGCGCCGGCCGGAGGGCTCCGTGGACGACGTGCTCAGCGGCGTGCTCGCGCGCCTGCGCATCGACGAGGACGAGTTCCGCGCGTTCCTCGCCCAGCAGGGTGGGCTCCTGGCCGCGCTGGGCCAGAAGCGCTGAGCCGTCCCCTACCCGTCCCCTACTCCTCCGAGGTGTCCTCTTCCGGCGCGTCCGGAGGCGGCGGAGCCATGGCGGTGACGGGGCCCAGGGCGCGCTCGATGGCGGCGAACTCCTCCGGGGAGAGCGTCTCCGCGCGGCGGCCCGGGTCGATGCCCGCCGTCTGCAGCGCGGCCAGCATCGCCTCCGGCTTCGCCAGGCCCTTGTCGGACTTGAGCGAGTTGATCAGCGTCTTGCGGCGCTGCGCGAAGCCGGCCTTCACCAGCCGCGTGAAGCGGGCCTCGTCCACCAGCGGCGCGCGGGGCTGCTTGAGCCGCGTGAGGCGCAGCACGGCGGAGTCCACCTTCGGGGGCGGATGGAAGCGCCATGCCTCCAGCGTGAGCACCTGCTCCACGTCGAAGTGCAGGCCGAGCAGCACCGTCAGCAGCCCGTAGTCGCGGTTGCCCGGCTCCGCGGCCAGCCGCACGACGACCTCCTTCTGGAGGGTGAAGACGGCGCGCGAGATGTGGGCGCGCTGCGCGAGCACCTGGAAGAGGATGGGGCTGGTGAGGTGGTACGGCAGGTTGCCCACGAGCGCGATTTCGGGCGCGCCGGCCACCTGGGCGAAGTCCACCGTGGCGGCGTTGCCGGGCACCACGCGCACGCCGGGGATGGCCTCCTTCTCCAGCACGGCCACCATGTCGCGGTCGCGCTCCACGGCGGTGACCTGCGCGCCGGTGGCGGCGAGGAAGCGCGTGAGGTGGCCCAGGCCCGGCCCCAGCTCCACCACGGGCTCGCCCTCGCGCAGCGCGAGCGCGTCCGCGATGGACTGGAGCGCGTCCGGGTCTCCGAGGAAATTCTGTCCCCAGCTGTGCTTGGCCCGAAGGCCGTGGCGCTTGAGGATGTCGCGCGGAGAATCCACTGTCAGGCCCCTACTCCATGCGCCAGGCGGGGTCGGCCGCGAGGCGGAAGTCACCGCGCAAGCCGCGGCGCCACGCTTCATACCCCGCGACGGCGATCATCGCGCCATTGTCCGTGCACAAGCGCACCGGCGGCAGGAACATGCGCAGGCCCCGCTCCTCCGCTCGCTGCTTGCACAGCGCCCTGAGCCGCGAGTTCGCCGCCACGCCGCCGCACAGCACCAGCTGCGTGTGGCCCAGCTTCTTCGCCGCGGCGACGAGCTTCTTCGACAGCACGTCCGCCACCGCCTCCTGGAACGACGCGCACAAATCGTGGAGGGCCTGGCCTTGCGGCACGCCGTGCTTCTGGACGTGGTGGAGCACCGACGTCTTCAGCCCGGAGAAGGACACGTCCAGGTTGTCGCCCGGCAGCGCGCGCGGGAAGCGGATGGCCTCCGGGTCGCCCTTCTGCGCCAGTTCGTCGATGGGCTGCCCACCCGGGTACGGCAGGCCGAGGATGCGCGCCGTCTTGTCGTAGGCCTCGCCCGCGGCGTCGTCGCGCGTGCGGCCGACGAGGCGGTAGTTCCCGTAGTCGCGCACCTCGTAGAGGCTGGTGTGGCCGCCGGAGACGACGAGCCCCAGGAACGGCGGCGCGGGCGCGTCTTCCAAGAGGCGGATGGCCAGCAGGTGCCCTTCCAGGTGGTTGGCGCCCACGAAGGGCTTGCCGGTGGCGAGGCTCAGCCCCTTGGCCACCTGGAGCCCCACGAGCAGCGCGCCGATGAGGCCGGGGCCGGACGTGACGGCGAGCAGGTCGATGTCGTCCAGCGTCTTGTCCGCGCGGGTAAGGGCCTCGTGGACGACGGGCATCACCTGGACAATGTGGTTGCGGCTGGCCAGCTCCGGCACGACGCCGCCCCAGCGGCGGTGGATGTCCACCTGCGTGGAGACGACGTCCGACAGGACGCGCCGCCCGTCCTCCACGACGGCGGCGGCGGTTTCATCGCACGAGGTTTCGAGTCCCAGGACGAGCACGACGACTCCAGCAAGGACGGGAAGGCTGAAGCGGACCGGCCGCCTAGCTGCCCATCCCCTTGAGCAGTGCGCGCACCTCTTCCGCCGAGCTTCCCGTCGGTTCGAGGAACAGATACCGCTTGTAGGCCTCGGCCGCTCGGGTTTGCTCACCGGAGAACTGGAGCGAGCTGCCCAGCCAGAACCAGGCCTTCGCGTTCTTGGGCTCCGCCTTGACGACGTCCTGGAGCAGCTTGGCCGCCTCGCGGTAGCCGGACTCGCTGGTGCTGCTGTTGTTGGCCAGCGAGATGCCCAGGCCCGTCTTCGCCTCGATGGAGGCGGTGTCGAGCGCGAGCGCCTTGCGGTAGGCGCCGACGGCCGACTTGAAGCTCTTGCGGGCCATCGCCGCGCGGCCGTCCTTGATGAAGTCCGCGTACGTGAGCTTCGGCTGCGCCACGGGCGTCGCGTCCGGGGGCGGCGTGGGCGCGACCGCGACGACACCCGCGTCCGGGACGGCGGCGGGCTCGGGCGTGGCCGTCTTCACCGGCGCCGTCCCCGCGTCCTCCGGGCCGGTGGCGGTCTTCGTCGGGGGAGCCCCCGCGTCGGTCTGCGCATCCACGGTCTTCACGGGTGGCGGCGTGACGGCCGGCGGAGGCGTCGTCTCCGGCGGCTTGGGCGCTTCCACCGGCGGCGTGGGCTGCGTCACCTTCGGTTCGGGGGGCTTGGGTGTGTCCGTGCTGCCCGAGCCCTTGGAGATCACCAGCGCGGCCACGGCCGCCACCAGGAGCAGGCCACCCGCGACGTAGAGGCCCGTGCGCTTGGGCTTCATCGCGGCGATCATCGCCGCGTCGTCCTCGTCGTGCGCGGACTTCGCGGCGCCGGGCTTCGTGGAGGCCGTGTTGTTCGTGGACGCGCCGTTGACGCCGGAGGTCGCGGCGTTCATGCCAGAGGCCGCGGTGTTCGCACCGTGAGCGGAGGGCGTCGGAGCGCTCGCCACGGGCGCGGAGGGCTCGGGCTCCGTGAAGTACGCCTCGGACGCGGGCACGTCGTGGGCGGCGAGGTCCACCGGCGCGCTGGACACCGGCTGCGCGTCGAAGGGCGTCGTCGCGGGGAATTCGACGTTGAGCGCCACCGGGGCCACCTGGGGCGGCACGATGCCGTGGCCCGGATACGGCGGCAGCGCGAGCTGCTGCGGCGCGGCCTCCTCCACCGGCACTTCGTCCTGATGGGGCTCCGTCCCGCTGACCAGCGTCACCTCCGACGACGGCGGGGCCGGCGTGGGCGGCGGCACGGGCGCCAGCGGGCTGGGCGCGATGGCGGCGCCACCGAAGATGGGCGGACGCGAGGGCTGCGGCTCCACCGGCGCCTGCACGGGCGCGGCGGCGAACGGGCTGGGCGCGGGGGCGGACGGCGCGCGGGACGCGGACGACCAGGGCGAACCGGGCCCCCAGGTGCTGGAAGCACTCAGGCCCTCCGTGTCCACGTGGCTCCAGTCGAGCAGCAGGCTGCGCCGCGCGTGATCCACCGCGCGGTGCGCCGGGGGCGGCTCCACCAGGAACGCCGAGCCCTCCTGCGACAGCGGCGGAACGACGGGCTCCATGCCCTCCTGTCCGAATGGAGGAGGAGCGCCCTCGCCGGGGCGATTGCGCGGCGGGAAGATGATCACCTGCGCGGGCTGCGCGGAGACCGGCGCGGGCGCCACCTCCGCCACCGGCGTGACCTCCTCCACGGGCGCGGGCGGGGCCTCCTCCACGGGCGCGACTTCCGCCACGGGCGCCGCTTCCACCGGGGGCGGCTCGACGGCGACAGGGACCTCCGCGGGCGCGGCCTCCTGCGCGGGCGCGACGTCCACGGGGATGGGCGGCGCGGTGTTCAGCCACTGCTCGATGCCCGGCTTGCTGCTCTGCACGGGCTCCAGCGGCGCGTTGCCCAGCTCGCGGATCAGCCCTTCGAAGTACAGCTTGCTGATGATGCCCAGCGCGGCCAGGTCCTCGAAGTCCGAGTCCTCCACCACGCGCGACAGCGCGCGCTTGCCGTCGAACAGGCGCAACAGGCCGTTCACCTCGTCGGGGATCTCCGACAGGCGGTCCGCCAGCTGGTGGTAGTCGATCTCGAAGACCGTCTCCAGCGGCGGGAGCTGCTCGAGCATCCGGCCCCACTCGTCCAGCCGGCGCATGCCCTCCATGAGGAGGCCCTGCGTGGAGACCTCGATGCGCTCGGTGCGGTCCAACGTGGTGAACTGCACGTCGAACTGGCCTTCGAACGTGTTGAGCAGGCGGTAGAAGGCGTTCTCGCCCTTGAGCCGGCCCAGCTCCGCGTCGATGACGCGGCCTTCCTTGAAGTAGACGACGCCGGTGCGCTCGCCCTGGATGGAGATGACGCCCGTCTTGCGGCCGATTTCGAAGGTCTGGACCAGGTCCACGACGCCCATGTCGGCGAGGCTTCCCGCGAAGCCGCCCTTGGTCGTCTCGCGCTTCTCGATGCGTTCCTTCTCGGCCTTCTGAAGGATCATCTTCACGCGGGTGACGATCTCTTTGATGTAGATGGGCTTCGTCAGGTAGTCGTCGCCCCCGAGTTCCAGGCCGCGCACCTTGAACTCGACCGACTTCTGGTTCGTCAGGAAGACGAAGGGGATGAACTTGAAGCGCTCGTCGGACTTGAGCTGCTTGCAGAGCTCGAAGCCGTCCATCTCCGGCATCTTGGTGTCCGCGAGCACGAGGTCCGGCGGGCTGATCTGGACCTTCTCCAGCGCATCCTTGCCGTGGATCGCAGTCGTGACGGAGAAGCCCGCCTTCTTCAGGCTGACCTCCATCACGCGCAGACTCTTCGCGTCACCGTCGACGAGGAGCAGGTGCTGCTTGGCCACGTGGCATGCCTTTCAAAACGGGCGGGACGGCGGATCCAACGGACGCGCCCCGTGGGGGCAAGCATCGGGTCCGGCTTTCAGGTGTGTCAATGGGCGGGACTGTCCGGAAAACCGGCCGATTCCCTCCCTGGGGGACAGGCAAGTCAGCGGAAGAGACCCTTCTTGGGCGGGTTCTTCTTGCGCATGTCGATGAGCCGCAGCTCCTGGTTCGCCTCCAGGTGCTTCGGGTTCGCGCGCACCGCTTCGCGGAAGTGCCGCTCCGCGCGGTCCATGTCCCCTTCCACGCGGGCGATGACGCCCAGCTGGTAGTGGGCGCGATCACAGTTCGGGTCGGTGCGCACCGCATCCGCCATCCACTGTTTCGCGCGGGGCATGTCGGCCTTGCGGCTGGGGTCCATGTAGACGGCCCAGGCGCGCGCCGCGAGGTACAGGGGCTTGGGGTCCAGGGCGTGGGCGCGCTCGTAGTGTTCGTTGGCGGCGGCGAAGTCGCGCTTGCGGAAGAAGACCTCGCCCATGCGGAACAGGTCGTCCGCGTTCGTGTCCGCGCGGGCGGCGGCGGGGC
>NZ_RAVW01000171.1 GCF_003611585.1 Corallococcus exercitus | reverse complement strand
TGTATAAGAGACAGCACCCATCAGACCATCCTGGAGACGGCCGTCCGGCTGGCCAGCCGGACGGCCGTCTCCAGGATGGTCTGATGGGTGAGCTCGCCCTTGCGCATGACCCCTTCATAGAACGGTCGTGCTTTTCGTGCAACCACAACTGCTCATGGACGGAGGGACGTCATCCTGCATGCTCCTGTCCTCCGCGCTCCAGGAGCCACACCCTGCCCTCCCGTTCCCGACGGCTGTTGATGACTGTCCTTGGCACGCTCCTCCTGTGGAGCCTCCCCCTTCCGTCATGGGGCCTGGAGCCCTCCGCCGGGAAGCCCCCGCGCATCGCGCTGCGTGCCGCGAGGCTCTTCGATGGGAAGAGCGACAGAAGCCTGCCGGACGCGGTCGTGCTCATCGAAGGCTCGACCATCCAGGCCGTGGGCACGGGCCTCCCCATCCCCGCGGGGACACGCGTTTTCGACCTGGGCGACGTCACCCTGCTTCCCGGGCTGATCGACGCCCACTCGCACCTGCTGCTGGATGTCGACGCGGACAGCGGAGACGACAGCATGCTCACGGTCGTCGCCCAGAGCAGCACCGCCGAGCGCGCACTCATGGGAGCGAAGCTGGGCCGTGAGATGCTGGAGGCGGGTGTCACCACGGTGCGCGACGTGGGCAACTCCGGGATCAACGGCGACGTGGCGCTGCGCAACGCCATCCAGCGCGGTTGGGTGCAGGGCCCGCGCATCTCGGCCTGCACCCGCGCGCTCGCGCCTCCTGGCGGGCAGTTCCCCACGCTCCAGCCCCCGGCCCAGCCCCTTATCGAACAGGAGTACGTCACCATCTCCGGCGTGGAGGAGGCGCGGCGCGCCGTGCGGCAGGCCATTGCCGACGGTGCGGATTGCATCAAGGTCATCGTCGACAACGGGCACACCCTCCTCTCGTTGGAGGAGCTGAAGGTCATTGTCGAGGAGGCCCACCGCGCGAAGCGGCCGGTGGCGGCGCACACCACGCTCGACGACAGCATTCGCACCGCGGTCCAGGCAGGCGTCGACTCCATCGAGCACGGGTACTCCCTCCCCGATGACGTGGCGGCGCTCATGGTCCGCAAGCGCACCTTCCTGGTGCCCACCGACAGCTGGCTGGAGGTGTGCGACTCCTTCGATGCCAGCCAGATGAAGGAGCGCTGCAGGAGGAACATCACCCGGGCCCATGACCGCCTCCGCCGCGCGGTGGCCGCTGGCATCCGGGTCGCCGCGGGCTCGGACATGTACGTCGTGATGCCAGGGCTGACGCGAGGGCAGGCCTGCGTGAAGGGGTTCATCGCCTACGCCGAGGCAGGCCTCAAGCCCGTGGACATCCTGCGCGCGGCGACAGTGAACGCGGCGGAGCTGCTGCGCATGCAGGACCGGATCGGCTCGCTCGAGCCGAAGAAGTTCGCGGACCTGCTCGCGGTGGAGGGCGACCCGCTGAAGGACATCCGCGCGCTGAAGCAGGTGCGGTTCGTGATGAAGGACGGCCAGGTCATCCTGGACGCCCGGGCTCAGACGCCGCGGGTGGAGGAATCGACGCGATGAGCGGCCCGGGTGACAAGGCTCGCCTGGAAGCAGCCCAGCGAGCCCATCTGCCACGATGGCGTGAGGCGCGGCAGGAACGGTGCGGTCAGATCATCTCGCAGTAGTAGAGGGTCATGGACTCGCACCACCAGCCGGCGCACTTGGCGCCCCGGATGAAGTGGTTCGCGGGGGCAATGAAGGTGGACTTGCCGTCGGCGATGGGGTCCGACCAGTAGCAATTGCCGGCAGAGCGCCCGGAGATGGGCGTGCACTCCAGCGAGACATTGTCGCAGTAGCCGCCCGAACACGACAGGCCCGTCACCCAGGAGCCGTTGGGGCAGATGGTGGGCCGCGTTGACTCCTCGGAGAAGGATGCGGTCCAGGTGGGATAGCCCTTCGTGGTGCCGCTCGGGGGGGTGTTGCATCCCAGCCTGACGTCGTCACAGAAGGCGTGACTGCAGGACGCGCCGTAGGCCAGTGCATCCCCGTCGCACTCGGCCGGAGCCAGTTCCTCCGAGGTGTAGTACCAGCCCCAGACCTCCTGCTCCTGCCCCCGCAGCGAACCCTCCGGACCCGACGCGGGGACCTCCTCCGGGCCGGATTCGGAGACGTCCTCCGGGCCACAGGCCGTGAGCGTGAACAAGGTCAGTGCCGCCGCCATCCATCGTCGCATCATGGTTTCGGTTCCCCTCAATGAAGCTGCTGAGCGGATTACGGCGCGCGAAGGAAATATTTCGTCTGCGATGGATCCATCCGGTCCGCACCTTCGTCAGGTGCTGTCAGCCTGGGAAGAAGGTCCTCTGGGACCTCCGGCTGGCGCCACCGCGCGCCACCCGCAGCCAGACCAGCGAGACCATCAGCCACGACGCGGTGAGCGCGCTCCACGTCTGGGGCGCGCCTGCCCGGACCAGCCACAGCGTCACCGCCACGCCCATGGCGAGCACCCGCGCGAGCTCCAGCGCCTCGCTCCACCGCTTCGACTCCAGCATCCCGCTCCAGGCGGTCGCCATCGCCCAGAGCAGCAGGCTCAACGCGACCTTCTGCCAGCCCGACAGCGGTGAGGCATGGTGGCTCACCAGGAGCATGAACGGCATCGACGCGAACAACTGGAAGACGAGGTAGCCACGCACGCCGGGCAGCTCCCGTGAGTGATACTTCACCTCCCTCCCCTCCTGCTTCCAGTACCCCAGCGCGCGCGGAGGCAGGTCCGCAGGCCGCCAGCCCGTGGGCATCACCCAGAGGCGCAGGCGGTCCCAGTGGCTCTTCGTGGCGACGGCGTCCGCGGCGAGCCGGGCCCAGGCCTGGAAGTTGATGGCCGTCGGGTCCCAGGTGTTCGCCGGGGTGGTCAGCCCGTAGGAGCACGGCTCGGTCTCCTCCGCGTAGGTGCCGAACATCCGGTCCCAGATGATGAGGAAGCCCGCGTAGTTCTTGTCGATGTACGCGTCGTTGCGCGCGTGGTGCACGCGGTGGTGCGACGGCGTGTTCAGCCACGACTCCACCCACGCGGGGAGCTTGGGGATGACCCGCGTGTGGGGGATGAACTGGAGCACCAGGTGGAAGGCCACCATCGCCAGCACCGCCTCCGGCGGGAAGCCCACCAGCACCAGCGGCCAGTAGAAGAGGAACGAGAAGAGGCGCTGCGTCACGCTCGCGCGCAAGGCCACCGCGTAGTTGAGCTCCTCGGTGGAGTGGTGCGGCGAGTGGGCCGCCCAGCCGATGTTGGTGCGGTGCCCGAAGCGGTGGAACCAGTAGAAGAGGAAGTCGACGCCCAGGAAGAGCGCCACCAGCGACAGCGGCGACGAAGCGTCCAGCCGCCACGGTGCGTACTGGCCCAGCTGCGTGAAGAGGGGCAGCACCAGCAGGGCCACCGCGACGTTGACGCACTGGTTCATCACCGCCGTGCCCATGCTCGCGATGGAGTCCTGGAAGCTGTAGTAGCCGTTGCGCCGCGCCACGCACCAGGCGAACTCCGCCAGGGCCAGGGCAATGACGAAGGGCGTGGCCACGGCGTAGACGTTGAGGGACATGGCCCCGGTATATGTTTCCCCAAGCCGCCGCCGCCTTAACCCAGGTCAAGCCCAGGTCCCCGCGACGTGAGATTCCCGAAGCTCTTCGAGCGCCTCGCCACCCTGGCCCCGCTGCCTCCCGAGGAGTGGGCGAAGGCCGAAGCCGTGGCGAAGGAGCAGTCGCTGGCGAAGCGGGAGTTCTTCATGCGTCCGGGAGACGCGGCGGACCGGTTCGCGGTGGTGCTGCGGGGCGTCTTCCGGGGCGTGCGCGTGTCGCCACGCGGGGGCGAGTCCATCAAGGCCTTCCGCGCCGAGGGAGAGCTGATTGGCGCCTATGCGGAGATGTTGCAGCGGCTGCCGTCGATGACTGCGATTGAAGCGCTGGAGCCAAGCCACGTGCTGGTGTTCCAGACGCAGGACTTCCAGCAGCTGGAGCAGGGCCACGTGTGCTGGGAGCGTCTGGCGCGCCGGGTGGCGGAGCAGCACTTCATCCTCAAGGAGCGCCGTGAGCAGGAGTTCCTGGAGCTGTCCGCGGAGGAGCGCCTGGTGAAGTTCTGGGAGGAGCATCCCCACCTGAAGGGAAGGATTCCCCAGCGCGACGTGGCGGCCTACCTCGGCATCACCGAGGTGGCCCTCAGCCGTATCATGTCACGGCGCCGCAAGCGGGCGGAGTGAGCGGGATTCCGCGCGGAAGACAGCCGGGATGGCACCTGCGCGGCCTGCCTTTGCTACCGTGCCACGCCTCATGTCCTCTCTTCGTACCGCGCTCGGCGCGGGAGTCCTCTTGCTGGGCCTGGGTTCCGCGGGGCTTGCCGTGCGGGCCTTCCAGGCGAAGCAGCGCGCCGCGGTCGAGGCGCGCATCGCAGCCCGCCAGGAGCCCGTCCTGACGCCTGCCCCGGGCCCCGCTCCCCGCGGGCTTCCTGTCGTGGCGCCGGCCGGCGTCGAGCAAGGCGGGGTTCCCCGGGGGCATGTGGATGGGGTGGCGCTGCGCGCGCTCCTGCTCCGCCGCCAGTTCGAGGACCTGACGCTGGCGGTCGAGCAGCTCCAGTGGGGCATGGAGTCGAACCCCCAGGACGAGCACTGGATGACGGACGGCATCCAGGCGCTCGGCAACGGGGCCCCCGACTCGGCGGAGCTCCTCGACGCCTGGGTGGAGGCGTCGCCGCGTTCCTTCGCGCCCTACCTCGCACGGGGCACCCACTGGGTGAACGTGGGCTACCTGCGGCGCGGGACGAGGTTCGTGGCGGCGACGGCGGAGGAGGAACTCGCCGGGATGCAGAAGGCCTTCGAGCGTGCAGTGCCGGATCTCACCCGCGCCTGGGCGCTCCATCCGAAGGCGGTCGCGGCGGCGCGGCCGCTGATCCACGTGGCCAACGCGCTCGGCGACCGTGAGGATCGCGAGCGCGTCTTCGCCCGCGCCGCGGAGCAGTGCCCGTCCTGCGCGGACGTCCGGAGCGTCTACCTCCACGGACTGACTCCCCGCTGGGGCGGCTCCTACGAGGAGATGGACGCCTTCGCCGAGGCCCAGAGCCGCGCACACCCCGAGCTGGGCTTCCTGCGCGGCTTCGCCGACTGGGACCGCGCGAATGATCCGCGAGTCGAGGACGACAACGACCGGGCACTGGTCCTGCTTGCCCAGGCGCTGTCGGCCGGCGACTACTGGGAGTTCCGGCTGGCGCGGGCGAAGCGGCTGCGCGGCACCGGGGCCCTGGACGCCGCGCTCGTCGAGTCGAACCGGGCCGTGGCCCTGCGGCCCGCTCGCGCGGACGTCTACTTCGAGCGCGCCCGGATTCTCGCTTCCAGCCAGAAGTGGGGACCCGCGGGAGAGGATCTCCTGCACGGCCTGCGGCTGGAGGAGACGGACGCCGACGGGCGGTCGCTGCGGCCTGGCGTGGTGAAGGGCCTGGTCTACGCGGCCTATGAGCAGCATGGGGCCGGACACCGCGAGGAGGCCCTGCGCCTGCTCGAGCTCGCGGGGGAACTCGCCCCGGGCGACCCCGAGGTGGCGCGCTGGCGCACCCGGGTCGTCACCGCGCCGTCGCAGGAGCAGGGCAAGGAGGAGCAGGCCGGGATGCCGGAGGACTTCCGCGCCGTGCAGCAGCGGGACTATGCCCTGGCGCGAGAGCGGCGCTTCGCGGAGATCCTCCCGCTCTGGGACGCCTTCCTCGCGCGCAATCCCGAGCACGGGCTCGCCTACCTCGAGCGCAGTGGGACGCACTACCACCTGCGCAACCTCGAGGCTGCGCTGTCCGACCTGAAGAAGGCGTGTGACCTGGGCATCAACGAGGGCTGTGCCCGTGCGCGCCAGCTCGAGCAAGCCAGGACCACGATCCGCTGAGGGGTGCGTGAGCTGGCGGTCACCACGCTGCTGGTGTTGGCCCTGGAGGTCATGGGGCTCATCCTGGCCTTCTCCTACGCCGAGGCGGGGAGGCGTCTGGAGGTGCATCGGAACCTGGTGCCTGGGTGGAGGAGTTCGAAGCGCGCCGCGCCCGGGCCTCCCGCCTCCAGAAGCAGCTCTGGGCTTCGATGGTGGCCATCACCCAGGCCGATCCAGACAAGGACGTCCTGCTGCTGCCTCCCGTCCGCCTGTTGGCGGAGGTCGCGGCGAAGCGAACGCTCGCCGTGTGAACACACATCACGTCGCCCACCTTCATCTTCATGCTCGGGCTGTCCGTGATTGGCGCCATGCTCGTGGGCTTGACGACGGCGCGGGGCTAGGGCCGCAACTGGCCCTACCGGTTGCTCTTCGCCCTGGTGATCTCCTCGGCCATCCATGTCGTCGTGGACCTGGAGTATCCCCGCACGGGCATCGTCAGCACGGAGGCCGCCGACTCGCTCCTGCTGGAGTTGCGCGAGAGCATGGATTGACAGACAGCGCCCCGGATCATCCCCGCGGACGGAGGCCTGCTCATTCGCTGAGACGCCGCCGCGCGCAGGTCTTGTTGAAGAACTGCCAGACGCGGTCCCGGACCTCGTCGCTCAGTCCCAACGCCTCGGCGCGCTCCAGCAGGGACTTCAGCTCCTCGGCGCTCACCAGCGGTCGCAGGGCCGAATAGCCTTCCTGCTGGAAGAACTGGAGCACCAACACCCGGGCCGCCACCTCGCGCAGTTCCTGCTCGTCGCCGACGACGAGGGTCTTCGCGATCCGCGCCAGGACGGTGCTTCGCTCCAGGAGGGCTCCTCGCTGCAGGCTCAGCTCGCTCAGCGCCCAGAGCGCGTTCCCCCGCTGTCGGGTGGAGAGCTGGCGCTGCTCGAGAATCTCCACCAGCGCGTCGAACACCTCGGGGCCGCGCTTGCGGAGCGCAGCAAGGTCGACGGGCACCCGCCACTTGTCCAACTCATTGACGAGCCAGCGATGCCCCTTCGCGTCCATGACGGCCATGCTCCCAGCTCAAGCGGCGAAAACAAGCCAGCGCCGCCATGCGCTCCGGCGACGAAGCGCGGCGCGGAGCAAGCCCCGGCGCTGGAGGCAGCCCCAGAAGGCCCGGGCTAGAGTGACCGCATGCCCTCTGCTCGCTCGTCCTTTCCGTCGTTCTCTTCCCTGCATGCCGCCGTGGCGCTGGGCTTCCTGTCACTGGGCGCTGGCTGTGGCCCCGAAGCGGTCAGCGCTCCGCCCGGCGTGGCGGAGGTCTCGCGGCCCCTGGTGGGGAGCACGCCGGCCACCGCCGGTGAGTTTCCCTGGATGGTGTCCATTCAGGACACGGCCGGGAACCACCTGTGTGGCGGCACCATCATCAACACCCACTGGGTCCTCACCTCACGCCAGTGCGTGCGGGGGAGCACCACCGTGACGCCCCCGCATCCCAGCACCCTGCGCGTCGCGGCGGGCAGCAACAGCCTGGCGTTGATGAACACCGTGGGGCAGGTGCGGACGGTGCTGGACATCATTCCCTTCCCTGGCTCGTGGGATGCGGCGCAGGGCAAGGACGCGGCGCTCCTGCTGTTGGGCTCCCCGCTGACGCTCGATGGCGTCACGGTGGCGGCCCTGCCGGTGGCGACGGCGGCGGATGTGTCCGCCGGCTACACCAACCCGGGCGTCATCGCCACGCTTTCGGGCTGGGGGCAGACGACCCCGGGGAGCGCGACGCCAGACGCCTTGAGCAAGATGAGCGTGCCGCTGATGTCCAACGCGGATGCCGCCCTGGCGCTGGGGCAGCCCGTCCCCCTGGACCAGCTGGGGGCGGATGGTTCGGCGCAGGGCAACGCCTTCTGCACGGGAGACGTGGGGGGCCCGCTGGTGGTGGACGGGGCCGCCGGGAAGAAGCTGGTGGGCGTCGCCAGCTACAACCTGGGCTGCTCGGCGCCGGACATCTTCGAGCGGGCTTCGTACCTCCAGCCGTTCATCGCCAACATGACCCCGCGGCTGAAGACCGCGCCGCGGGTGACGCTGAGCTACGTGAGCGCACCCCAGGGCGGCTGGAAGCACTACTCGCTGACTCTGCCGTCGGGCATCCCCGCGTTCACCGTGTCGCTCCAGGGTGGCACCGGCAATGGCACCCTCTACGTGCGCGAAGGCGCAGCGCCCACGCTGACGAACTACGCCTGCCGCTCCGGCGACACGGGCAGCAACGTGGAGTATTGCTCCCTCTTCTACCCGGGCATGGGGACCTGGTACGTGTCCGTGTATGGCGAAACGGCTGTCACCAACGCCTCCATGCTCGGGCGTACGTTCTACTGACAGACGTGGAAGGGATTGCGCCGGGAGCACACGCTCAAGGACAATCACGGCCCGGCAGGTGCGGCGTTGAAGCTCCGGGCCTGGCCCCTCCCACGCGAAAAGAACGTCAGGAAACGCGAAATGCCCCGACCCATGAAGAAGCCCACGACCCTTGTCCCTGCCGCGCTGGCCATGACCCTGGTGTGCAGCGCCTGTGGGGCTCCGGACGCCCCGGAGAGCCCCCGTGAGGAGCTCACCAACACCGCCCGGCGGGACGTCACGTTCGAGGAGTTCCTCTCCACCGTCCAGCAGGACTCGAACGGCCAGTACGTCTACGACGGTGACCTGCCAGCCCGCGACATGGCGGACCTGCGGCGCGCCTGGGAGCAGCTGTATCCGAAGGACGGCGCCCTCACCGTCGACCTGCTCAACGCGGCGCTCGACAACACCTGGAAGGGTGGCGAGCAGCTCAACCTGAGCTACTGCGTCAGCAATGACTTCGGTGCCAACAAGCAGGCCGTCGTCAATGCCATGAACTCCGCCGGGGCCGCCTGGGGGGCGCAGCTGCTCGTCAACTTCGTCTATGTCCCGGCCCAGGACGCCAACTGCACCAACCAGAACACCAACGTCTTCTTCAACGTAAGCCCCATCGGCAACGCCCCGTACACCGCCAGGGCGTTCATGCCTGGCTATTCGCGCCCGGACCGCACGGTCTTCATCACCAGCTCGGCCTTCAGCAGCAGCTGGCCCCTGGCGGGGATGCTGATGCACGAGCTGGGGCATACGCTCGGGCTCCGGCACGAGTTCCTCCGCTCCGGCATGTGTTACGCGAGCAACGAGCCCCAGAACTGGCGGGGTGTCACGCCTTACGATTCGGGCTCGATCATGAACTACCCCTATCCCGAGTGCGGCGGCACCGGTGGCAACAGCCTGACCCAGAGCGACGTGGAGGGCGTCAGCCAGCTCTATGGCAGCCGCGTCCTGGCCCGCCCGGTCACGGCGACGGGCTGCGGTCAGATTCCCGCGGGCAAGGGGCTTGGCGTGGGGGAGATGATCTACTCGTGTGACCGGTGGCACTTCCTCTCGTTCCGGGAGTTCGGCGTCCTCGAGCTGACCAAGGTGACCCCCACGCCCAGCGGCTACACCTACCAGGTCACCTGGTCCACCGCGGCCTCGACGGGTGGGCAGGCGGGTTATGGCCTGTACTTCCAGACCGACGGCAATCTCGTCATCTACACCGGCCTGATGCGGCCCCTCTGGCATACCTACACCGGAGGCCAGCCGGGCTCCACGCTGGCGGTCCAGAACGACGGCAACGTGGTCATCTACTCGCCGCAGGGACAGCCGCTCTGGAACACCGGCACGGGGGGACAGTAACCCTGCCAGGGCATGGCCGGGGCCAGGGATTGCGCCGGGAGGGGTCCTCCAAGGACAATCATGGACGGCGGGTGCAAAGGCACGCATCCGCCGCGCAGTCCAATCCCTGGGGGTCCCCTCATGTCCGCCGTAAGCCTGTCATCCGCGAGCAACGCCGCGCCCGAGTACCAGTACAACTACAGCTACGTGGCTCCGCTGGCGATGGCGCAGGGTGTCCCCTCCGACCAGAAGCCCACCCTCGAGTGGTGGGGCCAGGCGATCGCGCAGGTGCTGCACATCGCCCACAACCGGCTGCTGTGGGTGCATGAGCAGGCGCAGCGCGACGGCAAGGACGTCCCGGCGACCCCGGCGCTCAACGTGGACCTGTCGCACCTGGGCGTGGGCTCGTTGGACCTCACGCACCTGGACAAGCTGCCCGCGCCGTCGAGCCTCGCCCAGAAGCTGCGCGACGGGCTGTCCGCGGTGGGCGAGGCCGCGCGGCTCGCCGAGCAGGTGGCGGGCCTCGCCGAGAAGGCCTTCCGGGGGGAGCTGGGCAGCATCTTCGACGTCTTCAAGACGCTGCTCGAATCGCTCGTCGTCAAGCCCAAGGGCCGCCCGGGCTCCATGCAGGACTACTTCAACCTCTTCACCACCCTGCCCCTCCCCACGGCCGCCCACACCTACGAGGACGACGCCACCTTCGCGTGGATGCGCGTGGCGGGCTTCAACCCGCTCGTGCTCAAGCGGGCGCGCTCGGACGAGGACACGCTCGGCCTGAGCGACGCGGCCCTGGGCGCCGTGCTGGGCGAGGGGGACTCGGTGGGCCAGGTCCTGCGGGACGGGCGGCTGTATCTCGCCGACTACAAGGCGCTCGCCCGCGTGGTGAATGGCAACTTCCCGGACGGGCCCAAGTACATGTTCGCGCCGCGCGCCCTGTTCGGCCTGCCGCGCGGCTCGGGCGTGCGCCAGCTCAAGCCGCTGGGCATCCGCTGCGGCCAGGATCCCGCCGGCTATCCGCTCTACACCCCCGCGGACGGTGAGGCGTGGCAGCAGGCCAAGACGGTCGTCTCCGTGGCGGACGTCACCCACCACGAGATGGTCTCCCATCTGGGCCACACGCACCTGCTGGTGGAGCCCTTCGTGGTGGCCACCCACCGGCGGCTGCCGGACGAGCACCCGGTGAGCGTGCTGCTGCGGCCCCACTTCGAGGGCACGCTGTACATCAACAACGCCGCGCAGGCGAAGCTCATCGCCCCCGGCGGCGACGTGGACATGCTGCTGGGCGGCACCATCCAGTCCAACCGCGCCGTCACCGTGGCCTCGCTGCTGGACGACCCGGACTACGACTTCACCCAGGGCATGCTGCCGCAGGCCTTGGAGAAGCGCGGGGTGGTGGATCCGGACCTGGACTACCCCTACCGCGAGGACGCGCGGCTCGTCTGGGGCGCCATCGAGCAGTGGGTGCGCGCCTACGTGGGCGTCCACTACCCGGACAACGCCGCCGTGGCCGGGGACGCCGCGCTCCAGGCGTGGGCCGCAGAGCTGGTGGCCCAGGACGGAGGCCGGGTGAAGGGCTTTGGCGAGGACGGCGTCGCCGGCAAGCTCACCACCGTGGAGTACCTGGTGCAGGCGCTCACCATGCTGCTGTTCACCGGCAGCGCGCAGCACGCGGCGGTGAACTTCGCCCAGGCCGGGGTGATGACCTTCGTGCCGCTCGCCCCGGGCGCCGCCTACCGCGCCGCGCCCCCCACGCGCGCCGACGCCGCGCTCAACCCGGGCCTGGACCCGTACCCTCCGCTGGACATGGCCGCCGAGCAGCTCGACTTCCTCACCCTGCTCGGCTCCCTGCACCACTCGAAGCTCGGCGACTACCCGCTCCTGCACTTCAAGGACCCGCGCGTCCACGGCCCGCTGAAGGCGTTCCAGGCGGAGCTGGAGCGCATCGGCGGCGTCATCGAGCAGCGCAACGCGACTCGCTACGAGCCCTACCCCTACCTCGTCCCCTCGCTCATCCCCCAGAGCATCAACATCTGAGCGTCCGTACCGGGGTAGCCTCACCCCCATGAGCACCCCGATCGATCCCTTCGTGCGCGTGGCCTACCGCGGCGCCTACCACCTGGCGCTCGCCTGGTGGTTCGTGCGCCGACCGCGCACGGAGGGCACGCTCGTGGGGGTGTGGCGGGGCCGCGAGGTGCTGCTGCTGCAGAACTCGTACAAGCAGGCCTTCTCCCTGCCGGGAGGCGGCCGGCACCGCGGCGAGTCCCCGGAGGAGACGGGCGCGCGGGAGCTGCGCGAGGAGGTGGGGCTGCACGTGCCGGCCTCGCGGCTGCGCGCCGTGTGCGAGCTGCACCACACGGACGAGTTCAAGCGGGACCGGTGCCACTTCGTCGAGCTGGAGCTCGACACCGAGCCCCGGCTCGTGCTCGACCAGCGCGAGGTGGTGTGGGCCCGGTGGCTCGACGTGGAGACCGCGCTACGGCTGCCGCTCATGCCCGTGGTGCGCGCCTACCTCGAGGACGCCGCGCGGCGGCGCAGCGGCCTTTGAGTGGGCTGGATTCCAGATTCCGGAGCCCGGTCCAGGAACTGGAAAGGGCCCTCCCCCTTCATCCTCCAATCCCTTGCAATGACTGGGATTGGCGTATGACGCCTCGCGTGGCACAACCGCTGCACTGTTGTTGTGCATGCACGGTAAAATCCTTCTCCTCGATTCGAAGCCCCCGGTTCGTGGGGCGACGGCGCGTCACCTGACGGCCGCGGGCTTCACCGTCCTCACGGCTCGCACGGACGGGCAGGCGCGGAGCCTGCTGGACACGAACCTGTTCGACGCGGTCCTCATCGACCATCCCTTCGGGCGGCCTGGCATGGAGGAGGGCCTGCGCTTCGCTCGCGACCTCCGCCTGCATGACTCGCACATTCCCCTCCTGCTGATGACGGCGCTGCCCCTGGACGAGGTGCGGCACTCGGCATGGGCGAGCGGCATCACGAAGCTGTTGCCCAAGCCGCAGCTGATGCCGGTGCTCATCCTCCACCTGTCCGCGCTCATCCCCGCCGCGGCCAACGAGGACCGGCCCCAGCCCATCCCGATGCGCTAGGAATCCAGGTACGCGGCGTTCCCGGTTCTGGTCCGGATTCCGGAAACTGGATCCGCAAGCTGGACAAAGGCTCGCGGCGGACGCTGTTCCGCCGGTCCAAATGGCCGTAAAGACTTCACCGCGCTTGATTCCCGAGCTCCTGGCCCCAGCCTTGCTCATGCCTCCTCGTGTGCCCCGCAACCTGCTGATCATCGACGACGAGACGGTCCTGTGCTGGGTCCTGGGCCGCTTCTTCTCCAGCGCGGGGTACGAGGTCGACTCGGCCACGGACCTGGACGAGGCGCTGGAGCGCGTGAAGCACGGCCGGTACGACCTGGTCATCAGCGACCTGCGCCTGAGCGGCACGCAGTCCGAGGAAGGGCTCATCATCGCGGAGCGGCTGCGGGAAGCCTCGCCGGCCACGCGCATGGTGCTGCTGACGGCGTTCGCGACCCCGGACCTGGGGACGCGTGCACAGGCACTGGGAGTGGACCTGGTGCTGAGCAAGCCCCAGCCGCTGCCGGACCTGGCGGAGCACGTGTCGCAATTGCTGGAAGCTCCGCGCTAAGGAAACGCGCCGTCACCGTCCAGTAGAGGTCCATGAAAAGTCCCGCCGCCGTCGCCCCCGTGTCCCGCCGGGGGTTCCCGGCTCCCGTTACCGCGGTGCTGTGTCTGTTGATGGCGCTCCTGCCGTCCGCCGCGCTCGCGGAGGATGCGCCGGACTTCACCCAGACGGTGTTGAGCGTCCGGGCGGTGTCGCCCCGGCCGAATGGCCAGCTTCGTGGCCTGGACGTCCTGGAGTACACCCTCACGACGACCAACACGGGCCTGGCGCCGGGCAGCGGAATGGAGTTCACGAACTACCTGCAGTGGTACGTGGACTTCGTGCCGGGCTCGCTGCGCGTCACCACCGGATTCCCGCCAGGCGCGTTGACGGATGCCGCCGGGGATGACGCGGGCGAATACGAGGCCTTCTCGCGCACCCTTCGCGTCCGCCTGGGCTCCGGAGCGGATGCCTTCCAGGGAGGTGTCATCCCCCCGGGAGGCACGACGACGGTCGTCTTCCAGGTCAGGATCCTCCTAGAGCTGGAGGGGCCGATCAACGCCAGGGCCACGCTGCTCACCCATGACCCGCTGAGCGGGGCTCCGCTGAGCTTCGGGTCGTGGTCCCCCACGGGGGACATGGTGACGACGGTGGTCGCGGTCAGGCCCCCCATGCCCAACGTGCTGGCACCCCTGCCCGGCGCGCTGGACACGCCGCGCTACCCCATCTTCAGTGGGACAGCGGAGGCCGGCAACACCGTCCTCATCGTGGGAAGCGGTCCGGAGGATCTCCGCTGCACCGCCTCCGCGGACGCCGTCACGGGGGCCTGGAGCTGCCAGAGCACGGTGGCCTACGAGACTGGCGGGTACACCGTCGGTGTGTTCGCGCGGGACGAGAACGGCAATCACAGCCACGGCACCCCGTTCTATTTCTTCGTGCTCTTGCCCGACAGGCCCTGGATTGGAGAGCCGTCCGGGTGGGATCTGGTGATCGGCACGAGCACGCCCCTCTTCGCCGGTGGCGCCTCGTCCCTGGGCGGTCCCCCTGGCCGCACCGTCATCGTGCGCGACGGTGACACCGTGCTGTGCACGAGCCCGGTGGCCCCCCAGCTCCTGAGCTGGAGCTGCACGAGCACGGTGGCGCTGGCGGATGGGCCTCACGCCATCACCGCTCAGGCCGTGAACGAGTACGGGAATGGAGGGGCCTTCGAATGGACCTATTTCACCGTGGACACGACCGTGCCCGCGGCGCCGGTCATCACCCTGCCCGCCGAGGGCAGCACCTCCCCGGTGGCCCAACCCTTCATCCGGGGAACCGCGGCCGCCGGCGGCACCGTGTCCGTCCGCGAGGGTGACACGCTGCTGTGCACCTCCGTGATGGGTCCCGAGGCCTGGAGCTGCCAGCTCCCGACGCTCGCCGAGGGCCTGCACACCCTGACCGCGCAGGTGCTGGGCCGCAACGGGAAGCTCAGTCCCGTCGCGACCGTGCGCTTCTGGGTGGACCTGACGCCGCCGCTCGAGCCCATCGTGGCCACGCCCGCGGAGGGCGCTGCCATCAACACGCGCAAGCCCATGTTCAGCGGGACCGCGGAGCCAGGCAGCACCGTCACCGTGCGTCAGGCCTCCTCTTCGGAGTTGTGCACGGCCCAGGCCCAGGCCAGCTCCGGCGCGTGGAGCTGCGTGTCCACCCTCCAGCTCGGCCCCGGGACGACGACGGTGACGGTGTTTGGCCGGGACGCGGCTGGCTGGAGGGGTCCCTCCACGGTCCGCACGTTCACGGTGGACCTGGCGGCTCCGCAGCCCCCCGTCCCTACCGTCCCCGCGAGCGGCGGCTTCGTGACCAGTGACAGGCCCACGTTCCAAGGCACGGCCGAGCCGGGAAGTACCGTCACGGTCCGCCAGCAGGACGGGAGCCTGGCGTGCCAGACCACGACGCAGGCCGATGGGAGCTGGGCATGCACGTCCGCCGTGGCGTTTGCCCAGGGGCTGCAGTCCGTGCTCCTGAGCGCCACCGACGCGGCAGGCAACACCAGCACGGTCCGGTCGCTGAGCATCCGGGTGGACTCTGTCGCTCCAGCCGCGCCGGTTCTCGCCTTCCCTACACCGGGACAGGTCTTCAATTGGGGCGACCTTCCCAGCATCCGGGGAACGGCCGAGCTGGCCAGCCTCGTGGTCGTGCGAGCAGGCGGCGCGGTGATCTGTCAGAAGGCGGCGTCCGCATCCACGGGCAGCTGGAGCTGTGCCGCCCGCTCCTTCGTAGAGGGTGAGCACACGCTCCTCGTCACCGCGTATGACGCGGCCGGGAACGCCAGCCCGGTCCGCAGCGTCCCCTTCACGGTGGATTGGACGCCTCCGGCCCGGCCCACCGTCACCACGCCCACCGCCGGCCAGGTGCTCACGACCCGGATCCCTGTGTTCGCGGGCCAGGCGGAACCCGGCAGCACGGTCACGGTGGACGGAGGCGACGATCTCTGCTCGGCGACCGCGGATGCCGCCGGGTTCTGGACCTGCACGTCCTCGGTCGCGTTCGCGGACCGCGCGCATACGGTCTATGTCTTCGCCACGGACCGGGCGGGCAATTCCAGCGCGAACCGGCCGGTCTCCTTCACGGTGGACACCACGCCTCCCGCGGCGCCCGTCGTCCTGCATCCCACGGAGGGCGAATGGCTCTCTACCGTGTCCCCTTCCATCACCGGCACCGCCGAGCCTCGCGGCAGCGTGTACCTGGTCCTTGATCAGGTCACGAGCCTGGGGCCAGTGCCCGTCGATGCCCAGGGTGCTTGGCGCCAGGACGTGGCCGGCCCCCTGGACGAGGGCTTCCATTCGCTGAGCGCCTTCACCGTGGATGTCGCGGGCCACACGGGTCCGTCCAGGGTCCTTGGCTTCTTCGTCGACACGGTGGCGCCGGACACCGCCATCGACTCCGGTCCCTCCCCGCTGTCGAACAGCGCCAGTGCCACGTTCGACTTCAGCTCCACGGGCGGGGCCACTGGCTACGAGTGCCGCCTGGACGCGGAGGCCTTCGCCCCGTGCGGCAGTCCGTTCACGCTCGACGCGCTCTCCGACGGGGCGCACACCCTGGCGGTGCGTGCCGTGGACGCGGCGGGCAACCGCGACGCCTTCCCCGCGGAGTACGCGTGGACGCTGGACCTGAGCGCCCCCGCGGCGCCGGTCGTCACCTCGCCCGCGAGTGGCGCTGTCTTCAACCGGGAGGGCCCGCTCTACGCGGGCGTCGCGGAGCCGGGTGCCTCCGTGCGGCTCTTCGTGGACGGCATCCTCCAGGGTGGCGTCAGGGCTTCCGATACCGGGGCGTGGTCCTTCGGTCCGGGCCCGGCATTGAGCGGCGGGCCGCACACCGTGACCGTGGTGGCCGAGGACGCGGTAGGCAACGTCAGTCCAGAAACCCGCGTCACCTTCACCGTGGACGTCGTGGCGCCGGACACGTCCATCGCCGCGTCCGTGACCTCGCCCACGAACAGCACCACCGCTTCCTTCACGTTCACCTCCGGTGACCCGGAGGCGACCTTCGAGTGCCGCTTCGACACGGGAGCTTTCGCGCCCTGCGCCAGTCCGCTGACCCGCGAGGCTTTCACCAATGGCACGTACACCGTGGAGGTGCGCGCGGTGGATGCGGTGGGCAACGAGGATCCCTCTCCGACGAGCTTCACGTGGACCGTGGACCTCAAGGCTCCGGACACGTTCATCCGCTCCGGCCCCATCGCGACCGACGCGCCCCTTTCCGCGGTGTTCGAGCTCGACGCCGACGAGACGGGCGTCACCTACGCGTGCAGTCTGGATGCTGGAGACTTCGCGCCTTGCGGGGCCCCGGTCCTCTTCACCGTGACGCCCGGCCCCCACACCCTCACCGTGCGCGCCACGGACGCGGCGGGCAACGTGGATGACTCGCCCGCCACCTGGTCCTGGTCCGCGACCGACGACGCTGACCATGACGGGCTCGCCGACGATGAAGAGCCGTGGCACGGCACCGACCCGCATGACGCCGATACCGATGGCGACGGCCTGTCCGACGGGGTGGAGGTCCACTCCGGCCGCACCGACCCGATGGACGACGACTCCGATGACGACGGCGTGCTTGATGGCGACGAAGACGCCAACCACGACGGCATCGTCCAGGCCATGGAGACCGACCCCACCCTCGCGGACTCCGACGCCGATGGCCTCACCGACGGTCTGGAGCGGGGCCTCACCGCGCCCCAGGGCAATGGCACCGACCCTGCCCTCTTCGTCGCGGATGCGGACCCGGCCACCACCACGGATCCGCTCAAGGCCGACACCGATGGCGCCAGCGTCTGGGATGGCATCGAGGACAAGAACCACAACGGCAAGGTGGACCCGGGTGAGACGGATCCGCTCAACGCGGCCGACGACGTGGACGCGGATGGTGACGGCGTGGACAACGCCACCGAGCTGGAGCTGGGGCTCGACCCGTTCAACGCCGACACCGACGGCGACGGCCTGACAGATGGCATGGAGGGTCTGGTCGACACCGATGGCGACGGGCACATCGACGCACGGGACACCGACAGCGACAACGACGGGCTCACGGATGGCGAGGAAGACGTGAACCACGACGGCATCACCCAGGCCACCGAGACCGACCGCCGCAAGGCCGACACCGACGGTGACGGGTTGAGCGATGGCATCGAGGTTCGCGGCCGGATGCGCACCGACCCGCTCAAGGCCGACACGGACGGCGATGGCCTGTCGGACGGTGAGGAGGACACCAACGCCAACGGCGAACACGATGCGAATGAGACGGATCCGAGCCTCGCGGACAGCGACGGTGACGGCGTTTCCGACGGCCTCGAGGTGAATCGCGGAACGGATCCGCTGGTGCGCGATACCGCCGCCATCCAGGGCGAAGGGTGCTCCGCGGGCGGCGCGGGCAGCCTGCTCCCTCTGGTGCTGGGCCTGCTGGCTGTCCCGCTCCTCGGGCGGCGGCGTCAGGGGACTCGGGGGTGACTCCAGCGGGGCACCAGGCCCCCGGACCTCCCTGAGGGACGCCTCCCGCCCGGCCTGGCCCAACCGGTCCGACAGTCGGACCGGTTGCCTCCGCTTGGCTGGCGCGGAGGCCCCCCTCCACGGCGGATGACGAGGCCGGTCCGCTTCGAAGCGTCAGAGGGGCGTCCTCGACGCAGGGGGGGCCAGCGGCGGTTGTTCAAACCGGTCCGACAGTCGGACCGGTTCGCGGGGCACGCCGCCGCCGGGAGGTCCCAACCGGATGGCCGACGACTAGGAGACCCGGGAGCGTTGGCTCGGCTCCACTCCAGGTCCGGGTTCTTCCGGCGGCTTCGCCACGGGTGACCGGCCGTGGCTCCCTTGTGGCCCGACGGTGACGCGCCGGGACTTGGGTGGTAGCGGATCCGGATTCCGGAAACTGGATCCGCAAACAGGACAAGGCGCCCCGCGCGGCCGGGGCTCCTGTTCCAAACTCCTGGAAGAATTCGGCTTCGACCGTACGCGCGGGCTGGCCCTGGCCTTGCTCTTGCGACACCGCGTGCCCCCGAACCCGCTGACCACCGATGACGCGACGACGCGCCTGACGGGTCCCGGCTCGGCGGTCCCCTGGCACGCGAGCCGGCCCGCCCCAGGCCCGGAGCGCACCGCGTGAGTGGGTTCGATCCCACTAC
>NZ_RAVW01000170.1 GCF_003611585.1 Corallococcus exercitus | reverse complement strand
GGGCCCGGGACGCCCCCGGCGTGGGGCGTCCGGGGGACGGACGGATTTGCGTGCATCGATTTGCTCCCCGGGGGCTCCTGGGAGACGTGAACGCGTTCTTCAAAGCCCTGCCGGTATGCCTGTTCCTGCTCCTGACCGCGCGCGTCCAGGCCGCACCGCCCGTCGCACCGAAGCCCGGGACCACCCGGTCCGTGAGCGGCCCGTCCGACGCCGAGCGCTACGCGCGCCGCTGCCAGTCCCAGACGGCCCAGCGCATCGCCCGGCCCCAGGGGACGATGCTGTGGGGCACCAAGCGCAGCTGGGATCCGGAGAAGCCGTCGGACGAGCGCACCAGCGTGCTCGTCTCCGTGGCGCTGGACGCCCCCCGGCAGGCGGAGGCCGGGGTGAAGGCCCTGCGCTTCGAGGGTGGCCGCCTGTGGGCGGTCCCCGCACCCGAGACAGGAGCGACGGCCAGCGACGTGGTGGGCACCGTGCTCCAGGGCACCGCCAGCGACGGCAAGCCCGTGGAGGTGGCCATCTGCGGCGCGGAGCCCGCGGCGGATGATCCGGGCCGGGTCTTCTACCGCATCGAGGCCTGGAACGCGGTGGCGCGCGAGTGGGAGAACCCCTGCGTCGCGCTGGACCGCTCGCCCGCGCCCCGGGCGCTCGCGGTGGGCGGCGTGTGGGACGCAAGCGGCGCCCACGCCGACGCCCCGGACCGCGTCACCTTCGCGTGTGAGAACGGCGCCATCTCCAAGTGCATTCTCTGGGGCTACGCGCCCTGGGCCTCCCGCGACGGGCAGTCGCTGGCCGGCCTCCATCAGGCGTGCACCCGGCTGGCCCGCGCGGACTACTGCGGCAACGGCCGGAGCCACACGCGGCAGGACACCACCATCGACATCTATGACCGGATGGGCGTGCTGGAGCGCGCGACCGAGGTGACGCGGGAGTGGGACCCGGCGAAGGGGTCCTTCGAGGCGGCCTGGGCCCCCGACGGCGCCACCTGCCTCTCCCGCACGCGGGATGGGCGCGCGCTGGACCTCATCCTCCAGGAGTGCCCCGGCCGGTTCCAGGCGGACACGGGCAACGCAGGCGAGGCGAGCGAGAGCTGCACGGTGCGGCGCGGCGACGTGAAGCCGGGGGCCGCGCTCCTGCGCAACCTGTCCTACGGGCCTCCGAAGGCGGACCCCGCGCCGGTGCGGTAGGTCAGCCCTCGGACGGCGGCTCGCGCTTCTCGTCGAGCAGCTGGCTGAGGGTCAGGTCCAGCTGGCTGTCCACGAAGGCGATGAAGCTCTGGAAGTCCTCCGTGTTGAGGCCCAGCTGTTCCTGGAGGCGGCGCCGGGTCTCCGCGTAGACCTGCTGCTGCACCCGCTTCAGCCAGCGGGAGATGGTGGACTGGTTGACGCGGAAGAGCGGCGCCATCTCATACGTGGACAGCCGGTCGGCGAAGTGGAGGCGGAGCAGATGGCGGTCCTCGGCCGACAACGTGGCGGCGGCCTCGCGCACGGCCTGACGGAAGGCCGCGTGGTGGCGGCGCTTCATCACGTCCAGCTCCGGATCCAGGCCCTGCGCGGGCAGCGCCTTGAACAGCTCCTCCGCGTCGTCCTCCGTCGAGGGCTTCTCCTGGCCGCGCAGCTTGTTCGCGATGCGCCCGGCGATGACGACCACCCAGCTCAAGAGGCCGCCCCGCCCCGTGTAGTCCGCGATGGCGGGCGCGTGTCCGGCGTTGGCCACCAGCAGCTTCACGCCCACCCGCTGGCGGACCTCGTCGATCATCGCGTCGGGCTGGCGCAGGCCGCGCAGCCGCTCCGGAAGCCGGGCCAGGTAGTGGCGCTCCAGGGCCTCGTGCGCGGCGGAGTGGCCCTGGAGGCACGCGCACGCGAGGTACAGCTCCGCCAGGGACAGGCCGGAGACGAGCGGCGCGATGGGCGTGGTGGGGCTCGCCGGCGGGAGCCGCTCCGCGACGTGGGTCACGAAGTTCGCGGCGGAGAGCGCGACCCCAGGCCAGCGGGCCTGCGCGTCCTCCCAGGCGCGCGACAGCAGGGCCTCGAGCGCCGCGAGGTCCTCCGGCGAGGGGGGCACGAAACGCGTCTTCGTGTGCGAGAGGAAGGTCGCGGCCAGTGCGGGCACCTGGGACATGCCCAAGGCCATACCATGACACGCCCCGCCCCGCCCCCCACGCACGCAGCGCGCACGGTGCCAGAGGCCGTGTCCGCGTGTGTCATTGAACGCCGCGCGCCCCGTGGCTAGCGTGAAGGCCCGGCCCCCGTGATCGAGACCCCTTCCAGCTGCCTGACCGACGAGGTCCTGGTCGAGCTCCTCGAGGACCAGCTGACGGACGAGGCGCTGGCGCAGGTGCACCGCCACGCCGCCGGGTGCGCGGAGTGCCGCGGCCTGCTGGCGACGCTCACGCCCGGCATCCAGCGCTCGGAGGTGGACGACCCGGGGGACCGGGAGACGGACAGCCTGCCGCCGGATCCGGTGCCCTGGACGCCGCCGGATTCGTTCGACGCGTTCCACCTGGAGCGCCCGCTGGGCCGGGGGGGCATGGGCATCGTCTACCTCGCGCACGACACGTCACTGGACCGGCGCGTGGCGGTGAAGTTCATGGCGGCGGCGCAGCCGGATGCGCGCTTCCGCGACCTGTTCACCACCGAGGCCCGGGCGCTCGCGCGGCTGCAGCACGCGAACATCGTCAGCGTGTTCAGCGTGGGCGCCGTGGACGGCCATCCGTACATCGTCTCCGAGTACGTCGTCGGGGAGACGCTCGCGGAGTTGCCCCTGCCGGTGCCGTGGCGGCGGGTGCTGTCCCTGGGCGTGGGCCTGGCGAGGGGGCTGGCAGCGGCGCACCGCCAGGGCGTCCTCCACCGCGACCTCAAGCCCTCCAACGCGCTCGTCACGCGCGAGGGCGAGGTGAAGCTGCTCGACTTCGGCCTCGCCGAGCGCTTCGACGTGGGCGCGGAGCTGGCATCCGGCTCGCCGCTGCTCGTGGGCACGCTCCCCTACATGGCGCCGGAGGTCCTGGCCGGAGGTCCCGCGAGCGCCCGCAGCGACCTGTATGCGCTGGGCCTCATCCTCCACGAGCTGTGCACGGGCCAGGTGCCCCGCCGCGCCTCGCGCCGGCCCGAGGACACGCCGCCCCGCGCCGCGCTGGGCCCGGAGGTGGACCCGGACTTCGCCGCCATCATCCTGCGCTGCCTCGCGGTGGATCCGCACGAGCGCTTCGCTTCGGCGGAGGCGCTGAGCGAAGCGCTGGAGCAACTGGAGCGCTCCATCGCGCCCGCGCCGCTGGCGGCCGGCAATCCCTATCGCGGCCTGGCACCGTTCGCGGCCGAGCACCGAGCGCTCTTCTTCGGACGCGAGGGCGACATCCGCGCCGTGCTGGAGCGCCTGCGCACGCGCCCGCTGGTCCTCGTCGCGGGCGACTCCGGAACGGGCAAGTCCTCGCTGTGCCGCGCGGGGGTGCTGCCCCGCGTGGCGGCTGGAGACCTGGGCGACGGACGGGAGCCGCACGTCATCACGCTGTGGCCCGGCCACCGCCCGCTCGAAGCGCTGGCCGCCGCGCTGGCGCCGGTGCTGGGGCGCAGGGAGGCCGAGCTCGTCACCGCCCTCACGGACACGCCGGCCTGGCTGGGACAGGCGCTGCGCGAGACACATGCTCGCGGGCGGGGACTGCTGCTCTTCATTGATCAACTGGAGGAGCTGCTCACCCTCTCCGACCCGGAGCAGGCCGCGCACTTCGCCCGGCTCCTGGGAGAGCTGGCCCTGCCGTCGCCGGGCGTGCACGTGCTGCTGGCGGTGCGCGGCGACTTCCTCACGCGCCTGTGCGCGCTGCCGGGCCTGGGGGACGAGGCGGAGCGGGCGCTCTACATCCTCCGCCCCCTGTCCCCGGAGGGCGTGCGCGAGGCCATCATCGGTCCGGCCCGCGCGCGGGGCGTGGCCTTCGAGTCTCCGGAGCTGGTGCAGACGCTCGTCGCCTCCACGGCGCATGGCGTGGGCAGCCTGCCGCTCCTCCAGTTCGCGCTCGCGGAGCTGTGGGAGCGGCGCGACTCCGCCGGGGGCCGCATCACGCGCTCGGCGCTGGAGGCGATGGGCGGCGTGGCCGGAGCGCTGTCCCGGCATGCCGACGGCGTGCTCGCGCGCATGAGCCCGGCGGAGCACGCTGCGGCGCGGCGGCTGCTGCTCCAGCTGGTGACGGCGGAGGGCACGCGCATCGAGCGTGGCGCGGAGGACCTCGCCGACGCCTCGGATGAAGTCTCCCGCGCGGCGCTGCGCGTGCTCGTCGAAGGCCGGCTGTTGCACACGCGCACCGTGAACGGCCTGCCGCGCTGGGAGATTGCCCACGAGTCGCTCATCCGCAGCTGGGGCACGCTGCGCGACTGGCTGGACGACGACATCGGGCACCGCGTGCTGCGCAAGCGCGTGGAGGCGGCCAGCGCGGAGTGGGACCGCCTGCGCCGCGCCAGCGAGGCCCTCTGGGGTCAGCGCCAGCTGGATGAAGTGCGGCTCCTGGAGCCCGCCACCCTGGCCTCCCGGGAGCAGGCCTTCCTGCGCGCGTCCCACCGCGCCGTGCGGCGTGCGCGCTGGGGACGGGGGCTCACCGCGCTCGTGCTCGCGCTCGCCGTCCTCGCGTCCTACGGCGGCCTCAAGCTCCAGGCGTACCTGGAGGACTCGCGCTTCATCGCCGCGGAGCTGGGCACCGCGAAGGAGGCACTGGCCTCGGGCCGCACCCTCGCCGCCAGGGCGCTCGCCAGCCGCGAGGAGTCGCTGGCGATGTTCGACGGCCGGGCGCCCTCCTCACTGGGCCCGGAGACCGCGACGGATGCCACGGGCCTTCGCAGCGCCGCGGAGAAGCGGTGGACGGAGACGCTCGCGCTGCGCGACCAGGCGGAAGCAGCCTTCACCCGCGCCAGCCGGAGCCTGGAGCGCGGCCTGGACCGGGACCGCCACCACTCCGACACGCGCCGGCTCATCGCGGCGGTCCTGTCCGAGCGCGTGCTCCTGGCGGAGGCCTTCCATCAGCGCCACGAACGCGACGCCTGGCTGCAACGCCTGGAGCAGGAGGTGGACGCCTCCAAGGAGGGCGCGGCCTGGCTGCGGCGGTTCTACGAGCCCGCGGAGCTGACGTTCGAGAGCCTTCCGTCCGGCGCCCGGGTGTCCCTCTCGCGCGTCGTCCGGAGCGAGGGGCCGTTCCGCCTCGAGGCCCTGCCGGACACCGGCACCTCGCGCTTCGTCCTCCCGGAGGGCTCCTACCTGGTCCACGTCACGCAGCCCGGACGCGTGCCCGTGGACGTCCCGGTGTTCCTCACGCACGGCGCCCGGGAAGCGCTGCGCCTGGCGCTCCCCACGCAGGTGCCCGAAGGGTACGTCTACATTCCGCCGGGGTGCTTCCTGCTGGGCAGCGCCGAGCAGGAGGCGGTGCGCCGCTTCACCTTCAGCCCGCCGATGCATCGCTACTGCCTCACCGGCGGCTTCCTGGTGGGCCGCAACGAGGTGACGTTCGGCGACTGGCTGACCTACCTGGAGGACCTGCCCCCGGACGCGCCCGCGAGGCGGTTCCTGGAGCAGCCGCACTTCGGCGACGGAGGCACCATCACGCTGCGGTGGCGGCAGGGCACGGGCTGGGTCTTCACCTTCCACCGCACCCGCGAGGAGTTCCGCACCGCGAAGGAAGGCGAACCCCTGCTCTACGCGGAGCGCACCCGGCACGCGAGCGTGGACTGGAAGCAGCTCCCGCTGTCCGGCGTGTCCGCGCAGGACCTGGAGGGCTACTTCTACTGGCTCCACCGGACGAAGCGGCTTCCGGGAGCGCGCCTGTGCGGCCAGCACGAATGGGAGTACGCGGCGCGTGGCGCGGATGGCCGCCGCTATCCCCACGGCGACGAGCTCCAGCCGGACGACGCCAACATCGACGCGACCTACGACCGCCGGCCGCTGGCCTTCGGCCCGGACGCGGTGGGAACACATCCCGCGTCGGTGAGCCCGTTCGGCCTGCAGGACATGGCGGGCAACGCCTACGAGCTCACGCGCTCCGTGACGCCGGAGTTCGGCAGCGTCGTGCTCCGGGGAGGCTCCTGGTATTACGACTCGTTCGTCGCGGCGAGCGCCGACCTCTCCCCCGGTGACGCGACCGCGCGGGACGTCCGCAGCGGCGTGCGCGTCTGCGCTTCGTTCGACCCGCGTTGACGCAAGTCGTAAGACCCAGGGGATTTCAATATTTCCTGGATTTGAAGCGATGTCCGAATAAGCATCGTGACGCCTTGGAATCGGGGGTCACCATGAAGCTCGCAACGCTTTGCCTTCGGGTTGTCTGTCTTATCTCCCTCGCCGTGTCGGGCTGTGGCGCGCCGGAGCAGGAGCCGTCCGCCGCCCCGGCCGCGTCCGTCGAAAGCGACTATCGCTGCGAGCCATTGTCCGCGGAGGCGCTGCGGGTCGCCGCGCCATCGGCCGCGCTGGTGCTCGGGCCGTCCGCGAGCGCCGTCACACCCTCCGCGGCCCGCCTCTGTCCCACGGGACAGGTTCCCCGGGCGACGCGCGATCCGGAGCCGCCGCACCACCGCGCGCCCATGCTGGCCGCGAACGTGCCCGGCGACCGTCCCGTGTCCGCGAGCGCCGACGCCTACTACTACGCGGGCGTGATGAAGCCGACGTCGGCCACGGGCTTCCCGCTGGGCGTGGGAGCGCTCATCCAGATCGCCGACCCGGCGGTCGCCAACTGGGGGGACCAGGTCACGGCGGAGACGGCCATCGTGCAGGGCGCCAACACGTCGCTCGTGGAGGTGGGCTACCGCAAGTGGCAGACGACGTACCCCACGCTGCTGCTCGGCAACTGGGTGGGGGGCGTGTTCAAGCACGTCACGGGCTGGGTTCAGACCCATTCCAGCTACTACCCGGGCATGAACCTGTCCGCGTACGTGGGGGCGAAGGTCCGCTTCTACATCGTCTACGCGGGCGGGAACTGGTGGGTGTGGTTCAACGACGGCTGGATGGGCTACTTCCCCGCCTCGCTGTGGGGCGGGAGCTTCACGTCGGGCGACATGGCCCACTGGTACGGCGAGGTGTTTGACTATGGCGCGCGAGTGCCGCCCATCACCGACATGGGCAACGGCCTGTTCGGCACCAACCCGGCCGCCTCCGCCATCGACGAGATGTGCACCCACTCCGGGACCAGCTGCTTCCTCATGAGCGGCGCGTGGACGTCCGTCACCAACGCCACCTACTACGACCTCTACTACCCGGGCGGCTCGTCGCTCCGCTACGGCGGCAACGGCGGCGGGTAGCCGTCAGGGACCGGCGGCCGGGCCAACCACATACACGCGGTTGGCGATGCCGTCCTCGGTGACGTGGCGGTCCAGGCGCAGCCCCAGCCGCTCCGCCACGCGGATGGACGCGACGTTGTTCGGGTGGATGATGGCCACCAGCGGAACGTGTGGCAGGTGCCGGGCCGCGAGCGCCAGCGCGACCCGGGACACCTCCGTCGCGTAACCGGAGCCCCAGGTCTGCGGCGTGAAGCGGTAGGCCAGGTTCAGCACGCGCTGTCCTTCCAGCTCCTTGTGGCGCACGCCGCCCAGGCCCACGACGATGCCGGGCGCGTCCAGCCGCTCCACCAGCCAGTAGCCCACGCCTTCGCGCGCCCAGTCCTCCAGCCAGACGCCCAGGACGCGCCGCGCGTCCTCCCGCGTCTCCATGTAGCCGCGGCGGCTGAACTGGTTCGTCGTTGGATCCGAGTGGAGGGCGAAGACCGCCTCCAGGTCGCTCTCGCGGACGGCGCGCAGCAGCAGCCGGTCGGTGGTCGTGCGTTCGAAGTCCTGGATCATGCCGGGCAGTCTACGTGAGCCACGCCCACTCCAGGTCGTCCAGGGGAAACCCACCGCTCTTGTGGCGCCGGGCGGTGACCTCCTCGCGCCAGGCCTCCCTTCCTCCCGGGAGCGGCCACGCGCGCGACACGGTTCCCCGAGGGTCGGGGGTGAAGTTGAGCAGCAGCATGCGGTTGACGCGGTCGACGGTCTCCGGCGTCGCGCCGGTGCGCAGCTGGAAGTCCGCGCTGAACAGGGCGCCCTCCTCACGGACGGAGTTCCAGGGGCGCTTCGGGTCGATGAACGGCCACAGGCCCAGGAGCGGAGGCTCCACGCCTTCGAGCAGCGCCGCGCACAGCCGGTCGTGGCCATCCAGCACCAGCCACTTCGCCAGGATGTCCACGTACAGCAGCAGCACGGGCGGCAACGTGCCGTCCCGCGCGCGCTTGCGCCAGCTCTTCACGCGCCCATCCTCTGGGTGAGAGGGCGCGCGCAGCCCGAGCACGGCGCCCGGCCGCTGTCCGGGTGCGTTCTCCCACCAGTCCTCCTTCCACGCGGGCAGGTACCGCTCCACGGCGTCCAGCGAGTGCGGCGGCATGGGAGGCTGACCGAAGCCCCACTCCATGGGGGAGATGGGATGCCGCTCCGCCTTCTCCGCGGGGATGGCGCGCACAGGGCGCAGACACCAGTGCCCGGCGTGGAGCACGGGCAGCGGACACTCCACGAGCGCCCGCGCCAGCCGCCAGCTCCAGTCCTCCCACCAGGCCTCGGAACCGGAGGGGGCCTCCACGGCCCGGACCTCGGGCGCGGACAGGCGGGGCAGGAGCCACGGGAAGGGCCACGTGCCCCGGAGGAAGACGGCGCGGTCCCAGTACGCGTCGATGCGGGTCCACAGCAGCGGCTGTGCCATGCAGCGCAGGCGGATCCGGTAGTCCGGAGCGGCCTCCAGACACACGGCGGGACGTTGGGCCCAGCGGCCCTTCGCGGGCACGTGCAGCAGCAGCCCGGGGCCAGGGGTCTCCAGTCCCCAACTCCGGGTGTCATCCGCCACGATGGAGACACCGGGGTGCTGCATGCGCCGCGCTCCTGGTTGTGCCCAGCCGGTCCGGGCTCCTGGAGCGTACTCCGGGTGACGCCCGTACCGCCGACCGCACGCCTGCCTTGCGGCCATGCGGGGACTGCCCGCTCCCCCCTGCCATCCCAGGACGGCCGCCCCCACCTTGAGGGCAGGAGGTGATGGGACCATGGCGGAGAGGATTCTCGAGAAGCAGCACGAGCACGAGCGAGAGCAGGAGCGAGAGCGGCTGCGGGAGCAGGAGCAGAAGGACCTGGAGGTCGAGTCGCATCGCGGCGCCCGTCCTCTGGAGGGGTTCGCGGGAGGCCACACGACGTGGACGGGCGACCAGGACGATGGGGCCGCGGCCCGCGTGCACGCCGGTGACGCCGAGGCCTCCTGGGAGGCCAGTGAGCGGCAGGCCCGGCTGGAGCCCGCCGAGCCCAAGGACGAGGACGAAGACACGTCCGGGTTGCGCCGCGAGTAGTGGAGTTCAGCGCGGGCGCGCACCCCAGAGATGGCGGGCTTCTTCCGCGAGGAGGTCGGGGTACTCCTCGGGGAAGAAGAGCCGGGCGCCGGGCACCCGCCGCACGCCCCGGGAGTTGCCCAGCGTCCGGTCCAGGTAATCCGCGCTGGAGGCAGAGAAGATCGTGTCGCCCGTGCCCCAGACGATGCGGACCGGCACCTGGCAGCGTTTGAGCGCGGGCTCGATGCCCGCGAGCGAGTTCTGATCCAGGGCCAGCGTATACGCGTGCACCTGGTCTCTTCCCCGCGCCGAGCGCACCAGCGGCGCGAAGTAGTATTCGATGGCCTCGTCGGTGGGCTGGGAGGGATGGGTGTATGTCATTCCCCCAATGCCTGTCTCCGAACGGGCCAGGAGCTTGTCCGCGAGCCACGGCGCCCCCGCTGTCGTTCGCGACAAGGTCGACGGTCGGGATGGACAGTCCGTCCAGCAGCGTCACGAGCATGTCCACCTGCGACGCGGGTGAGACGTCCTGGCCGTCGGCGACCTCCGTGTAGCCCAGGCCCATGAAGTCGGGGGCGACGCAGCGGCGGTCGGAGGACAGGCGCTCCAGGGCACCGCGCCACTGGAAGCCATTGAGCGGGAAGCCGTATTGGAGGCGCTGGGGCTGGCGCTCGCGGCGGAGGTGGGCGCGCAGCTGGGTCGCGCGCCCAGGCTGGAGCCCTCCCGTGCGCCCCGCCGCCTCGCTCGCGATGGAGTCCATGCGGCCCTCGCCGCCATCGAACAGGGCTCGACGGAGGAGCTGACCCTGGGCGAGCTGGCGCGGGTGGCCGGCATGAGCCCGTATCACTTCCTCCGGGTGTTCAAGCGGGAGACGGGGCTGACGCCGCACCGCTACCTGCTGCGGACGCGGGTGTTCCACGCGCTGGCACTGCTGCGCGACACGCGAAGGCCGGTGACGGAGATCGCGCTCGACGTGGGGTTCGGAGACCTGTCGAACTTCATCCACACGTTCCGCAGGGAGCTGGGCTGCTCCCCGCGGGCCTTCCGCCAGACGACGCCCGGTGAATGGGCCGCCGCGAACCGCCGGGCTCAGGGCGCGCAGTAGCGCAGCGACCGCAGCGTGTAGGACCGGGGGTTGTCGGTGGCGTTCATCAGGAGTGCCCCCATCCACTGGCCCGGCAGCTCATGCATCAACACCCACTCGCCATGGCGATGCATGGGCATGGGAAGAGCCCCGGGGGTCCAGTCCGTCACGATGCCTGACGGGCTCATGCCCCAGAACCGTCCCTCGAAATCGAAGAACGTGTCCTGGCCCGTGACCGGTGCGTAGCGCATGGAGATCCAGGCCACCTGGAGTCCGCGCGACGTCACCGTGGCACCAAGCCATGCGGACTGACTCGGCGTCGTGGGAGTCAGCGTTTCCAGGCCGCCATTGCTGAACAGGGCTCGCACCTGCTGGAGCTGTGGGTTCGCACCTCCAGCAGCGCGAAGGAGCAGCATCGGCTCGCCCGACGGGCTTTCCGGTGTAGGGGGCGACAGCAGCAGCCTGGGAGTGGACGAATACCCGGCAGTGAGGATGCGCTCCTCTCCAATCAGGGAGAGACTTGAGTCATAGCGTCTCAGCCGGATGCGCTCTTCGTCGGCCACGCCCGCGCCTTCCACGGCCAGCACGACGAAGCTTCCGTCCCCCAGGCTCAGGACCTTCGGGCCGAAGAGCGAAGTGCGCGCCTGCTCCGCCTGGAACAGGACCCGGGGTTCGGAGAGGACCTGGCCGTCCGCATCCACCATCATGCCCAGGAGTTCGCGGGCGTCACCGGTGGCGGGCGCGGAGGAAACCCAGGTCACCAGGCCATGACCTCCATCCCGGGAGAAGGCCAGGCGGGCCGGTGCGTATCTCGCGGGCTGCTCGAACAGCAAGACTCCCGGCGGCTCGGTGAGCGGGGCTCCCTGTTCATTGAGGGGAAGCAGCCGGCCCTGGGTGGAGTCGTAGGTCGAGCCCTGCACCGAGTAGAAGAGCGCGAGCCCACGCGAAGTGCGCACCAGCTGTGCCGCCGTGGCGGGATCGATGCCCGTCGCGACCGGAATGACCGTCGTGCCGACAAGGGACAAGGCCGTGTCCAGCCGAAGGAGCTGGATTTGCCCGGGACGGTCGGAGACGACCACCAGCAAGCCCCCTTCCACCGGGGCACTGTCCACCATGCTGGCATACGGAGCCCACTGCATCGGAGCGACGTCGGCCCACGTCGCCGGATCCGTCACCCCGTCGCAGTCGTTGTCCAGACCGTCGCAGCGCGTCTCCGCCGCCTCGTAGTCCGCGCCATAGGAGCGCGCCGTGCACACCGGCTCGTAGGCGCCGTCCACCAGGGCCCGGTTCGCCCCAGCGCAGACGCCCTGGGTCTTCTCGCAGGGCTGGGCCTGCGCCACGCCACTGTCGGGCGTCCCGGCATCGTCCGTGACACCGGCATCCCCCTGCGTGCCGGCATCCGGCACGGGCGGCGGCGGCATGGAGGAGGAATCACAGCCCGCGAGCACCAGAGCCAATGCCAATGCCAACCATCCCCACGACTTCATCGGTGATTGCATGGTCTTTGGTATCAAGGGGCGCAGTAACGAAGTGAGTGGAAGGTGTAGGACGGAGGGTCGTCCGTGGCGGTCCTCAGGAGCGCTCCCATCCACTGGCCCGGCAGCTCGTGCAGTCGCACTGCGGCGCCCTGAAGAGAGATGGACAGGGGCGTGGGGCCCGGAGTCCAATCCGTCATGACGCCAGACGGGCCCAAGCCCCAGAGCCGTCCCTTCCAGGGACTGGGGGGTGCCGCCTGGGGGATATCCGTGAAGGTCGTGGAGAGCCAGGCCAGTTGGAGCCCCCGGGAGGTCACCGTGGCGCCAAGCGCGGAGGACTGACTCCACGTCGTGGGCGTCAGCGTCTCCGACATCTCCGGTTCGAAGAGTGAGCGCAGCTGATGGATCCGGGGCGTGGGTCCATCCGCTTCGCGGTAGAGCAACATCGGCTCCCATCCGCCGCCATCGTCCCTTGGCGCCATCAGCAGCTCGGGAATGGCCATGTACGCCACGGGGAAGATTCGCTCTTCTCCCACGGGGCCCAGCTCGCGGTCCCAACGCCGCATCCGGAACCACGACTTTTCGCGCTCCCCACCATCCTCGTGAATCGTGACCAGGAAGCCCCCATCCTCAAGGCCCAGCACCTCGGGTGAGGAGAAATGGAAGGCGTCCGATTGGAACAACACCCGGGGCTCGGCCAGGACCGCTCCGTTCGCGTCGACGACCATGCCCCGCACCTCACGGTCATCGAGGATGTCCACGGTCCAGACCACGGCAATCCGCGCCCCATCCATGGATACAGCCACGCGCGCCGAGCCTCCCCAGCCCCCCCAATACCGGGCCTGCTCGAACAGAACGATGCCTTCGGGAGGGCCGAGCGGAACGCCCTGCTCATCCAGTTGCACGAGGTGTCCCTGAGCAAAGGCGCCCGACTGGAAATGATGCGCCGTGAAGTAGAGCGCCAAGCCGCGCGAGGTGCGCAGCAACTGGGCCTGCGAGAAGGGCGATGAAGCTGCATCCAACGGAATGAGCGATGAGCTTTGCAGGGTCAGGGACTCGTCGAACTGGAGGACTTTGATGCCCTCCGAGCTGTCGACGTAGGTCATCAGGAAGCCCCCGGCCACGGGCAGGCTGTCCACTGAGGCATCGTCGGGCACGAACTTCGTCGGAGTGATGTCCGTCCACGTCGCTGGATCCGTCACCCCGTCACAGTCGTTGTCCAGGCCATCGCAAAGCGTCTCCGTGGCCTCGTAGTCCGCGCCATAGGAGCGCGAGGTGCACACGGGCTCATAGGCGCCCTCCACCATGGCCCGCTTCGCGCCCGAGCACACGCCCTGGGTCTTCTCGCAGGGCAGGGCCTCCGCCACGCCGCTGTCAGGTGTTCCCGCGTCGTCCGTGACGCCCGCGTCGCTCCGGGTCCCCGCATCCACCTGCGTGCCGGCGTCCCGCTCCGGCCCCGACGGGCTCGTGTTGGAACCACAGCCCACGAGCCACAAGGCCAGCACCCACGACTTCATCCGCGATTGCATATTCCCCTCTCGGTGACGTCCTGAGCCAATCGAAGCGCAATGGACGCAAGGCCTGACATCCATTCAGGAGTTCCCCAACACCCAACCCCTATCACATCCGCCAATGGCCTACCCGCGCAGCACCGCCAGCCCGCGCAGGAAGTCCTCCGGCAGCGGTGACTCCACCTGGACGACCTGGCCCGTCGCCGAGGACGGCACCTCCAGGCGCCACGCGTGCAGTGCCTGACGCCCCACTGCGAGCGCCGCCGGGTGCTTGCGCGCCGCCTCCGTGCCGTAGAGCGAATCCCCCAGCACCGGGAACCCGGCCTCCGACAGCTGCACGCGGATCTGATGCGTGCGCCCCGTGTCCAGGTCGATGTCCAGCAGCGCTCCCTCCCGGAACCGCTCGCGCACCGTGAACGTCAGCGCCGCGCGCCGGGCGGACGGCACGCGGGTGGTGAAGCGGCGTGGGTCCTTCGGGTCCCTCGCGTACGGCCCCTCCAACCTTCCGGTGTCCGGCGGCCGTCCCAGCACCAGCGTCTGGTAGCGCTTGTCCACGCGCTTCTCCTGGAACGCCTTCAAGAGCGCCGCCACCGCGTCATCCGTGCGGGCCAATGCCAGACAGCCGCTGGTCTCGCGGTCCAGCCGGTGCACCACTCCCGGCTGGGCCACGCCCTCCACGTCGAACGGCGGGCACCGCGCCGCGAGCAGCCCCACCACCGACGCCGCCCGTCCCTCCGGCTCCACCACCAGGTCCGGCGGCTTGGCCACGATGACGAGCGCCGCGTCGTCGTACAGCACCGGCAGCTCCGGCCCTTCCACGGAAGCATGCGGCGACGGCCGGGGCTCCGGCGCCTCCAGCGTGAGCTCCTCGCCGCCCCACAGCTTGCGCGTCGCCTGCGCCTTCTTGCCCCGGATGCGCACCCGTCCTGCGTCCAGCAGCGCCCGGGCCCGCTCCGGCGTGAGGCCCGGGATGTGCTTCGTCAGGAACCGGTCGAGCCGCTCGCCGGCAATCTCCCGGGGAACCACGAGAACCTTGAGGCGCGTCATGCCTTTCCCCGTCTCCCAAGGCAGGCAGGGAGTCAACCACCGTGTAGGCGTGCGCCCACCGAGCACACGTCAGGGGCGCGCAGTAGAAAGGGGCCCTCCGTGGCCACCTCCCTGTTTTCCCGTTCGGGCTCTGCTCGGGCTCTGTCCCACCGCGACTTCACCCTTCTCTGGTTGGGCACGCTCGTGTCCAACATCGGCACGTGGATGGAGTCCGTCGCGCTGGGGGTCTACGTCACGCAGGTGACGGGCCAGGCCGCCTGGACGGGCGGCGTCGCGGCGCTGACGCACCTGCCCTCGCTGGTGCTCGCGCCCCTGGGTGGCGCGCTCGCGGACCGCTTCGACCGGCGCACCTTCATGGCCGTGTGCGTATGCGTGCAGGCGCTGCTGGCCGCGTTGCTCACGGTGCTGGCCGGCACGGGGAACCTGTCGGTGCCGTGGGTGGCGGCCATCTCGCTGCTCAACGGCGCCTTCAGCACGCTGGTCATCCCCTGCGCCACGGCGCTCACCGTGGCCGTCGTGCCCAAGGAGGACCTGCACAACGCGCTCAGCCTGGACTCGGCGCAGTTCAACCTGGGCCGCATCATCGGCCCCGTGCTGGCCGCGCTCGTGCTGACGAAGGTGGGCATCGCCGGGGCGCTCTTCGTCAACACGCTGTCGTTCCTCGCGGTGCTGCTGGCGCTCGCGGCGATGCGCGGTGCCGCGGCGAGCGCCGTGCCCCCGAAGGTGGAGGCGCTCTGGGCCGGCATCATGCGGGGCGTGCACCTGGCGTGGACGGACCCGGGCATCGCCCTCGCGCTGGGCTCCGGGGCGCTGGTGGGCCTGCTCATCTCTCCCTTCGTGGGGCTGGTGCCGGTGTTCGCCCTGAAGGTGCTGGGCGGGGACGCGACCACCACGTCCATGCTGCTCACCGCGCAGGGGACGGGCGCGGTCATCGCGGCGTTCGGCTCCGGCGCCCTCGTCGCGCGGTTTGGACGGCGGGCCTTCCTGGAGACCGCGCTGCTGCTCGTGGGGCTGTGCTCCGCCGCGTACTGGCTGTCCCCCACGCTGCCCATCGCCCTGGTGACACTGTTCATCCTGGGCGCCGTGTACCTCGTCGCCTTCACCGGCTTGAAGACGGTGTGCCAGGCGCGCACGCCGCCGGAGCTGCAGGCGCGCGTGAGCAGCCTGTTCCTGCTGCTGGTGAACGCGGGCTACATCCTGGGCGTCTGGGGACAGGGCGCGCTGTCGGACCGCGTGGGCGTGCGGCCCATCACCGCGGGCTGCGCCCTGCTCTTCTTCGGCATCGTGGTGGGGATGCGGACCCTGCGCTCCCGGGGCCTGGCCGCGCTGGGCACCTGAGCGTTCAGCCCTCCACAGGCGCCTTCACCGGCAGGAGCGCCAGCACGCGCGCGAGGATGGCGACGCCCTCCTCGTACTCCGGCAGGTCGATGTGCTCGTTCGGCGTGTGGTCCAACGCCGCGTCGCCGGGGCCGTAGGCCACGGTGGGCACGCTCCACGCGGAGGCCACGGTGTTCCAGTCGGACGTGCCCGTCTTCAGGCGCAGCGTGGGCTTCACGCCGCGCTCGCGGATGGCCTGCTTGAAGACGCGGGAGAGCGCGTCGTTGCCGTTCGTGGACACGGCGTTCTTCCTCGCCACGGTGCGCACCGTCACGGTGGGCACGGTGGCCAGCGCCGCGAGCAGCGCTTCGGTGTCCGTGGACGGGCCGGTGCGGATGCTCACCGCGGCCGTGGCCCACTCCTCCGTCTCCGTCGCGCCGGTGTGGAAGGCGTTGAGGGAGGGCAGGTTCTGCTCGAAGAGGGACGGCCGCTCGCGGTTCCAGTCGTCGCACAGCCGCTTGAGCGCGTTCCACGCGTCGATGACGTGCTCGGCGGCGGCGCGATAGTCGCGGCTCGCGGTGTGGCGGCGGCTGGCGCGGTGCTCCAGGTCCAGGCGCAACAGCCCCTTGTAGCCAATGGTCACCGCGTGCGCGCCGCTGGGCTCGCCGTTGATGACGAAGTCGGGGGCGTACTGCTCGCGCACGTGCAGGGCGCCGCGCGTGATGGCGACCTCCTCCTCCACGCAGCCCAGCAGCAGGAACTGCTTGCCGGCGCGCTCGGCGTCGTCCAGCAGCTCCACCGCTTCGATGAACGCGCACAGGGGCCCCTTGGCGTCCACCGCGCCCCGGCCATAGAGCTTCTGGCCCTCCAGCCGCACGGGCACTTCGCCGGGCACGGTGTCGATGTGGCCCAGGAACGCGATGACGGTGTCCCCGTCCCCGTAGCGGGCGACGGCGTTGCCCACGGCGTCGGTGTGCGCCTTCCAGCCGCGCGCGCCCAGCCGCTCCACCAGCGCTCCGGCGAAGGAGGCCTCCTGATGGCTGGGGCTGTACTGCTCCACCATCCACCGCAACAAGTCGACGCCCGGCTCACGCGCCCGCATCCGCCCCGCCTTTGTCCCGAAGGGTGAACTTCGTGCCGCCCGCCTCCTCCAGCGCGGAGAACACCGGCCGCGCCACGCGCGACGCGCTCACATACGCGGCAGGGACTCCGCCCTCCAGCGCCCGGCGCACGGCCTCCAGCTTGTAGCGCATGCGTCCGCCCGCGAGCGGCATGCAGCCCTCCACGTCGTCGCTCGCACGCACCAGCGTCGCGGGGTCCTTCGGATCCGCGAGCAGCCCCGGCACGTTGGAGAGGATGATCAGCGCCCTGGCGCTCAGCGCCGCCGCGATGGACGACGCCACGTGGTCCGCGTCCACGTTCACGAGCACGCCGTCCTCCGTCACCGCCGGAGGACACACGACGGGCACGTAGCCGCCGTCCAGGAGCGTCCCCAGGAGCGCCGAGTTCACCACCGAGACCTCTCCGGCCAGGTGTTCGCGGTCAATGCGCATCCGCCCGTCGGCGCCCTGCAGCTTGAGCGGCGGGCGCCTGCGCGCGGTGAGCACGCGGCCGTCCGCGCCGCACAGCCCCAGCGCGGTGACGCCCTTCGCGAGCAGCGCCAGCACCACGGCCTTGTTCACTTCACCCACCCACGCCATGGTGAGCGCGCGCAGCGTGGGCGCGTAGGTGAGGCGCACGACGTTGCCGTTCGCGGTGGTCGCCTCCGGGCGCTCCATGCCCAGCGAGCCCAGGAGCCGCTCACCGGCCTCCGAGCCGCCGTTGACGACGACGACGCGCTCGCCCTGGCGGACGAGTTCCACCACGTCCGCGCAGACGTTCTCCAGGTCCACGCCCGCCGCGCCGCCAATCTTCACGACGACGGGGCGACGGGCTGGAGTGGCGGGATTCGCGCTCATCCGATGACGCTCGCGCCGCCGTCCACGAGTTGCACGGTGCCGGTGATGAAGGATGCGCGTTCACTGGCGAGGAACACCGCCGCGGCGGCGAACTCCTCCGGGAGCCCCACGCGCTTGAGCGGGATGTGGGCGCCCATGGCGCGAAGCCCCGCTTCCACGTCCCCCGCGTTGCCGGCGGTGCGCTCCACGGGCGGCGTGCGCATGTAGCCCGGCGCCAGCACGTTGACGGTGATGCCGCTGTCGCCCAGTTCCTGAACCAGCGCGGCGGAGAAGCCGACGATGCCCAGGCGGGCGAAGCCGGACAGCGCGAAGCGGGCCACCGGCCGGACCACCGTCTCCGAGGTGATGAACAGCAGGCGTCCCCACCCGGCCTTCTTGAGGTGAGGCAGCGCCGCGAGCGCCAGGGAGATGGGCGGAAGGAGCACCGCGTCCGCCGCGCTCCGGTACGCGTCCACGCCGAAGGTGGAGCCCGGGCCCGGAGGCGGGCCCCCGCTGTTGGTGACGACGACGTGCAGCGCGCCCAGCTTCGCGACCACCTCGTCCACCCACCGGCGCACGTCCGCGTCGTCCTTCACGTCCACGCGCGTCGCCAGCACACGGCCACCGCGAGCCACGGCCTTGAGCCGAGCTTCGGCCTGGGCCAGCCGGTCCGTGTCCCGGGCGCCGATGGCGACATGCGCGCCTTCCTTCGCCAGCTCCTCCGCGACGGCGAGCCCCAGCCCGCTGGAGCCTCCAGCGACGAGCGCGACCTTGTTGGCGAGTCCCAGTTCCATCCGCGTCCCTCCAGAAGTTGGCGCCCAGCCGCGCCTGAGTCATCCCACCGCACGCCACCGAACCGCGCACCAAGGTCCCAACCGATCCGACTGTCGGGCCCGCTTCCGCCGCTCGGGTGGAGCCCCCCTCCCAGCGCCGTTCTCCAACGGGTCCGACTGTCGGACCAGTTCCTGCGGCCCGGGTGGGCCACCTCTTCCCCACTGCCGTTTCCCAACCGGTCCAGCTGTCGGACCAGTTCCTGCGGCCCGGCTGGAGCAGCCCTCGCCGCCGCCGTTCCCCGACTGGTCCGACTGTCGGACCACTTCCCGCGGCCCGGTGGAGCCCCCCTCCCAGCGCCGTTCTCCAACGGGTCCGACTGTCGGACCAGTTCTCTCAGCCCGGGTGCTGTCTCTTATCCAC
>NZ_RAVW01000016.1 GCF_003611585.1 Corallococcus exercitus | reverse complement strand
CTCGGAGATGTGTATAAGTGACAGGAGGGCGGGCGAACCTGGTGCCCCAGGACGCCAACTTCAACCGTGGCAACTGGCTGCAGCTCGAAAACAAGATGGCCGGCTGCGCGAGCCTTCCCATCGGCCGGCTGCGCTACTCCATCGGTGCGAACTATCCGAACTCCACCGCGCTCATCCCCAACAACCTGACGATGGAGATCACCAACCAGTCCACGGGGAGCGCCGTGTCCATGTCCTTCTCGAACGTGGACGGCGGCGGGCCGAACGGCACGACCGATAGGACCCGGGGCGTGAACTGGCTGTCGAGCCAGGGGTGCAACTGATGACCGCTTATCGATTTCGCAGCCTCGCGACCCTGGGCCTCCTGGTCGGCCTTTCGGCCTGCCAGGGGACGGAAGAACACGAGCCGCGCAACGACGCCCAGCCGGAAGCCTCCCCTGGCGTCCGGATTTCCGAACTCCAGGTGTTGGGTGCCGACCCGGGCCAGGTGCCCACGTTCGCGAATGGGAACTTCGGCCAGCTCCGGCTTGGCGGACAGGAGAGGACCGAGGAGGCTGAGGTCCGCGCGCTGCGTCCCTCGCTCCTGGCGGTGAGCAAGGTGTTCCACGCGGACCCCGCGGAGCTCGCCTTCCAGCGGGTCGTCACGGATGGCATTGGCGACCGGCACTTCGTCTATGCGCAGCGCAAGAATGGTCGCGAGGTCCTGGGCGCCGCGCTCGTCCTCCACACGAGGAATGACGCCGTCTACGCGGTCCACGGCAACGCTCGCGCCGATCTCGACGCGCCGCGAGACGCGCGGCTCAGCCCCGAGGACGCCATCGCGGTGGCCCGGCGGGACTCCGCGCGGCTCGACCGGGTGGAGGTCGAGCCGCATCCGCGGATGGCCTACTGGCCGGCGGGTGACAAGCTCGAACTCGTGTACCGGGTGAACGTGACGGGACCGGGCAAGGACGGGAGGGCGGTGGATGAGGATGTCGTCATCAACGCCGTGAGTGGGGCGGTCGTGCAGCGGCTGCCGAACATCTACACGCTCAAGAGCCGGGAGGTGTACGACGTCAACCACGGCGGCTCCGCGAACCTCCCGGGAACCCTCGTCCGGGCGGAGGGCGGCGCGGCGGTCGCGGACTCCACGGTCAATACCAATTACGACCTGCTCGGGACGACCTACGACTGCTACAGGAGCCTCTTCAACCGCGACTCCTACGACGGCGCCGGGTCCAAGCTCGTCAGCTCGGTCCACTACGGAAGCGGCTACGCCAACGCGGCGTGGAGCGGCTCCAAGAAGCAGATGCTGTACGGGGACGGCGACGGCGTGACGTTCGGCAACATGGTCAACGCGCTGGACGTGACAGCGCATGAGGTGACCCATGGGCTCACCATCTCCACCTCCAACCTGTTGTACTTCGCCGAGCCCGGTGCCCTGAACGAGTCAATGTCAGACATCATGGGCAGCGTGTGCGAGTGGTACCGGAACGGCCAGGTGGTGAACGCCAACACCTGGAAGTGCGCGGAGGAAATCTACACCCCCTTCACGCCTGGCGATGCCCTCCGCTACATGAACGACCCGCGGCTCGACGGTCAGTCGTTGGACTACTACGACCAGACCTTCAGCCCGTTCACGGACGTCCACTACAGCTCGGGCATCCCCAACCTGGCGTTCTACCTGCTGTCCCAGGGCGGCCAGCATCCACGGGGCCGCTCCACCCTCGTCGTGCGAGGGATTGGCATCGCCAAGGCGGCCCAGATCTTCCACCGGGCCAACACGGTGCTGCTGCTCGGCAAGACGATGGCCACGTTCGCCGACGCGAAGCTGGCCACGGAGCAGGCCGCCGCGCAGCTCGGGTACGGCCCGGCGGACATCGCCTCCGTGACCGCCGCCTGGCAGGCCGTGGGTGTGGGGACGAACATCCTCGTCGCCGGCCAGAGCCTCTCGCTGGGGCAGGCGTTGTGGTCGAACGACCGCCGGTTCTCGCTCGTCCTGCAGGGTGACGGGAACCTGGTGCTCTGGGACGCGACGAGCGCCCTGTGGACGGCGAATACCGGGGGCAGGGGAGCGCTGTCCGCCCACATGCAGGACGATGGCAACTTCGTGGTCTACCGCACCAGCAGCCCGACAGTGGGCGCGGATGTCTGGTCCAGCATGACCTGGGGGCACCCGGGCGCCTATCTGATCCTCCAGAACGACGGCAACCTCGTCCTCTACGACAAGGACGGCGTCACCCCGCTCTGGAACTCGGGGACCTGGGGGCACTGAAGCCAGGGGCGCTGTCATTGGGTTCGAGGACAGGCTTTACAGTCAGAGCGCGAGATTTCATCCACGCGCGTCTGGGATTCTTAAAGTCTGATTTCGCGGATTTCCCGCATTGTTTTTCCCCCTGCGGACTCATTCCATTCAAGCCGGCCATCCCGGCCCAATGACTGTCCACCCAGAGCCTCACCTCGACCCCATGAACCGAACCTTCCTTGCCGCAACCCTCGCGCTGCTCCCCCTGATGTTTGCCTGCCAGCCGGAGACCGATGTCCCCGGTGCGCAGCAGCCGGAGGTGGCGGAGCCGAGGAGCGGCACCCCCACCGCCGAGAACCGCGATGCGCTGGCCGGGGTGCCCTTCGTCACCCTGGAGGCGATCGAAACCGCGCGCTACCAGGACACGTATTACGTCCACGTGGAGACGGCCTACTACGCCACCTTCTGGGCCGACCGCGCGCGCACCATCCCCGTCAACCTGAGCTCGGCCCTCCAGCTGAACTACAAGTCCACGTACTACGACTACAAATACAACCAGTCGATGAACAGCAATCTCAGCACCACCCTGCAGGCGGGCGGTCACAGCTATTACATCGGAAGTGGCACCTATGAGTGCGACTACGATGCGAATGGCAACATCGACCATCGCTGCGATGAGACCTACCTGACCCTCAGGACGGGCACTGGCTACGACGGGAGCTGGTAGACGCTGACGCAACCCGCGTGAGGAACGCCCTCCACGGTCGACCGTGGAGGGCGTTCTCGAATTCAGTGTTTTCCTTGCTTGACGGAGGGTGAAACGGTCCGCTACGCAGGCCGCTCTCCCGTGGCTCTTCGGCTACGTCATTCCAGAGGGAAAACACCATGAAGAAGCAGACACTCATCGCGGGGCTGGCGGTTGCGGCGTTGGGGCTTGGCGGCACGGCCTGGGCCGGTGCGAAGACCCCTGTGCTCGTGTCCATCACCCTCTCGACCCGGACCGCGATGGGCAGCCTCGGCGCGGCCCGTGCCTCGGCTGACACCAAGCAGTACATCGGCGTCGCGACGACGACCTATGCGGGCGGCGACGCCGTCACCGTCTTCGCGCAGGACGCTTCCGGCACCTACGTCAGCTGCTACTCCTACCGGCCCGCCTTCGTCGCGGCGGCGCGCGCGCTGGCCAGCGACTCGTTCCTCTACTTCACGTGGGATGCGTTCGGCGAGTGCACGGACATCACCATCGAGACCGTGTCGAAGTACGACCCGAAGACGCCGTAATCCCTTCGAGTCCCCCGCGTCCCGGAGTGGAAACGCGCCCATGAGCACCTCCCGCCTGTGGCCCTTCGTGGGCGTCGCCATCCTCTCCGGAGCCGCGGGCTTCGCCGCCGCTGCCTGGCTCGGGCCCGCGGAGGGGCGCGCCGTGCGGTCCGAAGCACTGGAGCGGCAGGAGGCCCGGCTGGAGGAGGCCCTGCGAAAGCTCGAGGCCTGCCAGCCCACCGCGGAGGCGCCGTCCCTGCGCACGACAGTGGCGGTGGACACCGCCGGGCTGCGCGAGGAGATCCGTCAGATCCTCAAGGAGGAGCTGCGCGCCGCCACCTCCGCGCCAACGTCCTCCGCGCCGGAGCCTCGGCCCCCCGAGCCAACCCCGCAGAGCGTGGCCGCGTTCAACCAGGGGCGAGGGTTGGTGGAGAACGCGGTGGCCACCGGGCGATGGAGCGAGGCGCAGCGGCAGGAGCTGCGCCCGCTGCTGTCCCAGCTCACCCCGGAGCAGCGGCAGGAGATCATCCGCACGCTCGTCGTCAGCATCAACAGTGGCAAGGTGAAGGTTGACGTCGTCGGCGCTCCGTTCTGAGCCAGGACTCGCACGTCGGCGCTTCAGTCCATGCCGAGGTCGCCTGTTCTGGCCTCCATGCAGGTGCGGGGGTGCGCGCGATTCAGGGTCGGCGCATACCCAATGGGCTCAAGCGGCCCCTCCGCTCCAGCCCTCGCCCTCAACGCCGAGACGCGCGCGGATCCATGCGGGCCCAAACAATGACTCACTCGGCCCAAACCCATTGACAGAGAAGGATTCCCTCCGATTCGAGCCTGGCCTGCCTTTCGTGCTTTAGTCCGGACCACTTCGCGTCATCCGGTAGGGGCGGACCCAGGACCATGGCATCGGACTTCTCGAACACGCTCGAATCGCTTCGCGCGGACTCGCTCTGGCGAATCCTGGGTTGGATGCTGACAGGGGTGCTGGTGATAGGGCTGTGGACGGTGTGGTTCTTCTCCGCCAGGGTCCTCGTCTCGGAGTCCGCTCCCGCACGGGTGGAGGTCAGCCAGACGGCCTATCCCATCGAAGCCCCGGTGTCGGGACGCATCGCGCGAATCCATGTCTCCGAGCTGAACCGGGCGGTGTCCAAGGGTGAGCTGCTCTTCGAACTCGACGCCGAATCCCAGCGCCTCGAGTTGGAGGAGGCCAAGGCGCGCCGCGATGCGCGTATCGTCCAGCGAGCGCTCCTGGATAAAGAATACCGGATTGAGTTGTCCTTGCAGCAGGACGTCACGGAAAACGCACGCCTGCTGCTGGAAGAGGCGCGGCTCCGTCAGGAGCAGTCCGGGACGTTGACCGCGCAGGCCCACAGCGAGGCCGCGCGGGTGGGCACGCTCCTGTCGCAGGGCTTCGCATCAGAGGCGGAGCGAGAGCTGGCCGTGGCACGCGCCCAGCAGCAACAGGCCCAGTCGGAGGTGTTCCGGATCGCGATGGCGCGCACCGCGCGGGACTCCCGCCTCTCCGAAGGCGCTCGCCAGGTCACGCTCGAGCGGCTCAAGCGAGACCTCTCCCTGCTCGATGGAGAGATTGACAGCGACCGATGGCTCATCGAGCGCCTGACCCACGAGATCGAGCGGCGCCGCATCCGGGCCCCGGTGGAGGGGCAGCTCGCGGAGCGCGTACCGCTCCAGTTGGATCGCTACGTTCACGAGGGCGAGAGCCTGGCGTCCATCCTCCCGCCCGGAAATCTCCGGGTGGTGGCGGCCTTCTCACCGAGCGCGGCCATCGCACGCATCCATTCCGGCCAACGCGCTTTCGTCCGCTTCGATGGCTTCCCCTGGCTCCACTTCGGCAAGCTGCCCGTCACGGTCTCCCACGTGGCCAGCGAGCTGCGCGAGGGACGGGTCCGCGTGGAGCTGTCCATTCCCGCCGTCCCACCCGGTCCGCTCGTGCTCCAACATGGGATGAGCGGCTTTGTCGACGTGGAGCTGACGCAGGCGTCGCCCGCCGTCCTGACCCTGCAAGCGCTGGGACAGCGGTTGGACGCGATGGGGGGAAGCTCCCTCCAGGCCCCCGAGGCCCATTGACATGCATACGCCCCGCGCCGCCAGGCAACGTGCCTGGTTCGTACCCGAGGTCATCCAGACCTCCGCCATGGATTGCGGCCCTGCCGCGCTCAAGTCATTGCTGGGCGGACTGGGCGTCTTCCTCCATTACGGCCACCTGCGAGAGGTCTGTCAGACGACGGTCGACGGGACTTCCATCGACACGCTCGAGACCATCTGCCTGCACCTGGGCCTCCAGGCCAGCCAGCACGTCGTCCCCCTGGATCATCTCTTCCAACGGGACGTGGACCATTTTCCCGCCCTCCTGGTGACGCGCCTGCCAAGCGGAGCGCCTCACTTCATCGTGGTCTGGAATCGGGTGGGCGGCTTTCTTCAGGTCATGGATCCCGGCTCGGGACGGCGTTGGGTCCATGCACGCCAACTCGCCGAGGATGCCTATTTGCATACGCTGGCGGTCGGCGCGATGGACTGGAAGACCCTGGCCCTGGCGGCAGGCTTTGAAGCCGCGACGCGGGGGAGGCTGCGCCGGCTGGGCGCCACCCCTCAGGAAGCGGACCGTCTCCTCGCCCGTGCTGTCGACGACGCCTCGTGGTACCCCATGGCCTCGCTGGACGCCGCCACGCGCATGGTGACGTCGCTGGGTGGAACTTCCGAGCGCGTCGAGGCCCTGTGGGCGCTGGCACGCGCGCCCGGTGTGAACGCCTCGGAGGTGATTCCCTCCATGTATTGGTCGGCGCGGCCCATGCCGGTCGAGGAGGGTGAGGACGAGGCCGTGCTCCTCTCAGGGGCGGTGCTGCTGAAGGTGCGCCCGGCCTCCGCCGAGGGGGACGCGGCGGCCCCTGTCGCGGGCCCGGACAGCGCTTCGCTGCCGCCAGGGCTGGCCGATGCCCTCTCCGAGCCCCCCGGACGTCCTGGACGCCTCCTCTGGGATCAACTCCGAACGGAGGGCAGCGGCGCATTGCTGGCGCTGGGGTTCGGCCTGGCCCTGGCCACCGTGACCACGGTGGTCCAGGCGCTCGTGTTCCGGGGCCTCATCGACCTTGCGTCACTGCTGGGGACCCCCTGGGAGCGGGCGGGCGCAATCCTCGCGGTGGTGGTCTTGCTGATGACCATGGTCCTGCTGGAGTGGCCCGTGGCCACGGCGCTCAAACGCGTGGGGCGGGGGCTGGAGATCCGCCTTCGTGTCGAACTGTTCAAGGTGCTCCCCCGGCTGAGCGACCGGTATTTCTCCAGCCGCCTCAGCTCCGACATGGGGCATCGCAGCCACCAGCTGCACATGGTCCGCAACCTGCCGGAGCTCGTGGGGCGCACGGCCCGCGACGTGCTTGAGTTCACCCTCATCGCCAGCGGGCTCGTCTGGCTTGCCCCGGCACTGGCCCTGCCCGTGATGACGGCGGCGGCCCTGGCCATCGCGGCGCCGCTGCTGCTCCAGCCCCTCATCCGGCAGTCGGACCTGCGCGTACGCACCCACTCGGGGGCGCTCGGCCGCTTCTATCTGGACGCCTTCCTGGGCCTGATGCCCATCCGCACGCACGGCGCAGAGCGCTCCATGCTGCGTGAGCAGGAGCGGCTGCTCGTGGGCTGGTCCCGGGCCTCCCAGTCCGTCTTGTCGGCGTCGTTGCTCACCGAAGCCCTCCAGGCACTGGTGGCGGTGACGGTCGCGGTGTGGCTGTTCGTGAGCTACCGCAACCAGGCGAGCACCACGAACGCCAACGCCCTGCTGGTGGCGTTCTGGGCCCTGCGGGTGCCCATGCTCGGGCAGTCCATCGCGGCCTCGCTCCGGGAGTACCCCGTCCAGCGCAACGTGATGCTGCGGGCGCTGGAGACCCTGGGCTCCGCGTCCCCCAGCCCATCCAACATGGGCCCGCCCGCGCAGGCCGTCCCCACGCCCTCCACGGGCGCCGACATCCAGCTGAAGCAGGTGGAGGTGCGCGCCCTGGGCCACACGCTGCTGTCGGATCTCACCCTGCACCTGCCCGCGGGCGCGCACGTGGCGGTGGTCGGTCCTTCCGGCGCGGGCAAGTCCACGCTGGCGCATCTGCTGTTGGGACTCCAGCAGCCCGCCGCCGGGACGCTTCATGTGGACGGGCAGCCCCTGGAGGGAGCCCACCTCGAGCAACTCCTCTCCCACGTGGCCTGGGTGGACCCCGCTACCCAGCTCTGGAACCGCTCCTTGCTGGAGAACCTCGCCTACGGGGCTTCCTCCCACACCCCACCTGCCCTGGGGGAGCTGCTTCAGCAGGCGGAGCTGCTCTCCGTCCTGGAGCACCTGCCCGAAGGCCTGCAGACCCACCTGGGCGAAGGCGGCGCGCTGGTTTCTGGGGGCGAGGGCCAGCGCGTGCGACTGGGCCGGGCGATGCACCGGGCCGGGGCGCGGTTGGTCGTGCTGGATGAGCCCTTCCGGGGACTGGACCGCGAACGCCGCAAGGCCCTCCTCGGCAAGGCCCGGGCCCTGTGGAAGGACAGCACGCTGCTGTGCATCACCCACGACATCGAGGAGACCCGGGAGTTCCCCCGAGTGCTCGTCATCCAGCAGGGGCGACTGGTCGAGGACGGTCCCCCGGACGCGCTGTTGGCGCGCACGGGCTCCGTGTACCGCGAATTGCTTGAGGGAGAGGCGCGCTCCCGCGAGACGCTCTGGAACGCCACCGACTGGCGCCGGTGGCGGATGGTGGGTGGGCGCCTCGAGGGGCGCGGCGGAGCGGAACCATGAGCGACGCCCTGGGCGCGCTCGCATGGCCCGCCAGTCGTTCCGCAGAGGCGCTCCAGGTCCTTGCCCGGATGGCGCGGCTCGACCTGCGCGCCGCGGAGGCGCCCGCGGAGCCCGCGTGGCTGGATACCTGCGGTCCCAATACCCTCCACGACTGGCTCGTCTCCAGCGCGGAGTGGTTCGGCATCGACGTCGAGCGGCTGGGCGCCCACTACGACGAGTTCGAACAGCTTCTGCTGAGCGCGGGGCCCGCCTTGCTCAAGCTGCCGGGGCCCCAGGTGCGGCTGCTGGCCCTGGTGGGGCGCAAGGGCCGCCAGCTGCGGCTGCTGGCACTGGACCGCTCCATCCATCTGCGCTCCCTGGAGGAGGTCCGCTCGCTCGTGTGCGGCGACATCGAGCAGATGCCCGCCGAGCGGGTCGAGCGCATCCTTGCGCAGGACCCCATCCCTGAGGACCGGCGCGAGCAGGTCCGCCAGCAGCTGCGCATGGAGTTGTTGCGCTCCTTTCGTGTCGAGCGCTGTTGGCTCCTCCGGAGCCCCGCCTCCGCGCCGCTCGCGCGCCAGGCCCGGCAGGCCGGCCTGTACCGCTATCTGGGGGCACTGCTCTGCCTCTACGCCGCGCAGGGGGCCCTCGCGGTCGCCTCGTGGTGGTTCCTGGGGAACATCCTGGGGCAGAGCGACGGGGGCACGGGCTGGCTGTTCGCGTGGGCGCTGGCGCTGGGCAGCATGGTCCCCTTGCGCTTGTTGTCCGTGTGGTGCAGCGGGACCCTGACCCTGCTGGCGGGCTCCCTGATGCGGCGGCACCTGCTGGCGGGGGCGATGAACATGGCGCCCGAGGACGTGCGGCGTCAGGGCGTCGGCCACCTGATGGGCATCACGTTCGAGACGGAGAACCTGGAGGTCTTCCTCCTGAACGGGACGATCCAGGCCTCCTCCGCGCTGCTGGAGCTGCTCGTGGCGGCGGTGCTCCTGACCGCGGGGGCTGGAGGGCCGCTTCAAAGCGGCTTCCTGTTCCTGGCGATCTGCGTCGCGGCCGTGCTGGGTTTCCGCTTCTACCGCGTACGCACCCGCTGGACGCGCGAGCGCCTGTCGCTGACCCACGGACTCATCGAGCGAATGCTGGGCCACCGCACCCGCTTGATCCAGGAGCATCGGGAGAAGTGGCATCAGGGCGAGGACCAGCTGCTGTCGCGCTACGTGGGCGCCAGCGCCGCGCAGGAGCGGAGCGAGGTGCGGCTGACTTCGCTTCTGCCCCCCGTCTGGCTGTGCCTGAGCATCGCCGGGCTCACAGGCCCTTTCATCTCCAGCGCGGCGCCCCTGGAACTGGCCACGGGCCTGGGAGGGCTGCTGCTGGCCTATCCCGCGCTGCGCAAGCTCACCTTCGCGATGCTGGACCTGTCGACGGCGGCCAGCTCCTGGCGAGAGGTCCATCACGTCCTCGCGGCCAACCGCCGCCTCGCGACCGGGGCCGCCCCGCAACATGTCGTCGCACCCGTGGCGGAGGAGTCCTCGTCCCGCACGCTCATTGACGCCAGCCACCTGCTGTATCGATACGAGGGCCGGGAGCACAGCGTCCTGCATGACGTCAGCCTCAAACTCCAGACGGGCGACCGCGTCCTGCTGGAAGGCGCTTCGGGCGGAGGCAAGTCCACGCTGGCGTCCCTGCTCGCGGGCCTGAGACACCAGACAACGGGACTGCTGCTGGTCGAGGGCCGTGACTGGAAGACGCTGGGAGCACGGGGCTGGAGGGCCCGGGTGGTGGCCGCGCCCCAATTCCACGAGAACCACGTGTTCACCGGCACCCTGGCCTTCAACCTGCTGATGGGGGGCGAGTGGCCCGCGCATCCCGAGGACCTGAAGCGGGCGGAGGCGCTCTGCCGGGAGCTGGGCCTGGGAGACCTGCTGGAGCGCATGCCGGGAGGGCTGCACCAGATCGTCGGTGAGACAGGGTGGCAGCTGTCGCATGGGGAGCGCAGTCGGGTGTTCATCGCGCGAGCCCTCCTGCAGCGCGCGGCGCTGGTCATCCTGGACGAAAGCTTCGCGGCACTCGATCCCACCACGCTGGAGCAGGTGATGGAGTGCGTGCGCCGCCACGCCCGCGCCCTGCTCGTCGTCGCCCATCCATGACGAACTCCCGCGCTTCCCGTCCAACAAGCCCATGCATCGCGGAGTTGGAGCGGCGACTGTCACAAGGCGACGTCCAGGCGCTCCCCACCTTCTGGGAGCACCTGCGGGCGAAGGGGAGCCCCTTGATCGAGCCGCTCGATGACGGCTCGGACGAGGTCCTGCTCACGCTCGTCTGGAGACAGGAACATGAGGTCCGCAACCTCACCATCGTGCCGGGCTTGCTGCACGGCTGGCAGCCGCACGAGAACCAGATGGAGCGGATGGCGGGGACCGACCTCTGGTATCGCACCTACCGCGTTCCCAGGGACCTGCGAACGACATACTGCCTGTCCCCGGATGACCCGCTGCTCGATGTGGCCGGTCTCTCCAGGGAGGAGGAGAGGGCCTACTTCCAGGAGCGGTTCGCCGCCTGGAGGCTTGATCCACTCAACCCGCTCAGCATCCAGGTCTCCGAGAACCAGCCCCCGGTGTCCGTCATCGAGCTCCCCGACGCGCCGGCCCAACCCTGGCTCCAGCCCCGTGAAGGAACAGCCCGGGGCGACGTAGAAGCCTACGCCTTCACCAGTGAGGTGTTGGACAACGAGCGGACGCTCTGGGTCTACCGCCCTCCCGTGTCCCAGGCGGCGTCAGGGCGCCCCGGGCTGCTGGTCCTCCTGGACGGCAATGCCTACCTCCGCCTGGGCCTGGCGACGACGTTGGACAACCTCATCGCGGAGCAGCGCATCCCTCCCGTGGTGTGCGTCATGGTGGAGCAGTTGGACCGGAACCTGGAGCTCCCCTGCAACGCTCGCTTCAGCCATTTCCTCGCCCGGGAACTGGTCCCCTGGTTCCGCGAGGAATTGGGCCTGTCGAAATCCCCCGAAGCGACCGTCATCGCGGGCTCCAGCTACGGGGGGCTGGCCGCTGTCTTCTGCGGGCTCGGCCACCCGGACATCTTCGGCCAGGTGCTCTCTCAATCCGGCTCGTTCTGGTGGAAGCCTGACGGCGAGGTGGAGCATGAGTGGTTGACGCGACAGGTCGTCCACCGCCCTTCCTCCGCCCTGCGCTTCTATCTGGAGGCGGGACGGCTGGACTCATGTTCCACGCCGGGCCATGGCCCCAGCGTCATTCTCTCCAATAGACATCTCCGAGACGTTTTGCGTGCCAAGCAATACGACGTCGCCTATCACGAGTTCACCGGCGCGCATGACTCGGTGTGTTGGCGCGGAGGAATTGCTCAAGGACTCATCACCCTGATTGGAAAACCACAGCCCTGCGAGCAAGGCCAAGGGCTGACATGACCCGTCTGAGTGGAAGATCACCTGTGGCCGCAAAGCCTCTCTCTTCCTGATTTGCCGCATGAGTTGCTTTTCACGGAATGTGAAGATAATGATCAACACGGCTCATTCCCTCTCCTTTCATCCGGGATGAGCCAAACAGGGGAACACACAATGGACCAGAAGACTGAGATCTCGTTCGAGCTGTCCTCCGAAGAGCAGAAGGCCATCAACGCCAACAAGAGCAAGAAGATCACCGTGACCGGCGGCACCCGGATGCAGACGGGCGTTCGCGCTGGCCCGGTCGACGAGGGCTGCATCTTCTTCGCCCGCAACGCGCCGTTCGCAGCCTAGTCACAGCACGTCCAGAAGTTCCTGATTGAAAGGGGATGTGCCCATGAACATGCTTGCAGAACTCATCATCCAGCGACTACACGAGCGGGGTCAGTTCGGTCCGCTTGAGCATTACAGTCGATGCCTCCGGTCTGCATTCGGGGCACATCCCCCTCCTTACTCCCAGGCGTGGTACGGCAAGCGATTCCGCGAACACGCGCATGACCCGCAGTGGTTGGCCAACTGCCTCGTCGACAATGCGGCCACGGAGGGCTGGGGCGCGGGGAAGCTCTGGGAACTCGCCACGCGTGCCTCGGTGAACGAGGAGATCGCCGGGATGATCCGCTCGCACGCCGCGGACGAGGCCCGTCACTCCCACATGTATTCGGGCATGGTGAACCTGGTCTTCCGCGGTTCGGTGTCACCAGACGTTCGCGAGACGATGAACAAGTACTCGCCGGACCTGAAGACCCTGGAGCCCACGACCCTGCCTGCCTTCAGCGAGCAGGAACTGGTGGACAACCTCCTTCAGATGAACGTGGCGGAAATCCGTACGCTCGTGAATCAGATGCTCACACGGCCCGTGGCCCAGACGTTCTGCGTCGACGCTTCCCGTGAGCATGTGGGCAAGCTGCTGGACACCCTGATGAGCGACGAGGTCAGCCACGTGGGCTACACCGCGAAGCTGATGGACGACGCCCTGGCCGGCAAGCACGGCGAGTTCGTCTGGGACATCGTCAACACCCGGCTCATGCAGTTCAATGAACTGACCCTGGCCGAGGTAGGGCGTCCTCCTAGTGAGGCGGGCGGCATGTCCGCCTGATGTTCACAGGCTCCGCCTGCTGGGCGTGTGCCTTGCCAGCGTGGGGTGGCGGTCCGCCACTCCGAACCCGCCCATGAAAAAAGACATCCTGTTCTTGTTGAAGCCTGGCTTCCAGGATCCTGGGGACGACACGCGGTACTTCTGCCCGTCCTGCGCCTACCTTGAGGGGGTGCTTGGCTTCTACCCTCGACTTCGGGATGTCTTGCAGGTCACCTACGTGGACTACGAACGGCCCCGCCCCAGCATCGTCGCGTTGCTGGGGGAAGGCAATCAGGGGTGTCCCGTTCTGGTGTTGGCGCCTCTGGTCAAGACAGATGGACTGGAAGGCGTGCGCGAGCATGGTGCGTACCGGTTCATCACCGACAAGGTCGCGATCAGCCGCTACCTGGCGCAGCGCCATGGCACGGGATTCCCCCACTAACACCGACCCGCCCAGCCAGCAGGGCAGGGCTGGCCGGGTCCGGAGATGGCATGATCCCGTTTTCAGTCCTCGACCTCTCTCCCATCATGCAGGGCAACACCCCGGCGGACGCGTTACGCCTCACGCTGGATCTGGCCCGGCATGCCGAGCGATGGGGATACAATCGGTTCTGGTTGGCAGAGCACCACAACACCCTGGGCATTGCCTGCGCGGCCACTGCGGTTGTCATTTCCTACGTCGCGGGAGGCACCAGCAGGATTCGCGTGGGTGCGGGAGGGGTCATGCTGCCCAACCATCCCCCGCTGGTTGTCGCGGAACAGTTCGGCACGCTGGCTTCGCTTTATCCGGGGCGTATTGACCTGGGGTTGGGGCGTGCCCCTGGGACGGACAAGGCTACAACCCAGGCGCTCCGGCGCTATAACGACAGTGCACACCACTTCGCGGATGATGTGGCCGAGCTTCGTGGCTATTTCCAGCCGCCGCAGCCGGGCCAGGCGGTCAGGGCCGTCCCGGGGGCAGGATTGGAAGTCCCCATGTGGATTCTGGGAACCAGTCTGTTCAGCGCGCAGCTGGCCGCACGGCTGGGCCTGCCGTATGCCTTCGCCACTCACTATGCGCCTGGACAGATGACTGAAGCGCTTGCGGTGTACCGCAATGAATTTCAGCCCTCGTCTCAGCTTGGCAAGCCCTACGTCATGCTGGGCTTCAACGTCTATGCCGCGGAAGAGGACGCGGAGGCGGAGCGGCTCTTCACCACGCTGCAGCAGCAGTTCATCAACCAGCGACGCAATGCGGATGCTCCGTTCCCTTCACCCATCGACAACATCGATGCGTTCTGGTCGCAAGACGAAAAGAAGGTCGCGGAGCAGGCCTTCTGCTGCTCCGCGGTCGGTGCACCCGATACGGTGCGCAGCCAGATTGAAGAGTTTCTCGAACTGGGGCATCCGGACGAGTTGCTGATCACGTCCCAAATCCACGACCACTCCGCGCGGCTGCGGTCCTTCGAGATCGCGGCCAGTATCCTGCGCCGCCTCGGCGCTTGAGGGCCGGCAGGCGGGGCGCGTGTCTACAGGCGCAGCCCGGTGAACAGGAGGCTTGCGGCAGTATCCTCGAAGCAGAGACGGCGCGGCCCGGTCCTTTTCGAGTCCTGTGCGCCCTGGCAGCTGCCGCGTCACCCACCGGGTAACAGAAACGCGGGGCTCCGGTGCTTGATACGCACACCGCGTATCTTCCTGGAGGACTTCGGATGTTCACCCATCGGTCGGGTCTACGTTTGCTTGGCGCAACGCTGTTGCTGTGGGTCTCGGGTTGCGAGAAGGATGACGGCCCGCTCTGTGACCGGCTCGCGCCCCGGCTGCAGGACGCGCTCGAGGAGGCCGCCTCGGCCGGGGATCTCCCCGGGGTCACGGCCTCGCTGCGTCTCCAGGACTGTACGTGGCGGGGCTCGGCGGGCGTCTCCAGGGTGGAGCTCGCCACCAGGCTGAAGGTCGAGGACCGGTTGCGCGTGGGCAGCATCACCAAGAGCTTCGTCGCCGTGGTGGCACTGCAGCTCCAGGCCGAGGGGAGGCTGTCCCTGGACGCGCCGCTGGCCACCTGGGTGCCGGACTTCCCCCGCGCGGACCGCATCACCGTGCGCCAGCTTCTCAACCACACGAGCGGTGCCTTCAACTACACCCAGAGCCAGGACTTCCTCGCCCAGGTCGAGGCGAGCCCCGGCAGGACGTGGACCCCCGAGGAACTCATTGCCTACGGCGCCGCGAAGTCGCCGTCCTTCGATCCAGGGGCGCGCTGGGAGTACTCCAACACCCACTACATCCTCCTCGGCCACATCCTGGAGTCGGTGACGGGGACGCCGCTGGCGCAGCTGCTTCGCACGCGCATCCTCGAGCCCCTGGACCTGGACAGCACGGGGCTGGACGGCGCCGAGCCGCTGCCAGCCCTGGCCGTGCGGGGCTATTCGCGGGACCCGGGCAACAACGCCTGGAGGGACCTCACGGACGTCCTCCATCCGTCCGCGGCCGGCGCGGCCGGGGCCCTGGTCTCCAGCGCCGACGACGTCAGCGCCTTCTACCAGGCCCTCTTCGAACGCTCCCTGCTCGCCCCGGCGCAGCTCGCGGAGATGACCGACTGGGTGGCGACGCCCATCCCCACCATGCCCGGGTATGGCCTGGGCATGGTCCAGGCCCTCACTCCCGTGGGGCCCGGCCACGGCCATGACGGCGAGATCCCCGGGTTCTCCGCGCTGGCCTTCTACCTGCCCGAGCGCAAGGCCTCCCTCGCGGTGCTGACCAACCGCGAGGGGGCCGACGTGTCGCGTGTCACCGGGAGGCTGCTGGAGGTGCTCGCCAGCGAGTGACGCGGGAGGCTCAGGCTCAGTACGTGCAGCGCAGGACCTGGCGGTAGGTGCCGCACTGGCTGAAGTCCGTCGTGCCCGCCGGCTGCGAGTGGTAGCAGGCGGAGACGACGGGGTCGCAAGGCGGGCTGGGCCAGACGTCGTACGCGTCGCCGTCGGTGAGCGCGAACTCCGTCACGCGCGCCACCAGCCGGGCGGTCTTCTGCATCGTCGCGCCGTTGTCGCCGCCAGCACTGAAGGCGAGCGGGACCGTGTGCGGGTCGATGGCCTCGTGCAGCTTCGTGTACGTCCAGTCGAGCTTGTAGTTGGGCCGGCCGTAGACGGACGGGATGCCGTCCGGCGCCGTTACGGAGAGCCAGTCGACGTATCCGGAGACCGAGGCGTGGCCCCGGTAGAGGAGGGTGTCGTTGCCCTGGACGACGTAGCGGGGCGTGACCGCCTCGTCGATCCAGATGCCCGAGTCGCCGCGGAAGTCGAAGAAGCGCGGGGCCACCACGATGCGCGCGGTGTACGAGCGCGGCGTGCCCGTGTTCGTGGTGACCTTCACGAAGAGCGGCAGCCCGGAGAGCACCGTGTTCAGCTCGTGCCCCTCGTGGAGGACGATCTCGAACCGGCGCTCGCTGATGACGTGCGCGTCCCCGAAGGCGTCGTCCGGAACGAAGCTGAGGACGTCCGCGAGGTAGCGGTTCGCGGTGGCGCGGATGATGAGCGCGCGGACGCCGTCACGCTGCTCGAAGGTGCCGAGCGTCTCGAAGCTCAGCTCGTTGTCGCCCACCGTGGCGTAGAGGCGGGTCGCCGTCTCCGCGGCGGTGCTGACGCCCAGCGCCTCCGGGGACTCGGATTCGATGGGGGTGTTGTCACAGGCCGCGAGCGCGGCGAAGCAGGTCAAGGCAAGGGCACGTAGACGCATGGGGAGTCTCCAGGTGAGGAATTCCATGTATCACACGCCAGTGACACCGCCCCTGGCTGGGATTGTGCCAGCCCTGTCACGGGGCGCCCCAAGCGTGTCGCCGGGAGGCGGCTGGAGGTGCTCGCCAGGGAGTGAGGCGGCATGCTCGTCACGGCTCTTCCTCCCGGTGGAGGAATCGGGTCCACTTGGCGCCCCTCCACGAACGGGTGCCTGCGCCATGACGAAGAAGACGGCTGCTTCCAATGTGAACCCGATGGGCCTCTCCCGCCGCACGCTCCTTGGGGCCGCGGCGGCAGTGACAGGGGCGCTGGCCGCCCGGGATGCGCGCGCCGCCGCGCCGGCCGCCGCCGCGCCCGGGGCCTTCGAGCTCGAGGAGGCGACGGTCGCGGAGCTGCGCGCGGGCCTGGAGTCCGGCAAGCACACCGCGCGGGGGCTGACGGAGGCCTACCTCGCGCGCATCCGTGCGCTCGACCGCACCGGGGACCTGCCGCTGTGCTCGGTCATTGAACTGAACCCCGACGCGCTCACGCTGGCCGACGCGCTGGACGCCGAGCGCAAGGCGAAGGGCGCGCGCGGGCCGCTGCACGGCATCCCCGTGCTCATCAAGGACAACATCGCCACGGCCGACAAGATGCAGACCACCGCGGGCTCGCTCGCGCTGGTGGGCGCCGTCCCCCCGCGTGACGCCTTCATCGTGGAGCGGCTGCGCGCCGCCGGCGCCGTCCTCCTGGGCAAGACGAACCTCAGCGAGTGGGCCAACTTCCGCTCCACGCACTCGACCAGCGGCTGGAGCGGACGTGGCGGCCTGTGCCGCAATCCCTACGCGCTCGACCGGACCCCTTCGGGTTCCAGCTCCGGCTCGGGCGCGGCCACCGCGGCCAGCTTCTGCGCCGTGTCGGTGGGCACGGAGACGGACGGCTCCATCGTCTCGCCCGCGTCCGCGTGTGCGCTGGTGGGCTTGAAGCCCACGGTGGGGCTCGTCAGCCGCGCGGGCATCATCCCCATCTCCTCGACCCAGGACACCGCGGGCCCCATGACGCGCACCGTGGCGGACGCCGCGGCGCTGCTGAGCGTACTCGCGGGCGAGGACCCCCGTGACACGGCCACCGCCGCGGGCAAGGGCCGGGCCCACCCGGACTACACGAAGTTCCTCGACCCCAAGGGGCTCGCGGGTGCGCGCATCGGTGTGCCGCGCGAGCGGTTCTTCGGCTACCACCCGGCCACGGACGCGATCGTGGAGCGCGCGCTCGAAGTGATGAAGGCGCAAGGGGCCGTGCTGGTGGACCCCGTGACGCTGCCCAACGTGGCGAAGCTCGACGAGCCGGAGCTGGAAGTGATGCTGTATGAGTTCAAGGCGGGCCTGGAGGCCTGGCTCGCGCAGCTCGGCGAGGGCGCTCCCGTGCGGACGCTCGCGGACCTCATCGCCTTCAACGAGAAGAACCGCGAGCGCGAGATGCCGTACTTCGGCCAGGAGCTGCTGCTCCAGGCGCAGAAGAAGGGCCCGCTCACCGACGTCGCCTACAAGAAGGCGCTCGCGGCGTGCCGCCGGTACTCGCGCGCGGAGGGCCTGGACGCGGTGATGAACAAGCACAAGCTGGATGTGCTCGTGGCTCCGACCCAGGCACCGGCGGGCCCCATCGACCTGGTGCTGGGCGACCACTGGCTGGGCAGCAGCTCCACGCCCGCCGCCGTGTCCGGCTATCCCACCATCACGATGCCCGCGGGCGACGTGTACGGGCTGCCGGTAGGGGTGTCCTTCATCGGCCGCGCCTGGAGCGAGCCCGTGTTGCTCAAGCTCGCCTTCGCCTACGAGCAGGCCTCGCACGCGCGGCGCAAGCCCACATTCCTTCGGAGCGTGGACCTGCGCGGCGCGTAGGGGAGGGGAGGGGACCTGCTACTCGTAGGTCGGGCTGCGGCGGTTGCAGCAGCATGACTGTCCCGTGCGAAGCGGACGGGCCCCAGACGGACGATGGAGCGGCCCGTCCGGGGCCGGGGGAACAACAACGTCAGGGCTTCAGGGCGCGGAACACCGCGTCCACCACTTCCTGCTCGGTGGGGAACGCCAGGCCGGTCTTCTTGATGACGACCTTCCCGTCCACCGCCACTTCAAAAACCCCCGACCCTCCCTTCTTCAGCTCCGCATCCACCTCCAGTTCGTCCTTCAGCACGGCCGCCGCACGGGTGGCCCTGGGCAGGTAGCCTCAAGCGGTACAGTAGGTGATGGAGACCTTCGCGTCGGCCATGGTGTTCCTCCTAACGGGCGCTGAAGAGGGCATGAAGCATCGGGGTGGAGAGCGCTCCCATGATGATGCTCGCGGAGCCCGCGACGTTCCAGGTGTTACAGGGACACGTCTCCTGGATGACTTCACCCCCTCCTTGTCGCCCCGGGCGGGATGGAGTGTGCTGCGAACCCTCACACCCCACTGAAGGCACTCCCGTGAAGCTCTCCCTCGCGCGTCTCCTCCTCGGCTGTGTCCTGTCCGCCTCCCTGAGCGCCTGTGACACCAGCGTTGCTGGCGATGACGACACGGACACCGGCGGCGACAACATGGTCGTGACCGGCATCTGGAACCGCTACGGCAGCGAGTACGGCTATCAGACCGACATCGCGTACGGCGGCATCGTGGGCCAGCCGTCGGACCGGGTGTACATGTGTGAGCTGCCCGGCTCCCCCTCCGCGGGCCTCTACAAGGGCCGGCTCATCAGCCCGCGGATGATCCGCTGGGACGCGAACCACAACCTGCCCGACTACGAGGTCGTGTTCGAGGGCACCACCATGCGCTTCAAGCCCCAGAACGGCACCAACACGTTCCTGGGCCAGTACCGGCAGGGCACCTGGACGCCCGGGGCCTGCGACTTCACGCTGAAGGACGGCAAGCTCATCGACAACTCGTCCACCGCCTACGTGGTCTACGACAACAGCGGGGAGACGAAGATCACCAGCGTGAAGATTGGCGGCGAGGGAATCCCGGTGAAGGCGAGCACGGAGGCCGCGTGCAGCGTCACGACGCTCATCCCTCCTGGCACCGGGAGCAACGGCAACCTCACCGTGTCCATCAGCTACAGCGGCGTGGGCATTGATGGGCCCTACAGCCGGACCCAAACCCAATCCATGTACCGGTCGGACTTCAAGCCGGGCTGCAACAAGCTCGCGGTCGAGTTCGGCTGCGGCGCGCTCGCCGTCTGCGTCTATCCGGTCCCGTAGCCGCGGCGGCCTTGTCACGTCCACGAATCGAGGGGGCCCTTCATGTTCTGCCGACGCTGTCACAAACGCGCGAATCAATGCCTCTGCCGTTCGGGTCCGCAGCTTCGCCCGGTCGAGCGCGGCTCCATCGCGGGCCCGAGCGGCCAGCTTCCGATGGGGCTCGCACGCCCCCGCCGTGAAGAGCGGTCCGCGCTCATGACGGAGTTCGCCGAGCGCGGCCTCACCCAGGCCTTCGGCACGGACGTGGGGCTGACCCGGCCGGAGGTGGAGACGCGGCGCATCGTCGGCCAGGCCCTGGACGCGGGCTACCGGCTGCTCGACTGCGCGCTCCTCTACGGTTCGTTCCGAAGCGTCTGTGCTGTCCTGAAGGAGCGAGACCTCGACGAGGACACGTTCATCATCTTCAAGGTGAAGCCCGATGAGGTCTCCGAGCTGAAAGGGGTCTTCCGGCCGCTGGGGCGGGGCCCGGACCTCCTGATGCTGCATGAGATGGCCGCGACCACCCGCCAGACGGTGAATGCGATGGGGGAGCTGGCAGACCGGGTCCGCAGCGGGAACGCGCGCTATCTGGGGCTCAGCAACGTCACCACCGTGGAGGAACTGCAAACGCTTTGCGAAGCCGCCCAGCGCTTCCGTGTCCCGGTGTCGTGCGTCCAGAACCGATGCAGCCCGTACTACCAGGACACCGAGATCCGCCGGTACTGCCGCGAGCACGGCATCGTGTACCTGGCGTACGGGCTGATGGGCAGCCGGCAGCAGGGGGCCTGTCATGGTGAGGGCCACGGCTTGCCCACGCTGTACCTGCTGCCCACCCAGGACCCGCGGCTGGAGGCCCTGGCCCGGCGGCTCCAGTTCCAGGACGAGGACCGGCTCCGGCAGGCCTCGACGGGCGAGCTGCTGCTGTACTGGGCGTCGGCCCAGGGCATCATCCCCGTGGCCTTCTCCACCCACAACGAGCGGGTCCGGTACAACCTGAACGCGAGCCAGCTCAGCGCCGTCACCACGCTGCGGGCCATGGAGCTGCTGTTCAGCGAGCCCCGGATGGACGGTGTCCGCGCGACCCTGACGCGCAACCCGCCGGTTCGCGCGCTCTACCTGTCGCTGCGAGACCCCACGGCGTGGTGGCTCCTGGATGAGGTGTTCCGTGTCGCGGGGCCGCTGCTGACGGCGCTGGCCGAGCGCGCCGGTCCAGGCTCCACCGTGGCCCTGCGGAACATGGTCTACAACCTCATCCGCTTCGTCGGAGACCTCCAGTCCAATGACATGCCCTGGTTGGACACGCTGCGAGAGGAGTTCCGGCAGCTCGACACGGCCTACCGGGCGACGGCCGACGCGGACGCGAAGCGGCGCCTCTTCGAGCTCTGCTACGAGTGGATGATGAAGGACTCGATGGCGGGTGGCGGGGTGAAGGAGGCGCCGGAGCGGCCGGCGGAGATCCGCCGCGGCGAATACGTGCCGGATCACCCGGTGACGGCCTCGGGGCGGCTCGCGAACGGGCGGTCTGCCCGGCTCGTCGAAAAGCCGCCCCCGGTGGGCACCCTGCTCACCCTCAAGGAGTCTGACCACTCCACCTTCATGAAGGGCTACGACCCCGTGTTGTTCGCCAACCTGGCCCAGCACCAGGTCTACGACGTGAACTACTGCGGGCAGCAGCCCATCACGGTCCGGATCCTGACGACGGGCTCCCGGCCCACGGCGAGGGTCATCGAACCCGAGGAGTGAGCCTGGGGCGGTCGGGTCGGACGTCGGTTCGGGGTTGGCCCTCCCGAGGCTCCCCTGAGAAGCCGCAAAGCGACCTTCCTGACAAGCCGCCCCCGGCCCCGCCGGACTCCTCTCCCAAGCGCTGGGCACCCGGAGCGGAGGCTCTATGCTCCCGCGCCATGCCCAGTCCCTACGTCATCAGGGCCGTCGAATCCCGCGCGGAGCTCGAACAGGTCCTGGCGCTGCAACGCAGGAACCTGAAGCAGCACCTGTCCGAGGAGGAACGACGCACGCAGGGCTTCGTGACCGTGGCGCATGACCTGCCCACGCTGGAGCGCATGCACGCGGTGGCCCCCAGCATCATCGCCCTCCAGGGCTCCGAACTCGTGGCGTACGCCCTGGTGATGCCCCGCGAGTGCCGGGAGTTCGTCCCCGTGCTGGAGCCGATGTTCGCGCTCGTCGAGCAGCTCAAGGACGAGGGCCGTCCCCTCCGGGACCAGCGCTTCTACGTGATGGGGCAGATCTGCATCGACAAGGCCCACCGGGGCAAGGGCCTGTTCGAGGCGCTCTACCACCAGCACCGCGAGCAGCTCCGGGGCGCCTTCGACTGCGTCGTCACGGAGGTCTCCGTGCACAACCGCCGCTCCCTGCGCGCACATGAGCGGCTGGGCTTCCGCACCCTCCACACCTACTCGGACGCCACGGACACCTGGGCCGTGGTGCGCTGGGATTGGACCCCGCCCCCGCGGCGGATGGAGGAGTTCGAGCGCTCCGAGAAGGTGCTCGCCGCGGCGGGAATCGGCCGCTGGTCCCTGGACCTGTCCCAGCCCTACATCGTCTGCGACGCCATCTGCCGCGTGCACTGCGGGCTGCCCGCGGACGGCCCGGTGGAACCCGCCCGGGTCCAGGAGCGCATCCACCCGGAGGACCTGGAGCGGGTGAGGGACGCGGGACGGCGCGCGCTGGAGGAGCGGGCGCCCTTCGAGCTGCGCTTCCGGACCCGCCCGAGCGCGGAGGCCCCCTCCCGCTGGCTGCACGTCACGGGCTCCGTCTTCCACGACGCGGCGGGGCGCGCGCGGCACTTCGACGGCATCTCGCAGGACATCACGACCGAGCGGCAGCTGGAGGAGTCCCTGCGCCAGACGCTCATCGAGAAGAACGACTCGCTGCAGAACCTGGAGCTCATCAACAGCACGGGCCAGGCGCTGGGCGCGGAGCTGCAACTGGAGAAGCTGGTGCAGGGCGTGACGGACGCCGCCACCCAGCTCACCCGGGCCGCCTTCGGCGCGTTCTTCTACAACGTGCTGGATGAGCGGGGAAACGCATACATGCTCTACACGCTCAGCGGCGTGCCCCGGGAGGCCTTCGCGAAGTTCCCCATGCCGCGCTCCACCCGCGTCTTCGAGCCCACCTTCAAGGGCGAGGGCATCATCCGCAGCGACGACATCACGAAGGATCCGCGCTACGGCCACAACGCGCCCCGCCGCGGGATGCCCGAAGGCCACCTCCCGGTGCGCAGCTACCTCGCGGTGCCCGTGAGCTCGCGCTCGGGTGAGGTGATTGGCGGGCTGTTCTTCGGCCACCCGACGCCCGGCGTCTTCACCGCGCGCGAGGAGCGGCTGGTGGCGGGACTGGCCGCGCAGGTCGCCGTGGCCATGGACAACGCCCGGCTCTTCCAGCGGGTCCAGGAGGCCGTCACGTCGCGAGACACGTTCCTGTCCATCGCCTCGCACGAACTGCGCACGCCCATCACGTCCATGAAGCTGATGTCGCAGCACATGCGCAAGCGCATCGACGCCAACGACCCGACGACCTTCACCCGCGAGCGCGTCACCCGGATGGTGGAGCAGACGGAGCGCTCCATCGACCGGCTCGCCCGGCTGGTGGATGACATGCTGGACATCTCGCGCATCGCCGCGGGCCGGCTGCAGCTGCACCTGGAGCGGGTGGACCTGGGTGAACTCGCGCGCGACGTGGTGGACCGCTTCGAGCAGCAGCTCACCGAGGCCGGCCACACGCTCACGCTGCGGCTTGCGCCGGGGCTCGTGGGGAGATGGGACCGGGTCCGGCTGGAGCAGGTGCTCGCGAACCTGCTGACCAACGCCCTCAAGTACGCGCCCGGGACGCCGCTCACGGTCAGCCTCCAGGCCCGGGACGACCACGCCGTGCTGGAGGTGGAGGACCGCGGGCCCGGCATCGCCCCGGGAGATCAACACCGCATCTTCGAGCGCTTCGAGCGGCTCGTCACCGCGAGCGAGGTGAGCGGCCTGGGGCTGGGCCTCCACATCGCCCGGCACATCGCCGAGGCGCACGGGGGGCGCATCCACGTGCGGAGCGCCGTGGGCGACGGCGCCCGCTTCTTCGTCGAGCTGCCCCTGGCGGGCCCCCCGGACGCCACGCCCGCGAAGCCGTAGGCCGTGGGGGGCACTCAGCACGCAGCGCTCTACAGGTGCGCGGAGTGCGTGGTGGGCGCGGGGGGAGCTGGGTGTGCCGCGTGCACGGGGCGGGTGACAGGCTCCGTGGGCGCGGGGTGCACAAAGCCTGCCCCCAGGAGCGCACCCTCGAGTGAGTCGTGGATCCGCGCTTCGAGCAGGTATTGCGCGATCGGCTCGAGCGCGGCCTCCAGCTGGGGCGGCACCTTCACCAGGGCCAGGTGCGCGCTGCGCACGGCGAGGAACTCCGCCAGGTACTGGAGCGTCGCCGCGCCGGCGGCGTCCACGAGCGGCACTCGCGACAGGTCGATGACCACGAGCTTCGCCCAGGGGGGGCCGTCGATGAGCGCGTAGAGCTTGATGTGGTTGATGAACAGGATGGGCCCGTCCACGCGCGCGACCAGGAGGTCCAGCGCCTCGGGGGCGTCGGGCGCTTCCGGGGCTTGCACGTGCAGGCCGCGCTGCAGCTGCGACACCTCCGCCACCCGCTGCACCTCCAGCCGCAGGGCGCCATGGCGCCGCACGTAGAGGATGCTCGCCAGCGCGAGCCCGGCCCCGATGCCGGCGAACACATTGAACACGGCAATGCCCAGCGCGGTGACGAGCACCACGCCCAACGTCGACTTGGACTGATTCCACATGGCAACAAGGCCCTCCAGGTTGAGAAGCCGCACCCCCACGACCAGCAGGATGGCGGTGAGTGCGGCGATGGGGATGCGCGCCACCAGCGGCGCGAGCAGCGCCATGGCCACGAAGAGCCACAGGGCATGCATGACGGAGGCGGCGCGGGTGCGCGCGCCCGCCTGGATGGACGCGCTGGCGCGCACGATGGCGCCCATCACCGGGAAGCCACCGCACAGTCCGGCCGCGATGTTGGCCAGCCCTTGCGCGACCAGGTCCTGGTTCAAGTCACTCTGCGGGCGCGCCCCCGTGAGCGCATCCAGCGAGCTCGTCGCGAGCAGCGAGCCGAGCGACGCGAGCAGCGCGAGGCCCAGGGCCGCCGGCAGGAGTGTCGCGAGGTGCACGCCCTCGAAGGACGGCAGCGTCGGCGTGGGCAGCGAGCGGGGCAGGGCGCCCACCGCGTCGTAGCCCGCCCCGAGCCAGACCATCAGCCCGGTGCCGAGCGTCAGCCCCACGAGCACCGCGGGGATGCGCTTGTGCAGCCGGGGCAGGGCCACCATGGCCAGCGCCGTCAGGGCTCCGGCGGCGACCCCGAGCCAGCCCACGTGCCCGCCCCAGGTGCGCTGAAGCACGAGCGCCACGGCATCCGAGTGCGTGTCCTCCACCGCGAACAGGCGCGGCAGCTGCGTGTTGAGCAGCAGGAGTCCGATGCCCACCGTGAAGCCCATCACCACCGGCCGGGGGATGAGCCGCGCGAACCGCCCGGCGCGCAGGAGCCCCAACGCCACCTGCATGGCGCCCGCGAGCACCGTGGCGATGACGAGGCCCGCGGCCCCATGCGCCGCCACGATGGCCGCGGCCAGGGGCAGCAGCGCCGCCTCGGGGCCCGTGACCTGGAAGCGGCTGCCACTGAGCAGTCCGCCCACGATGCCAGCCACGACGCCAGAGACGAGCCCCACGCTCGCGGGCAGTCCCGCCGCGGTGGCGAGCGCGACGTTGAGAGGAAGTGCCACGCACGCCACGCTCAGGCCGGCGGCCGCATCGGCTGGCAGGCTGCCTGGGCGCACCATCTCGCGCCAGCTGTGGATGAGCTCGCCCGCACGCTGGGCCCAGAAAGGTCGCTTCGAGAGAACGGTCGTCGAACGCATGGACGACGGCGTCTTTCAGGTGTCGTGCCAGGCGCCGTCTCCGAGGGAAGCGCTCCCCGCTGTCGGTCCCTCCGCACGGAGTCCCTGTCGGCTCGGACCGACACTGTCGGGACCGACAGACGGCCGTGCGAAGTGTCGGGGCGCATGCACGGATGCGCGTTAGATTGCGCGCCATGTTGGTGCTTCGACTGCGCGCCCGGCTCCTGTTGTCCTACGCGGTGGTCACCGCGCTGCTGGTGGCGGCGTTCTCACAGATGGCCGTGGGCCTCCTGCGCACCCACGAAGTGGTGGCGAGCGTGGGCCAGGAGGAGCTGGCGGCCTTCGAGCGAGAGCAGCGCGTATACGTCGCGGCCTGGGCGCTCGAACTGTCGGTGCGGCGCGGAGTGGTGGCCTGCGAGCAGCACGACAGCAGCGCGGCCACCGTGCACCGCGCTGTCGCCAGCGCACGCCAGGACCTCCAGACCGCGCTTGGCGCCGGCACGGAGCAGCTCGATGCGGGCTTCCGCGCGAGCGCCCAGGACTACGTGCAATACGCCCTGCAATTGGAGCAGGCCGGCACCTGTGAGTCGATGCTGTCGTTTCCCCTGCGGGAGCGGCGGCTGCAGCTGGATGAGGTCCTCACCACGGTGTGGTCCGAGCGCACGCGGGACATGCGCCTGGCCATCCAGGCGAAGGAGGACCACGCGCGTGCCATCGGCTCGGCGGCGCTGAGCTCAGGCGGACTCTTCGGCCTTCTGGGCATCCTCGCGGCGGGAGCGCTCGCCTTCGCGCAGGCGCGCGCGGTGTCGAACTCGGTGGCGCTGCTCTCCACGCATGCGCGCCGCATTGGCCAGGGTGACTTCAGCCCCCTGCCTCCCTTGCGCGGGCCCGAGGAGCTGCGCGCGCTCTCGCTGGACCTGGACCGCATGCGTGGGCGTCTGGCGGAGCTGGATCAGCTCAAGAGCGCGTTCGTGGCCTCGGTGTCCCACGACCTGCGCACGCCGCTGGCCCGGGTGCGCGAGGCCCTCTCGCTCCTGGGTGATGGCAGCATCGGCTCCCTGACGCCGCAGCAGGCCCGCGTGGTGAAGCTGGCGCAGGCGGCGTGCGAGCGTGAGATTCGCATGGTGACCTCCGTCCTGGACCTGTCGCGCGTGCAGTCCGGCCAGCCGCTGCAGCGCAACGCCGGGGCCTCGGTGGACCAGATTGTCCAGAACGTCCTTCAGGACCTCGCCTTCGAAGCGGATGAGCGCAAGGTCCAGCTGGTGTACGACGCAGCCGCGAAGCCCGTGCGTGCGCCCATCGATGACCCTCTTGTCGAACGCGCCCTGTCCAACCTGGTGAGCAACGCCATCGCTGTCTCCCGCGCGGGCCAGACGGTGCGCATCACGTGTGAGCTGGTGAGCCGCAAGCGCCCTGGCGCCGTCAGCCCGGTGTCCGCGGTCCAGCTGTCCGTCGCGGACCAGGGCCCGGGCGTGCCCGCGCACGCGCGCGAGTGGATCTTCCGGCCCTTCGCCAGCCTCGAGGTGGGCGGACGCCGCAGCACGGGGCTGGGCCTGGCCATCGCGCGCGAGATGATCACCGCGCACGGAGGGGAGCTGTCGCTCGCGGACACGGCTGGGCCCGGAGCCACCTTCACCTTCTGGATTCCCCTTGAAGACCCCGCAGCCCCTGGAGGCCGCCTTGACGCCTGAGCCCCCCGTCCAGCAGCCCCACGTGCTCCTGGTGGACGATGACCTCCAGCTCGCGGAGCTCATGTCCATGCGGATGACCTCACGCGGCTACCACGTGACCGTTGAGAGCGAGGGCAGGGGCGCCCTGCGCAGGCTCGCGCAGGAGCGCGTGGACGCGATGGTGCTCGACCTGCGCCTGGAGGACATGGATGGCATGGACGTGCTCCGGGCCGCGCGACAGTGCGCTCCCGAGCTGTCCGTCATCATGCTCACCGCGCACGGCTCCATCGAAACCGCGGTGCAGGCCATGCAGGAAGGGGCCTACGGCTTTCTCACCAAGCCGTTTCACGACCACGAGCTCATGCAGAAGCTCACGCACGCACTCGAGCGCTCGCGGCTGCGCCGGGAGGTGGCCGAGCTGCGGCTGCGCATGGGGGAGAGCGGCGAGCCCCTGCTCCTGGGCATCAGCGAGGCCATCTCGCGCGTGCGCGAGGTGATTGCCCGCATTGCCCCCACCGATGCCACGGTCCTGCTCACCGGCGAGAGTGGCACCGGCAAGGAGCTGGCGGCGCGGATGCTCCACGTGCTCTCGCGCCGCAACACGGAGCGCTTCGTCGCCGTCAACTGCGGAGCGCTTCCGCCGGAGCTGCTGGAGAGCGAGCTGTTCGGACACGTGAAGGGTGCGTTCTCTGGGGCAGTGCGCGAGCGCGAAGGCCTGTTCGGCGCGGCCAACGGCGGCACGCTGTTCCTGGATGAGATTGGCGAGGCGTCTCCGTCCGTGCAGGTGAAGCTCTTGCGCGTGCTGCAGGAGCAGCGGCTCACGCGCGTGGGCGCGGACGTGGAGGAGTCCGTGGACGTGCGGGTGGTCGCCGCCACCAACCGGGACCTCGCGGAGGAGGTGGCCGCGAAGCGCTTTCGCCAGGACCTCTACTTCCGGCTGCACGTGGTGCCCATCGAGCTGCCCCCCTTGCGCGAGCGGCTCGAGGACATCCCCTTGCTCGCGCAGCTCTTCCTGGAGCGCACGGCGAACCGCTATGGCCTGCGTCCGCCGCGCCTCGCGCCCGCGACGGTGGAGCTGCTGCAGCGTTATGGCTGGCCCGGCAACGTCCGGGAGCTCATCCACGAGATGGAGGCCGCGGTGCTCCTGGCCGGCGCGGACGAGCTTCAACCGCGACATGTGCCTCGCCTCGGTCAGGCGCTGGAGCGGCCCCCGGCCGGGAGCGCGCAGCTGCCCGGCGTTCCCGGCGGGACAGAGGCCTTGCCCTCGCTGCGCGAGGCCCGCGACGCTTTCGAGCGCGCCTACCTCGCGGAGGCCATGCGCCGCAGCAGCGGCAGTGTCAGTGCCGCGGCCCGGATGGCCGGGCGCAACCGGAGCGACTTCTACGACCTGCTCAAGCGGCACGGACTGTCCGCCGCGGACTTCAAGGGAACGCCCGAGGGCGGGCCCACGCGCCCGACACCGCGCGAGCCTTGACAGCATCACTTCACGTGGGGAACGTGCGCGCCCCTCATGTGAAAGGTCCCGCGTGTCCGTCATCTCCGCCGCCCACCTCGTCACCGTGGGGGCGCTGCTGTTCGCCGCGTCCCCGGCCCGCGCCCAGACGACCGAGCCCGAGAAGCCCCCGGAGCCCCCCAGCGTCCAGCTCTCCGAGGAGGGCTACACGTTCTCCACCGCCGACAAGGCCTTCGTGCTGAAGGTGCGCGGACAGCTCCAGGGGGACGGCCGCTTCTACGTGGCGGACTCGGACCGGAGCGGCACCAACACGTTCCTCATCCGGCGCCTGCGCCCCTTCCTGGACGGGACGCTGTTCGGCTTCGTGGACTTCCGGCTCATGCCGGACTTCGGCGTCAATCAGCCGCTCGTCCAGGACGCGTATGTCGACCTGCATCCCGTCGACTGGCTCCGCCTGCGCGCCGGCCGCTTCAAGACGCCCTTTGGGCTGGAGCTGCTCCAGGCCAACACGGACGTCCCCTTCATCGAACGCTCGCTCACCTTCGATCTGGTCCCCGTCCGCGACGCGGGCGTGCAGTTGCACGGCGACATCGCCGGGGGGCGCCTCCACTATGCGTTCGCGGTGGTCAACGGCGATCCGGACGGCGCCAGCATCGACGTCAACACCGACGACAGCTTCGACCTGGTGGCCCGCGTCTTCGCCCAGCCCTTCAAGGGCGATACGGCCTCCGCGCTCCAGGGCCTGGGCCTGGGCGTCGCCGTCTCCCGAGGGCTCCAGTTCGGCACGCCCTCCACCACGACCTCCACGACCGGCCTGGTGCCACAGCGGAGCACCGGCCAGGAGATCATCTTCAGCTTCCTGAACAGCGGGACCACCGGGCCGACCACCGTCGCGGACGGAGAGCACGTGCGCCTCTCGCCCCAGGGCCACTTCTACTGGGGCCCGGTGGGGCTCCTCGCGGAATACGTCCTGTCGTCACAGGAGGTGCGCATCGGTGATCAGCGTGCGCGACTGCGCCACCAGGCGTGGCAGGCGTATGCGTCGTATGTGCTGGGCGGGGACGCGTCCTTCACAGGGCCCAAGCCCCGCCGCCCCTTCGACCCGAAGACGGGCAGGGGAGGGGCGCTGGAGATCTCCGTGCGCTACCAGGGCCTGGACATGGACGACGACGCGTTCCCCGTCTTCGCGGACCCCACGCGATCCGTGAGCCAGGCCCGGGCCTTCGGAGTCGCCACGCTGTTTGCCTTCAACCGGCGCGTGCGCTTCGCGTTGAACTACCACCGCACGGACTTCGTGGGCGGGGCCCTGGACGGTGACAGGGAAGCGGAGAACGTCGTGATGTCTCGCTTCCAGGTCGCGTTTTGAGACACGGCACGGTTTTTCGGGTGCGACACCTGGCGGGTGCGCCGTGCGCAGGCACACCTGCCGGGTGCCTCTCCTCTGAGAATCCGCGTGCGATGCTCCTGGCCTCACCCCCGCAGGAGCACTGCATGTCCCTGTCGTATTGGAAGTCGTTGGTGGTCGTTCCGCTGTTGTGTTGTTTCGCGTGCGGACCCTCAATTCCTGCCACCGAGGAGCTGCCGGACGACCGGCTCGAAGCCTCCCAGTCGTCGGCTGTCGTCGTCGGTGGAGGGTCCCTCTTGTCCGTGCGCTACCAGCACACGGCCACGCTGCTCGGCAACGGGAAGGTGCTGGTGGCGGGAGGCGGGACGCCCTCCGGGGAGATGGCCTCCACGGAGCTGTACGATCCGGCCACCCTGACTTCCAGCAGTGGCCCCTCGATGGCCACCGCGCGCCGCTCCCATACGGCCACGCAGCTCCAGGATGGCAGCGTGCTCGTCGTGGCCGGCATCACCTGCTCGCCAACGGGAAGGTGCTCGTAGCGGGCTACACGGCGGTGGCGGAGCTGTACGACCCGGCGACCAACACCTGGACGAACACGGGAAGCACGACCGTCACGCACTCGTCGGCGCCGTCGGTGACGCGCCCTGACGGCAGCATCCTGATGGCGGGAGGCTCGTTCAACACCTACGGCGTGGAACTCTACACGCCCTCCACCGGGAGCTGGATCACGGTGGGGTCCATCACCCAGGGGCGCACCAACCACCCCACCATCGCGCTGGCGGACGGGCGCGTCCTGTTCATCGCCGGGACCACCTACAACGCCCAGGGCACCATGCAGGCGCTCTCCAGCGTGGAGGTCTTCGATCCGACGGCCACCTGCGCGCCCACGACCTGCACGGCCCAGGGCAAGAACTGCGGCACCCTCTCCGACGGCTGTGGTGGAACGCTGAGCTGCGGCACCTGTGGTTCAGGACAGACCTGCGGCAGCAACAACGTCTGCACGCCGAACGCTCCGGCCTGTTCGCACAACGTGTGCACTGCGGGCACCGCGCTGGTCAAGACGTGCAGCAGCTGCGTCAACACCGTGTGCACGCGGGATTCGTATTGCTGCACCACGGCCTGGGACAGCGTCTGTGTCAATGAAGCCAGCCAGTGGTGTGCCATTGCCCAGCCGGGATGTGTGACCCCGATGTAGTCCGGGGGCAGGAGCGCCCGGGACTCCACGCAAGCCCGTCCCGGGCATTCCGACCTGGCGGTGCACCTCTGCGAAAGTCCAGCTGAAGCTTGCGCCCCTTCTTCAGCTCCTTCTCCGTTACTCCTACAGCTGCAGTTTGAACCGCGCCTTTCGGGTCCGATAGTGGCACTGCATGGCCACGGCTTGGTGGTGGCGTCGCCAGCGACTCCACGCGAGGACGTGCGCAAGCGGAGTCACCACAAGCCGCAGAAGCGATACCAGAAGCACTCGCACTTCCTGTACGGAGTAGCGGACGAAGGCAGTCAGTGAAGGCCGCGCCGGGCGAGAAACGCGCGCATGGGGTTGCTGCGCCTCGGCAGGCCGAGCGCTTTTGGGGGCAGTCCCTCCTGGAGTTGCTGATTGGCCACGGCACGCGCGGCGGCGAGAAAGACGTGGGCCACCAGGCACAATGTCATGTGCCGATGCCAGGCCGTCCAGGTGCGCACCTCATAGTCGGCGAGGCCCACCTCGTTCTTGGCGGATTCGAAGTCCTCCTCCACGGCCCACCGACTGCCCGCCGCGCGCACCATCGACTCCAGTGAGGCATTGCGCCGGGCATGGGCGACGTAGAAGGCGACCTTCCCGTCCGCGAGGCCTCTGCGAAAGAGCAGCCACCGCGACAGGCCCAGGTGCCGGTTGAGACGCATGCGTGCCCAATCATAGAGGCGCGGGCCCTTGGTGCCCGCCCCCGCGGACAGGCGCACCCAGGCCTCAGGAGGGACCTCCTGCACCATGTCGCCCGGCTTCACCTGGTAGAAGCCGCGCCAGACGTGCGTATTGGAGGCCACGGCCAGCACATAGGGTTGGCGTAAGTCTTCGAGGAAGCGGCGCAGTGTGCTGTCGCGTCCATAGACTTCGTCCCCCACCACCCACGCCGGCTTCAGTCCTGCGCCCAGCGCCCGTTGCAGCATTCCCTGTGCGAGGGCCGGCTTGGACTCGAAGCCCACCTCGTCCGGAATGCCTCCCGCCTGGCGGCGGGCTGCGTCCTCCGTCCAGGGCTCCGGCAGGTACAGCTCCCGATCCACCAGCGCATGCCCGCGAGGCGTCACGTACGAGAGGAAGACGCCCACTTGCGCGTTCTCCACCTTCCCGCGGTGCCCGTGAACTGGCGCGCCACGCCCACGGACTTCTCTCCCTTCTTCAGGAAGCCCGTCTCGTCCACTGCCAGGATGCCGTCTTCGCCCAATGCCCTGCGAGCGTACTCCAGCACGTCGTCGCGTACGGCATCCGCATCCCACTTCGCTCGCAGCAGCAGGTGCTGGAAGGCATAGGGCGCTCGATGCCCCGCATCCTCCGAAAGGCCCCACAGATTCTTGCGCTGTGCCCGTCCCAGGAGGGCCTTCACGTACTCGACCGCAGTGGCATGGGCCTCGCGCCTGCGGAAGTGCGGCTGCAGCCAGACGCCTACCGCCTCCAGCTCCGCCACGAGACGGCCAACCAGCCGGACTTCCGGTGCCTGCTCTTCTGTGGCTGATGGCTGCTGCATGGGAAGTCTCGCTCCTCCCCCTCTTGTTTCTTCAACAGGGGGAGGACTGCGGAGTCTTCCGAACTACAGCTGTAGGAGTTAGCTTGCGCTCGCGAAGCGCGGTTCGAACGTGAGGAGCCACTCAGGAACGTCCGTTGATGGCGGCGGGGGCAGTATCGCCGGCACGGCCACCGGGTCCTTGAAGAACAAATTCCACGCGACGAAGTGAAGGCACCTCGCGAAGAGTGGAATCTGGGCCTGCTCCTCCGTGAGGACTCGGAGGAAGCCGGGAATCAGGTACATGTTCCATCCAGCGGTGAAGTATTCAGGGTCGTGCACCGTGCCCCAGATGTGTGCCACCTCCCAACCCACCGCAACCTCGCGACTTTCTCCGTTCATCGAACGGCCAATGTACCGGCCGAACGCATTCCGCGCGGTCGTGTTGTCGCAGACCTTGACCGTTCTCCCCTTCCAGTCGGAAGTGTCGCCCTTCCTCTTTCCCGGGTGATGCGCATTCGACGTGCGCACACAGTCGGGGAGCATGACTGGCTTCCGGCGCACCTTGCCTGGAGGGATGAAGAGCGAGGCCTTGAGGACGAGCTGCACGACTTCAGCGTCCTTTTTCCCAGTGACCCATTCGAAGACCTCCAGCGGCGACGCCACGAGGAGCTGCGGAACGTCCATGACCCTCTCCAATTCAGATCCCACCATTGACGTTTACGGGGACAGCATGTGCCACTAACCCCCCCATGCTGCACGCCTCAGCTTCGTCAACCGGGCGGCGACGCACAGGCAACTCAAGGACAGCGAGCCGGAAACCTCTTTAGTGCGGTGGAGGCTGGGTGGCTACGGGCTTGAGACGAGGGGCAAGCCTGGAATCCGTCAGCGTATCGGCCAAGCGCAGCGAGAGCCATGCCGTCAGCTCCACTGGGTCGCGCGTCTCGGGTATCAGAGGAATGAGCCAGAGTTCCGCAGCTGGGCCGCTTCCCACCGCCAGCAAATGGCCGTCCGTTGAGGGCTCGACGAAGTCGAGAACGGCCTTTCCCAGGGAGAAAGTGGCGAGATGAATCCGCTCATTGACTGACCACAGCTGCACGGCCCCATCCGCACCAGCGCTCGCGAGCAGGTCTCCAGCAGGGAAGAACCGGACACTCTTGACCGTCGCGCCATGACCTGTAAGCAAGGCCACCTGTGTGCCGCGAGTCAGGTCCCAGAGACGCACCGAATGGTCATCCCCCGCCGTCACAAGCAGTTCCTGGCTGGGATGCATATCCATCGCCTCGATGTATCCTCCGTGTCCTGAAAATCTCGTCGGCTTCTGGGGCTCCTCCAATAGCCAGGACAGGCAAGAACCAGAAAGCTGGCATGCCACCAGCCGCTTCCCCGAGGGTGAGTACCTCACACCGCGAAAAGCCTGAGTAGCTCCCGTATACGTTCCCAGCAAGCGACCGTCCTGAGCTGACCACCGCTGTACCGTTGCCTCTTCTCCGGCGGTGGCCAGTGTGTCCCCGGTTGTATCGAATACCAGGTCCATCAGTCGGGACGATTGCGTGGGTATCCGCCGAGTGGGTTGCGCCGTGCCAACGCGCCACAGTACGACTTTGCCGTCCACGCAAGTGGAGGCTACATGCAGCCCATCTGGAGAAAACACCGCATGCGGTGTGAAGAAGCCATCCCTAGACAACGCACACCCTTCCAAAGCCAACGGAGCGGCCTCGGGTTTCGACAGCTGTGAAAGCCACAATCCCTGCTTTGAGGTGGTCAGGACCCAGTCCTTCAAGGGTGAGCTGTGAATAGATTGAATCGCCACGCTCCGCCGAGGCCCCAACTGGACCGCAGGATTCAATGCACTCATTCTCCAATCAACCGCTCTCCCGTCGTCTCCGGCCGAAAGGAGGTGCTTGCCATCCGAAGTGAAGACCACTTGATTGACTTCCAGCGCATGCGATTGGAGCACCCAGGGGCCCGTCTGGAAGCGTTGTTCCAGGTCCCAGATGACGGCATGCCCTCGCGTTCCACCCGCCACGATCCATTTCCCCGTCACGTCAAAGGCAGCCGAGTAAACGGCACCGAGCGGCCCTGCTGTCAGCAACAGCGTACTCCCGCTAGCGAGGTCCCTGACTCGGACATGGCCGCCCCAATCCGCAGTGAGCAGACGCCTGCTGCCAGCGTCGAACCTCACCACGCTTGCGTAGTCTCCGGATTCGAACTCATCGACGTGGTCGTTCTGGTTGCCCAGCCTCTTCAGGTACGTTTTGCCGTTCGAAGTGGATGCTGCTACCCACTTGCTGTCTGGCGAAATGTCGACAGAGACCATGGACGAGCCATCTCGGGTCTTGAACCGCCAGCGCTCGGTGCCGCTCGCGATGTCCCAAATGATGAGGGCCCCCTCTCCAGTGCCGGCCGCGACTGTATTGCCGTCCCGGGTGAAGGCGATGTCGCAGACCATTCCTGCCTTGGTGTCCAGTCGACGCTGCAGCCCGGGTTGGGACACCTTCCAGAGCAGCACCTGTCCTTCGCCCCCTCCTGTCGCGAACCAGCGGCCATCCGGAGCGAAGCGCAGGGCGTCAACGGATTGCTCATGTGTCCCGCTCATCAATGACTTTCCATCCGTGGAACGCCAGAGTCCAACAGCGTTGTCATATGATGCCGTGGCGATGACGCTTCCATCCGGGCTCCAAGCGGCGCCTGAGATGACGGAGGTGTGAGCCTGGATGTTGAACAGCTCTCTTCCCGTGGCGGCATCGAAGAGAATCAGTCGTCCGTCATGTGTGGCAGAGAGGATGCGGCGTCCCTCCGGGTCGAATTGAACAACTCCGATTGGGACGGGCTCCTCGGCCAACGTGCGGAGAAGTCGACCCTCTGGAAAGGACCAGAGCTGAATCCTGCCGTCGTGCCCCGCAGTGACGAGCCTTGTTCCAGATTTGTCTGTGTCCAGGCTGACGAGCCGGTTGTCGTGAGCGACCAGGAGAGCTTCACGCCCTTTCAGCTCGGATGTCGCCACCGACAGCATTCTCCGCGAAACAGGGCTGTCAGCCCCAAGCGCAATGGCTCGTGTAAGGTACAGCGCCGCCGTCTCGCTCCCCCCTGTCAGCGCCTGGCGTCCTTGCTCAAGGAAGAGGTTGGCGAGCTGATGCTGCGCCTCGCGTCGGTTGAGTTCGGCCCAGACGCTCGCGCCACCGAGCAACAGGATGACCAACGCCAGCAACCCAATGAGGGTGTTGCGCCGTATCAAGGCCGCATGTTCGGACGCTTGAAGGAACTCAAGTGCCTGGGCGTCCAGCTGTCCCGGATAGGCCCGGGACAACTCAAGCGCCTCGGCCAGCTCGCGGCCCCGGTAGAGCAGGTCGTCATTGCGTTTGCGCCCGCCCGGGGCGGCCCAGCGACGTGCATCCCGGCGGATGATGTAAGGTGAGAGTCGAGGGCGTCCCAGAGGGAACGGGGCTCCCGGCTCACCGCGGCCCAGTGCCGAAGAGATGCGCTGGTAGGGTTCGGAGTCCTCCAATCCGGTGGCCCGCATATCCACACGGTGGAGTTCTCCCGCCATCACATCAAGTCTGTCGATATCTTCGGCGGTCGCGCCGGGCAGCAGCACGGGAAGGACGAGGTAGCTCGGTTCGGCGAGGCGCCGCGCGAGTGCCGCCTTGGTTTCCGCTTCGTGAAAGGGGCCCCAGCCGTGCGGGCCAAGGAACACGAGGCAAGCTTTGCAGGAGTGCAGGGCGCGCTGGATTTCCATATTCCAGTCCGACGCCGCTGGGATGGCCCAAACATCAATCCACGCACGCAGGCTGTGATCATCCAGGAGTCGCTCGGCGATCTGCTCAATGGCCTGCTTCTCGCGACTGTTGTGACTTAGAAAATAGTCGAAAGCCGTGGGCAGAGCGTCCGTCGCTGCGGCGTCCAACGGCAACTGACCAAGGCTCTGGTGCTCCTGCGACCGCGCGAGTTGATACCGTCCCATGTGCAGATCAGCCTCCAGGCGGACCGGGCTTCAAGCGCGTGAAATTCTACGCGCCCTGGGAGCGGCTCGACTCGTGCGTGCTTGTCGGACAAGGAGAGACGGCGACCTGTTAACGATGCTGGAAGGGCGCTGCCGCGACCGCTGGCAAAGAAAAAGCCTGGCAATCCGTACTGGATTGCCAGGCTTCTCACTGTGGAGGCGGAGGGAATCGAAGCCTCGTAGGCGGATTTGGTCCCTACTCGGGAATCCGGCCGCCCACTCGGTTCTCCCTCTGAAAATGGGGGCGACCTCCTGTCCGGGCGAGTCCAGGACCGTCCATTGGATTTGGTTCTTTTTTGGTCCCTCGGGATAGCCGCTCTACGCATAGAACCAGCGCTGCGGGGCGCTGCTGCGCGCTGTGAGTGCCCGGCACCCGTGGCACCTCGGACAGAGTAGCGGCAACGCACGACAGCCAGGACCCGAGCATGCCGCGCGGTTTGAGCCTGGGTCTAGCCCCGTCGCATCCGGGTTACCGGCCCGCCCGCCCACCGCGACCGGGGTGTGGTTCTCCTACTGAGCACAGGCTGGACTCTTACGGTTCCGGCGTGATTCCAGGCACTTACCCAAAGCTTGTTTGAAGGGCAAGTAGGCTGCTCTCCCGGAGGGTGCTCGAAGTTCCCTCCGGGGGGGGCGTGCTCAGCGTGAGAACCACACCTAGCGACCGGTGCTTGAGGAGGGGATCGAGCAGTTGCTCCACGCTCCGTACTTCTTCGGCCCAAGAAAATTCTCTATGTCTTTGGTGCCATATAGGGCTTCTCGGAGTAATTGGAAGCGAGTTCCTCGATTGAGAGGTGATGGACTTCCAAGAGCTGTTGCACCTTGAGATCGGAAATATCTTTCAAGTCCAGATTGCCAAACTCTTGAAAGAAAGATCTTACGTTCTTGAGGAGTTTGTCGAGTTTCTGTGCGCGCATGATCTCGACCTCGCTAAGAAAAGCTGCCGCAGACGAGCCCTTCTTCGCTGGATGGATCATGATGCGCTTTACGCTCGCTCCCGAATAGTGGCGCTCGAACCAAGCAATGGAACGGTTCATTTGCTCGGTTTCATCCTTGTTTATCTCTGCGCGCGTAACCTCTACTTGATTCTTGCATTCAATCAGAAGGTACTCGTTGTCTCTCAGTACCCAAAGGTTATCTGGGCCCTGCTTCCAGTCTTTGTCCGGCCTGTCTGCATTGAAGCCGAGAGCACGCGCCAGATCATCAAGCGCTTCTTCAAACCGGTCAGCTTCTACTCCGAAGCTCAGGCGCGAGAGAATTCCTTCGATCTTTACCTTGAGAGCTTCTTTTGATCCGAGAGCACGGATCCATTCGATGACATTCTCCACCCGTTTCTGTGGTAGGGGAACAAGTTTGGAGAATTCCATTCCCTCTTTGGGCTTTAGGAGCGAACGATTTCGTTTGTGCGCTGCAATCTGACGCTTGTTGGCTTCAATCTTGTTTCGCGCGTAGTAATATCGGGCAATAGTCTGTAGATACCATCCACGCTCGGCATCGTCTTTTGCGTATTTGTCGATGATGCTTTGGATGACAAGTATGGCTTCGTCGTAGTTTCGATCTTGGAAGGCTTGTTCTGCTTGGAGTTCGGATTGCAACACGTCGAGAATGGCCTTGCGTGGTGCAATGGCGGCTTCATGCACCCTGTCCATTTTCTCTATGTAGAACTCTTTCCAGTTCTCGTCGCGGCTCAGGCATTGGCCGATGATTCCGAAAAACGCTTCAATCGGTTTTTTGCCCCCCTCAATCTCTTCGCGCGCCATGTCTGCGATCTCAAGACCTATTTCTATCTGAGTCTGAGTCTGCCTTGAGAAGAATCCGCGTGTACTGGTACTGCGAAGTATTTGGACAAGATCTGGGCCAGTCAAAACAATTACGCAGTAATCCTTTTCTCCTCTGACTGCTCTGCCTAGTCCTTGCTCGATTACACGCGCCGTTCGACTGACGACAAGGTCGCTGCCAGTTCTCCGATCTTCGACGTATCGGTCGAGGAGTTCTTCTGAGAACGGCTTTGAATCCATGATGAGAACTCGGCAACTCTCATCAGGAAGATCTATTCCGTCATATCTGTTTACGATTACGAGGGCCTTATCGTAATTCTTCTTTTTGAGCGATTCAACCGCCGTCTCGATTGTCTCAAGGGTTGTGATGGTTGAACCATATTTTTCCCAGTCGGCGCACTTGCGAGCACTGGGGGACAGTACTACGACCCCATGTTTTCGGTTGACGACGGGTTTGCCAAAGGCTTCAACTATTTCTGTTCGCCCAAGTCTCTCGTGAATGAGGGACGGTACCAAAATCATCTTTTCGCCTGACCAAGTCTCGTTCTTATCAACGAGAGGATTCTCAATTGTTGCTGGGTCGAGGCCGAGTCCCTTTATGAGGAAGGAGTCATCGGTTACGGTGGCGGACATGAATATGCGATGCTGAGCATTGGAGTAGCTGCCGAACATGTCCAGCGGAACAAGATAAGGACTAATTACCAACTCCGAACCTGAGATCAGGCACAGACAATTCCGCAAATTGTCGCGCAGCAGCGGCCACGGATATCTAATGGCGTTCTGATCTTTGCTTTTTGATAGAATCTGTGCAACCTCGTTGGCTTTTTCGTTCCAGTCCCAATACGGAACCGGCAAATAAGCGCTGTATGCCTTGTTTTGTAGGTCTGCAAACGTCCCTTCGCCTTGGTCGCGCAGTTCAGCTTCAAAGAGTCGTTGGATTTCGTGGTATGCAGTGCTGTTTTTCTCGCGGTCAAGCTTGATTGTGCATTGGTTTTTTATGGTGTCGATGCAGGCGTGTGCATCGTCCATCAGGAGAGTCGGAACGGGGCTCGATTTAGGGCCTAGTCCAAACTGTGTTTCGCCATGGAATAGCTTGTGGGGGACTGTGACGTAAATTGCCTGCCCTTGCAGAAACTCGTCGGGCAGTCCTCCTTTGCGTGGCGATGTAACAACTTTAATGCCAAATTGTGCTGCTTGCTCGACCGTTTGATTGACAAGAAAGTAGTTGGGGCAGAGGTAGAGCGCGGGGCCTTTTCCCTCATTGAGTTTGGATTGAAGCATCAAGAGCCCAATGAGGGTTTTCCCTTGCCCTGTATGTAGCTTGAGAATCAAGTTGCGATCGGTTCTTCTTGAGTCGTGCCACTCCTTGAGGACCGCCTCTTGGACAGGCCGAAGAGGGCCCTTATCGCTTGCGCGATCTAGAGTGGAGTAGATCTTGAATGGGTCTGTGCTCTTGGCGCCAAGTTGCTTGCCTAGCCGCTTCTTGAAGTCCACCATGGTTTGGGCTTGCCTCCGTCAGGTTTTGATTCGCGTGCTTAAAGCAGCTTCGGGCGACTGGTGGGCCGTTGCGCTGATGAACTTAATGCAGCCGAGCAGTAATTCGGACGAATGAACGGCACAGTCACGTTTTATCCTAGCACCTACGCGAGTGTCCGCCACAGGTAGGCTGCTCTCCCGGAGGGTACGCGACGCTCCCTGGGCCGTGGAGCCCACCCGGTGCGCAGCGGCGACCAGCACTGGCACCGAGAACCACCTCAGAGCCGTGGCACCTGCCCTCAAACTTCTTCAAACTTCGTTCCCGTGGCGCCCATGCGCTCAAGTGCGTCGCGGACTTCCTCGCGGACGATTAGGACGATGGGCCATCCCCAGGTACGGAACACCTTGAAGTCGGCCACCTTCGAGGGGGCAATGCGCAAGCCCCATATATCCCGGTACTGTCCGACCTTCTCAGGTCGCCCATCCTCTGGCGTCCATATCTGGACCTCTTCGCAAGCCTCGTTGTCAATGCAGCGAATCAACTTGTTGGCTACGAGGACGCAGAACGGCTCAGGTTGACCCTCAATCCACACAGGGAAGAGCTGTACGTCCTCGGGAGCGAGCTGGGCGAAGACGGACGCGACCCTGGGATGTACCACCGGGGTAGCGATGCCCCCATAACTGAAGTCCACCGCCCTTCCCGGGTTGGTAACGGGAAGCGTCAAGCGTCCCGGGTCGGGAAGGGGCCTTCCATCCGTGAACGCCCACGGGTCGTCCAACTCCCGGCCCTGAAGATCCGCGAGCATTCCGAGCGACCAACGGCCCTTGACGGACATATCGACGGCAAGCTTGAAGTACCGCTTCGGCATGTTGACCATTCTGGCCCTACTAGGTGCCCGTCACCAGCCTGTTGAGCTTGGTGCCTGGAGTGGCTATTTCCTGCCCCAACTTGCGGAGTTCCTCTGTCAGCGCCTCGCGGCATTGCTGCATGGTGCGGCACCCTCTTGTCGCACCAGTCAGCCGCTCGAAAATTCGCTCGTGGTACGCCAGCGGGTGCGGCCCCTTGTGGCCCTTGACGTGGACGATGTTGGCCGGGTCGTCCAGCGACATGCCCGCCTTGTCGAAAATCTTCTGAAACTCAGGCGACCACGGGCCGTCATTGTTCGTGGACTTCCACCACTTGTTCGTAGCGATGTGGTGGTCATGGCCCTTCGCGTCTACCGGTGCGGCAGCCGCGCCCCCCATGGCCCGTGCCGTCATGGCCACCGCGTTGGGGGCCAGCGCCACGGTGACAGCCTCGCCCGTCACCGCCACCGCTCCCACTTCGCCCACGGCGGCAAGGCGGATACCCGCGCGGCCCCCGGCCAGCGCTGCCGCCTGGGCTGAACCGGGCAGCGTCGGCACCTTCGAGGCGAAGCCCGCAGCCGTGTTACCGACGGCCACCGTCGCCAGCAGCGCGAAGGCCCGCGCCGCGTTCCGGCCCATCACCTTGCCGTAGCCCTCACCCGCATCGCGGAGTTCGTCAAACGTGGTGGCCCGGTCCGCCTCTTCCACCAGCCGTTTGAAGCCCGCGATCAGCGTCCAGAAGGTGTCCACCCCGAGGTAGACAATGGCTGTCGCCGTCATCACGGCAGCCAGGCCCTTGGACACGGGCTCGGGCACCGACCAGAGGACTAGATAGAAGGTCATGGTCCACAGTGCCGCCGAGAGCGCCGCGTGCGGGTCAGCCATGTCTTTGAAGGCATCTAGCATCTCTTCCAGGACCACACCTTGAGCCATGGCCATGGCCAGCGCATAGCGCCCGTCTCCGGTGACGGTGGGACTGTCCGCCAGCAAGCGCAGACAGTCGCCCTTGCGCCCGGTGCGCTCGCACCAACGCAGATATGCCCGCGTCAGCTCCACCTCCGCTGGCGGCATGTCGGAGGCCAGTGCCGCCCCCTCCAATGGCGTCATCCGCCGGGTGCGCGGATCGAAGAGGTACGTGCCGCCTCGGGCGTCCACGCCCATCAGGCGCCGCGCGGCCTGCTCGGGATTGGCCGGGAGCCTCACGCCCCGCGCCAGCCTCGCCACGGCCGCTTTGAACTCGCGCCGCTCCACCTCCACCGACCCGGCATCGCCGCTGTGAGGCGTGAAGACGATGGGCGGCCCCTGGCCCGTTTCCAAGCGCACCACGCGCCCTGAGGCACAGCCTGTCAGCCAAACCAGCAGGAGTAGCGCGATAGCGCGATGTACCCTCATCAAGCCCCCCAGCGGGAAAGAGCTTCATCCTCCAGGGCGAGGCAGGGCCACGACCAGAACCCAGCGGATCGGGCCTCCCCGAGCACCACCCGGGCGCCGTGGAGCCTGCCCGGTGCGCAGTGGCGGCCAGGGCCCGTGTAGAGAACTACCTCGGGGCCGTGGAGCTTGCCCGGTGCGCGGTGGACACTCGCGCCGAGCGTCACCTCGGCCCCCGTGGTGTCCATCCGGTGCGCAAGGGTGGCCAGACCCAAGCCCCGGACCACCTCGGACGCGAAGCGCTGCGCCGAAGCGGCCTATGAGGCAGGCCGAACAATGCAAAGCTCGCAATGAACACCGCATGCGCAGAGGTTTTTCGGCGCTACTCGGCCAATGGGAAGAGGTATCCAAGGGGATGTACCACCGTCAGGCGAAGAAGACAGAGCGCGAGCCCGTTGGCGCACTGGAGAGTGGGAGGCTTCACCTCTCAAAGACATTCAACGCATCCGGCGGAGGGCCGGATGGGAGACAAGTGCCCCACGGGCGAGCTAGGGGCTGTCCCTGATCTCCGGTCCGAAAATTCAACCTGCCGGATCGAACATTGGAGTTGGACCCGGCTTCGAGAGGCATCAGGAGGTTGCCAGCCAGCGTCAGGCATGTTCAACGCTGGCTGTGCGCTGACATGAACTGAGCGATGCCGAGTGGAGCCGCATCGAGCCCTTGCTGGGCTCGCGCAGCGGTCCTCCCTCGAAGCGTGGGGAACGCGACTTCATCAACGCCGTCATCTGGCGCGTGAAGACGGGCGTGCAGTGGCGGTTGATGCTTCAGCCATTCTCAGTTGCGTCAGCACAGGCGACTAGACTCTAATCTGGCGGATGAAATCATGTTCCTTACTCGCGATCTTTATCCTGGCTTGCACCCCCCAAGTGACGACTACTACTCGTCGGCATGCCAGAGCATCGACCACAGACTACGTAGTTGTAGCCATTGAACCTGGAGGCGAAGGCTCGATTTATGTCACGCTTAGAGATCAGGACGAAGAGCTGCACCACGTGCATCTTTTCCGTTATGGCCCTGACGACTCGAACTGCACGCAGACGGTCAAGAAAGACGACGAGCTAGGAAAAGCCGACTTCCATGCCACAGGTCTCAAATTCATCCACCGCAGAACTGGTGCTATCTGCGTCGGGCCTCGTTTCCGATTTTTGACGGTGATTGGAGCCAATGCCCCCCGGAGTTGGGGAAGCGAGTTGGTCCTCCAAAAAGGAGCTGATGGCAAGTATCGAAATTGGAGAGAGCCCGGCGCTCTTGTTGAGAAGAAGGTGCCTGTTCAAGAGGTAATTTTAGAGGACGCCGAGGGCAAGCAGTTTTCCGGTGTTGCTACTTGGGGTTTCTCGGCACAAACGTCGGGCTATGCTGAGGCTGACTGCCTTTTAGCTCAAGGAGATCGGTTTGCATTTTATCTTCTCCAACAAGAGAATTTTGAAGGTGACCAGCCCGCGATGATAAAGCGCATTGGCAAAGATTACGCAGAGTGCAACTTCGCTCGGAATGCATTGAAATTACCGCACCCTTTTCGCAAAGAGACTCCCAAACCGAGGTAGCAGGTCGCTGTCTTGTCGTAACGGGTAGCTCCTGATGCACCTCGAAGCTGGGTCCAACCCCGAAGCTGGGTCCAACCCCGATGTTCGATCCGGCAGGTTGAATTTCCGGACCGGAGATCAGGGACAGCCCCTAGCGCTTGCCACTCCTGAGCGCCGGGCGGGGGCTCCACGAATTCAAAGCGACGTGGCGTCCACCCCATGGCGCTGTCCGTTGAGAGGCAGGCTCATGCCGGGCTTGGTTCCGTCGTGATGAAGTCTTGATGCCTCAAACTCTTTGGGCCTTCCTCATCCTCGGCCATCGCTTGGCCAGCTCCTCGCAGTGCCGCTTGAATCTCCTGCGAAGCCATCCTGGCGGTGAAGCTCCCGCGCGCGCGCAGCACCTTCGCCAAATCGTCTTGCAGCGTCAGCGCGGACATGTGCCGCTCTGCTGGTTTACGCCGCAGCAGCTTGCGAAAGACAGCCCGCGTGGGCTCTGAAAGCGTTTGTGTTGCCGCTTCTACATCGGCCGGGGTGAAGGTGGCCGCACGCAATATCGTCTCCTCCGGATCGACCCCGCGCCATGCGTTCCTCATCCGTGCGATGGCACTGCGCAGCGGTTCCGTTTCCCCTTCCGGGACCAACACCCATAAATCCTTTGGCAGCAGGTTGTAGGCACTGAGCAGGTGTTTGCCGGTGGCGAACTCCAGCAGCACCATTCCCAGCATGAACAAATCCGAACGCGCGTCCTCGGGCTGGCCTAGCAATGCCTCCGGAGAAGCCCAAAAGACTTCGCCCCGGGTGCCGGGACGACGCGTGGTGCGCTGGCCGGGAAGTCGTGCGGACGCCACGCCAAAGTCCGTCAATTTGACCTGTCCATCGAAGGTGACTCGGATGCGTGTCGGGTCAATCGCCCGGTGGACGATTTTCAGTGGCTCCCCTTGCGCACTCCGGCAGGTGTGCGCGTGCGCCAGGGCCCCCGCAATCCTGGCCCCGACATACAGCATGAAGGATTCGGGGAAGTAGCTCCCCCGCGCTGCCGAGACGTCAAGGAGTGTATTCAGCGAGAAGCCGGCGACAGCTTCCGTAATGACAAACAGGGTGCCCTTGGCTTTGTGCGCTCCATGGACGCAGGCGATGTTCGGGTGTCGGAGGAAGGTGGCCAACTGGATCTCTTCCTCCAGTCGCTTGCGTGCCTCCTTCCACACTGCCGCAGAGTCAGACAGCGGCAGCGCTTTGAGGATGACTCGGCGGACCACCTTGTCCTTGACGCGCTGGAGGGCCGATAGGACGCGCTCGCCATGATGACCGGGGCCCAGGTCTTCCAGCATTTCGTAAGTGGCACCCTTGAGCGAAAAGAGCACCAGTCCTTCGGGAAACAGGGAAGTACCAGAGTACGGCATAGGGCAATCTCCTTGCGGGTGAGCGGGAGCGAACGCCGCGCCCACGCAGGAAGGAAATTACTGGCAGGTAGGCCCGAAAGAGAAGGACGCCACGGGTTGAAGACTCGGCATTATTGCAACACCGTGGCTGAAGCCATTGGGGGCATTTTTTCAGGCGACTTTCTGTAACGCGCCATTACGCCCCGCGCTCAAAGCCTCGCGCTTAAAGCCTATTGCGCCCCTCCGAGGATGATCGCACCGTCTGCCGGACGCACGAGCGCAGCACCGGGCTTGGAGCCGGGCAGCTTGTCCAAGCCTCCATTGAGCGAGAGTGACACGCAGACGTCGTGTTCCGCGCCATTGGGCAGACGGGCCCGGGTGTAGCGGCCCACCACCGTCGCCCCTTCCGTCCACACTCGGCCGTAGAGCCGCGAGCCCTCGGGCAACCTGCCGATTGTGCGCCGCACTTCGGACTCGATCTTCCCATCGCCCAGCAGGGTCAGGCACTCACCGTCTCGCCACACGCGGCCAGCGGCCTCGCATTCGTCGGGCGATTCCAAGTCGGGCTGCTTCGCATCAACGAGGATGTTGGGACTCATGCCGTCAATTAGGCCGAGCCTCTTCATGCTTCGCACTGACTCCGTGGTGCAACTCTGCTGCGTGGGCTGCACCTGCTGCGCGGGACAGCCCAACAGCGCGGCGGCCAAAGCCCCCGCCTCCGCGCACTTCTTGAGGAATCCACGACTGAAAGCGGGCACGGACTTCATGGGCGGCTTCGCAGCGGGCGGATTCGAGGACGGATTCTTGGGGGCAGGCACAGAGGGACTTTCCTTCACGGCGGGGGGCACCTCGGACGGAGACGGTACTGCACTGGCGGACGGTGCGGGCGGCGAAGGGAG
>NZ_RAVW01000169.1 GCF_003611585.1 Corallococcus exercitus | reverse complement strand
GGCGGTAATTCCTGCCGACCGGGGGGAGGGTGGGCGGTAAAGAAAGACGCCCGCGCGGGTCTCCCCGGCGGGCGTCGATGGATGCGTTATGTTCTGGACGCGGCGAAGGACTACAGCACCTTCACCGGCACTTCCTTGAGGACCTGGTCGCCGCGCATCACCACGACGGTCCAGTTGCCGGGCTTGCTCAGCTTCACGCCGGTCCACTGCCGCGCGCGCCAGCCGTCGCCCTTCACCTTCACGTCCTTCGTCTCGCGCACGGTGTTGCCCTGCTTCACCTGCACCGTCAGGTCGTCGATGGAGTCGCCCTGGGGCACCAGGTAGCTCTGCCACAGCATCACGTTGGTGTTCGCCTTGACGCCCTCGGGGCCCACCTCGGCGGTGCACTCGAACTTGTTGGGGCCTTCCTTGGCCACCTCCGTGCAGAGCTTGGCCTCCACCAGCACGGGGCCCTGGCCCTGGCCCTTGTAGAAGAAGTTCCAGGTGTCGCGCACCGCGTCCGCGCTGGGGGCCTTCACGGACTCCGCCGCCGGCGCCGCCGCCTCCTGCGCTCCCGCGACCGACGCCACACCCAGCACCGCGCACAGCACGCTTCCGTTGAACACGCTCTTCATGTCTTGGGGTCCCCTCGTTGATGTTGAAGGCAGCCGGCCCACGTCCGGCCCCTTGGTGTGCTTGTCTACCATGAAACAACCCCGCCTATCCGAAGAGCAAGAAGCCCAGCGTCACCAGCGGCAGGTACGCGAGGAAGGCCACCAGGAGGAAGCCGAGGATGTCCTTGAACTCCAACCGCGCCACGGCCAGCAGCGGCAGCGCCCAGAAGGGCTGGATGAGGTCGGTGGCCATGTCCCCCCAGGCGTACGCCAGCACCACCTTCTCCGGCGCCACGCCCAGCCTCCCCGCCGCGTCCAGCAGGTAGGGCGCCTCGATGGCCCACTTGGAACCTCCAGAAGGCACGAAGTAGTTCACCACGCCGCTGTACAGGTACACGATGGCCGGGAACGTCTCCCGCGTGGACAGCGACACGAAGAGCTCCCCGATGCGGTCCGTGAGCCCCGTGGCCTTGAAGATGCCGTAGATGCCCGCGTACAGCGGGAACTGCAGCACGATGCCGTGCAGCACGCTCGCGGCCTCCTCGCTCGCCTTGAGCAGCCGGGCGGGCGTGCCGTGCAGCAGCACCGCCAGCGTGAGGAAGGTGAAGTTCACCACGTTGAGGTTGAGCGCCTTCCAGCCGCCGTTCAGCCACAGGTGCCGCGCGAACCACATCAGCCCCAGCACGCCGAAGAGGACGTTGAGCAGCCACGCGTGGTCCAGCCACTCCGCGGGGCTCAAGCGCCCTGGCGGCTTCGTGGGCGGGACGAAGTCCCCCAGCTTCTCCAGCACCGCGGGCTCCACGCGCACGGTGCGCTCCGGGGAGGGATGCAGCGCCCACGCCAGCGCCGTGAGCAGCGCCACCGCGGCCAGCGTGAGGCCCACGTTGAAGGGGGAGAACAGCGTCCGGTCAATGGGGATGACCCCCAGCTGCTTCTCCAGGAAGTGCCCCGGCGTGGCGACGAGCAGCGGGGCGGAGGCGGACAGGCCCGCGTGCCACGTGGCGCCCAGCCCGAAGTAGGCGCACGCCACCAGCAGCCGGTAGTCCACGTCCGGGCGCCTGCGCGCGATGAAGCGCACCAGCATGGCGCTGGCGACCAGCGACAGGCCCCAGTTGAAGTACGCGAGCGCCATGGACACCGCCGCCATCAGCGCGGTGGCGCTCCGGGGGCTCCGGGGCAGGCGGGCGACCTTTTCGAGCAGCCCCTTCACAGGCGCCGTGAGCGCGAGCAGATAACCAGTGAACATCACCAGGGCCATCTGCATGGAGAAGGTGAGCAGCTCCCAGAAGCCGCCGCCCCACGCGTCCAGCACCACCGGCGGCGCGGCCCCCACCCAGCCCAGGGCCAGCGCCATGGTGAGCAGGGTGAGCAGCACCGCGATGGCGAAGGCGCTGGGGACGAAGCGCGCGGAGAAGCGGCCCAGGCCTTCGGCGAACCGGACGAGGGTTTCCACGTTGAGGGCTCCAGGCGATCAAGGGGGCCCTGGTGCAAACTCCCAGGGCGACACCCCGGCTTTTACGGTATGAGCGGTCGCCATGTCCCCTAGCGAGCAGCACCCTCCCGTCTTCGAGCGCATCGCCACGGGCGTGCCCGGACTGGACCCCATCCTGGGCGGTGGCCTGGTGGCGTCGGGCGTCTACATCGTCGTGGGGGAACCCGGCGCGGGGAAGACCATCTTCGCCAACCAGCTCTGCTATTCGCAGGCCCAGCAGGGCACGCGCTGCCTGTACGTGACGCTGCTGGCGGAGTCGCACTCGCGCATGCTGGCGAACCTGCGCAGCATGGCGTTCTTCGACGCCGCCCAGCTTCCCCAGCGCATCTACTACGTCAGCGGCTTCCGCATGCTGGAGGAGCAGGGGCTGCCGGGCCTGCTGGAGCTCTTGCGCCGGGAGATGCGCAACCACGGCGCGGGCATCCTGGTGCTGGACGGCCTGGTGCAGGCGCAGGAGGCCGCGGGCAGCAGCCGCGACTTCAAGAAGTTCATCCACGAACTCCAGGTGTCCGCCGGCCTGTCGCGCTTCACCGCGCTCCTGCTCACGAGCAGCGTGGGCCCCACCGTGCACCCGGAGTACACGATGGTGGACGGCATCCTGGAGCTGCGCGAGCGCACGGCGGCCATGCGTTCGTGGCGCGAGCTCCAGGTGCGCAAGTTCCGGGGCAGCGCCAGCCTCAATGGCTCGCACCACTTCCGCATCTCCGAGGCTGGCCTGGAGGTGTTCCCCCGCCTGGAGTCCATGGCCAGCCGCGTGCAGCCGCCGGACTGGGGCACGCAGCGGGTGCGCTTCGGCGTGCCCACGCTGGACGCCATGATCCCGGAGGGCATCGCCGCGGCGTCCACCACGCTGGTGATGGGGCCGCCGGGCTGCGGCAAGACGCTGCTGGGCGCGAGCCACCTGGCGGAGGGCCTGCGCCTGGGCGAGCCCGGCCTGATGGTGAGCTTCTACGAGGGGCCGGACCGGCTGCTGCACAAGGCGGCCAACGTGGGGCTGTCGCTGGGCAACGCGGTGAAGGACGGCCGGCTGGTGCTCCAGTGGAACATGCCCGCCGAGTGCAACCTGGACCTGGTGGCGCACCACATGCTGGAGGACGTGCGCAAGCGTGGCGTGAAGCGCCTGTTCGTGGACGGCCTGAGCGCCATGGTGGAGACCACGCACGAGCCGGCGCGCATCAGCCCCTTCTTCGCCGCGCTGACGCAGGAGCTGAGACGGCACGGCGTGACGACCGTCTTCACGCTGGAGACTCCGCGCCTCTTCGGCCCGGACATGGACGTGCCCCTCGGCACGGGCCTGTCCGGCGTGGCGGAGAACCTGCTGTTCATGCGCCACCTGGAGCTCAATGGCCGCCTGCGGCGGCTGCTCTCCATCTTCAAGCTGCGCGACGCGGACTACGACCCGACGCTGCGCGAGTTCCTCATCACCTCCCAGGGAATCGAGATCCAGCCGCCCTTCCAGCCGTCGCCCGAGTTGCTGCTCACCGGCCTCGCCCGCTTTCCGGGCAACCACTCCTGACCCCCAGAGGACCCGTGGTTCCCGCGACCGAGACAGTGCTGGTGGTGGATGACGAGCAGGGCATCCTGGAGGCGCTCGCGGACCTCCTGAGGGAGGAGGGCTACCGCGTGCTCACGGCGTCCCATGGCCGCGAGGCCCTGGAGCGCATGGCGGAGGTGAAGCCGGACCTGGTGCTGACGGACTGGATGATGCCCGTGCTGGACGGCCCCGCGCTGATTGAACGCATCCTGCAGGACCCGTCGCTGCGCCACATCCCCGTGCTGGGCATGAGCGCCGTGGACGTCAACGGCCTCAAGCGCCTGCACCCGGCCATGGAGTTCCTCCAGAAGCCGTTCGACATCCGCGCCCTGATGAAGATGGTCCGCAAGTCCCTGGACGCGAACTCCCGCGTCCGGGGAGGGTGAGGCGCGCCACGCGCCGGGAGGGTCCACCATGTTCCACCTGCTGAAGCTGGGGCCGGTGCCCCTCTCCGTGGGCACCACCGGTGTCTACCTGCGCATCGGCGAGACGGGCGAGCCGTCCGCCCCCGTCTTCGAACAGACGGACGCCGCCGGCGTGCGCGCCCTCCTCGCCGGCCTGGAGCCGTCCCAGGTGTCCTGCGAGCCCGCGCTGGCGGACGCCGCCGCCGAGCTGGGCCTGGCCGTGGCGCCCCCGTCCCCCGCGGCGCTCTCCGCGCGGGCAGCCATCGCCACCTTCCTCGCGTGGGGGCAGATGGGCGTGTCCGGGCTGGGCAGCGACAAGGCCCTGCTCTTCGTCCAGGCCGCCACGGAGTTCTGGGACGCCCGGCCCTGGACGCACTGGGATGACAGCCAGGCCTTCGTCGTGGACGTGACGGGCGCGCACGAGCACACCTACGAGGGCTGCGTCTTCCACGGCGACGACGAAGGCCCGTCCGGCCTGGCCCTCTACCTGTCCCCCGGCGCGCTGGGGCGGCTGCTGGAGCTCCAGGTGCACGGCGCGGAAGCGGAGGCGAAGGCGCTGCCCGCCATCACCGTGTCGCTGGAGGCCCGCCCCGCCTACGCCGTGGAGGCGCTGTCCGCCGCCAACCGCCTGCCCCGGCTGCCCCTGCCCGTGAAGGCCGGGCCCCAGGGACTGGCGGTGCCCTCCAGCCTGGAGGCCCTCATCCTGGTGGCCGCCCTGCGCGCCGTGGCCCGCCTGTCCCCGACCCAGCCGGAGGCCCTGAGCAGCATGGTGGCCGGCGATGCCCGCATGGACGTCCGCGTCCGCGCCCCCGCCCCCCGTGTGCGCAACTAGGCGGAATCAGGCACCCCTTGCCGTGACGCATCCGGACCAGGCAGGGGACCGCTGGTGTGAAACTGTTAACAACCGCCATGAATAGAAAGGTTGATTCACAAAGTATCTGGGTCCATAGGTGGAGACGTGACTGACGCCGGCCTTTCTTCACGGGTCCAGCGCTTCATCACGACGCACATCGATTCCATCGAGAAGCTGGAGGTACTCCTCCTGCTTCGCGCCCGGACGGACCGGGCGTGGTCGGCGTCGGCGGTGGCCCTGGAGCTGCGCATCACCGAAGCCTCGGCGGCCCGCCGCATGGCGGAGCTGAAGACGGGAGGGCTGCTGCTCCAGGATGGGGTGGCGGACGCCTACCGGTTCAGCCCCGACCGGTCGGACGACGTGCAGGCAACGGCGGAACTGGCGAGCGCGTACGCGGCGCGCCGCGTGAGTGTGATTTCGTTCATCTTCTCACGCCCGATGGACCGGGTGCGGGGCTTCGCGGACGCGTTCGTGTTCAAGCAGGATAAGGACAAGGACGGACATGGCTGAGGCGGTCTACATCCTGTGCGCGTTGACGAGCGCGGCATGCGCGGTGCTGCTCCTGAGGGCCTGGCGGCGTACGCGGATGAAGCTGCTGCTCTATAGCGGCCTGTGCTTTTCGGTCCTCACGGTGAACAACGTGCTGCTCTTCGTGGACCTGGTGCTCATCCCGGCGGAGGACCTGTCGCTGGCGCGCACCCTCGCGTCGCTCGTGGGGGGCGGCGTGCTGCTCTTCGGCCTCATCTGGGATGTGTCCTGAGCATGTTGAAGACCCTGCTCGACGGCGCGGTGATGATGGCGTTCCTCGCGTGCGCCCTGTTCTTCCTGCACTTCTACCGTCAGTCGAAGGACCGGCTGTTCGCGCTGTTCTCGCTGGCCTTCACGCTGATGGGGCTGCACAACGTGCTGAGCACGGTGTTGGGGCCGGACCTGGACACCGAGCGCATCCACTACCTGTACGTCGTGCGCCTGGTGGCCTACCTGCTCATCCTGGGGGCCATCTGGGACAAGAACCGCGCGGGGCGTGTTTCGCGGTGAAATGCTGTTCCTCCTCCGTGAGGACTTCCGCATGACCTCGACTTCGCTTCCCCGCTTCACCCCGCGCCGCCCGTTGGGGCGCACGGGCTTCACCGCGACGGCGGTGGGCCTTGGCGACCTGGCGGACCGCACGGTGCCGCGCGAGGAGCTGGTCGCCACGCTCGTGCGCGCGCTGGACGCGGGGCTCAACGTCATCGACACCGCGCCCGGCTACGAGGACGGTTTGAGCGAGGAGGTCGTGGGGGAGGCGCTGCGCGGCCGTCGCGAGGGCGTGTTCGTCATCGACAAGGTGGACGTGCTGGACGCGCCGGTGGCGCCGCAGGTGGAGGACTCCCTGCGGCGGCTGGGCTTGCCGTCGGTGGACCTGTTCGCGCTGCACGCGGTGAAGTCGCTGGCGCAGTGGGAGGAACTGGCCCGGCCGGGCGGCGCGCTGGAGCAGCTGGAGGCGTGCGTGGCGAAGGGCCAGGCGCGCTTCAAGGGCATCTCCTGTCACCACCCGGACGCGCTGGTGGCGGCGCTGCGCTCCGGGCGGTGTGACGTGGTGATGTTCCCCCTGGGGCCGTTCGTGGACGCGCGCTACGTGGAAGAGGTGCTGCCCCTGGCGCGGGAGCACGGCGTGGGCGTGGTGTCCTTCAAGACGTTCGGCGCGGGCAAGCTGCTGGGGGACACGGAGGGCTACGGCCGGCCGCTCCAGGCGCGTCCGCGCGGCAAGGTGGGCTCCGGCGGCGAGGCGCCAGGCACGCCGGTGCTGCCGCACCTGTCGGTGGAGGAGTGCGTGCGGTACACGCTCACGTTGGAGCCGGACGTGATGTTGCTGGGGATGGGCTTCCCGAACGAACAGGACGCCGCGCTACAGGCGGCCGCGGCCTTCCGGCCCCTGGACGCGGCGGGGCTCCAGGCGGTGCGGGAGCGGGCGCACGTGGCCATCCAGGGCAAGGGCGCGGTGTGGTGGAACCCGCCTTCACCGGAAGTCACCGCGGGCTGAGCCGCCGGGCGCGGGCCACCGGGCACGATCGGGTTGCCTGGAGGACACTCCTCCTGGATCCACGGGTCATGGAGGCTTGTGTCCCGTGGGGGCCCGTCATTATCCGAGCGTCCCTTTGGTGAGGCGTCATCCCCATGGCGCCGTGACCCGCGCTCCATGCCCGAATCGCCCCTCGAGCCTTCGACCGAGCCTGCCGGTGAGTCACCGCCGCCGTCCGCTGTCCTGACGAACGACGCGGTCGTCACCCAGCCTGACGCCCTGACGGGTGCGGCCGTCACCGCCGCCCCCCTGGAGGTCGTGTCGCCCGAGTCCCTGGCCAGGGCCCGGGAGGCGTCGCGTGCCGCGGAGGAGGGCCGCTTCGCGTTCCTGGCCCGCGCGGGCGAGGCGCTGGCGTCGTCGCTGGATGAACCCACGGTGCTGCGCCAGCTGGCGGAGCTGGTGGTGCCGGGGCTCGCGGACTGGTGCACGGTGGATGTCGTCACGCCCTCGCGCACGGTGGTGCGCAGGGCGGCGGCGCACCGGGACCCCGCGCTCGTGCCCACCGTGTATGCCATCGCGGAGCGCTGGCCTCATCGGACGGAAGGCCCCGAAGGCGTGGCCCACGTGCTGGGCACCGGCCAGCCCCGCCTCATCTCGACCGTGCCCGAGCAGGCGTTCCAGGAGGCAGCGCGGGGGAAACCGAGCCTGGCGGAAGCGTGGCGCCTGGGCTGCCGCTCCGTGATGCTGGTGCCGCTGGAGGCGCGCGGGCGGGTGCTGGGATGTCTGTCATTGATGTCTGGCACCGCCGGCCGCTTCGGCGAGTCCGACCTGGAGCTGGCGCGCGAGCTGGCCCGCAGGGCGGCGCTGTCGCTGGACAACGCGCTGCTGTACGGCGAGGCCCGTCAGGCCCAGGCGCGCACGGCGCGGTTGCTGGCGGTGACGGCGGCCCTGTCCCGCGCGGCCTCCGAGGACGCGGTGGCGCAGGTGCTGGCGCGCGAGGTGTGGGAGGCGAGCGGCGCCACGCGCGTCGCGGTGCTGGCGCTGGAGGAGGACGGGCTGATGCGCCCGCTGCGGGTGCTGGGCTACTCCGAGGAAGCGCTGGCCGCGTTCACCCGGCCGCCGGACCGGCCCGCCTCCAGGGGGTTCCCGGAGATCCGGCGCGAAGCAGGGTGGTTCTCCACGCTGGAGGAGTTCATCTCCCGCTATCCGCGGGACGCGGAACTCGCGCGCCGCCAGGGGCCGGGGGCTCGCGCGGTGGTGCCGCTGTGGGGTGAGACGCGGGTGCGTGGCCTGCTGCTGCTCGCGTGGCCGGAGCCTCGCGTCTTCCCGGCCGCGGAGCGCGCGTTCCTGGAGGCGCTGGCGCACCAGTGCGCGCAGGCGCTGGAGCGGGCCGCGCTCTACGAAGCGCTGCGCGAGCGCTCGGAGCGGCTGCGGCAGGCGCTGGTGACCGGCGACATGGGCACCTGGCGGTTGGACCTGGTGCGCGGCCGGGAGCTGCGCGACGCGGCGCTCAACCACATGCTGGGCCTTCCGGCGGTGGACTCGGTGCTGTCGGTGGGCGACATGCTGGAGCGGCTGCATCCGGAGGACCGGCCGCACGTGGAGGCGGAGTTCCTCCGTCACCAGCGCGAGGCGCCGGGGTTCTTCGAGCTGGAGTTCCGCGTCATGCGCCGCGACGGCGCGCGCTGGATGCACAGCGTGGGGCAGTCCTTCGCCGGGCCGGACGGGAAGGTGACGGAGCTCACCGGCGCGATGGCGGACATCACCCGGCGCAAGGAGGCCGAGGAGCGTCTGCAATTGCTGCTGGACGCCAGCCGGGTGCTGGCGCTGCGCCTGGACGACGTGGAGGAGGCGCTGCCGCAGGTGGCGCGGCTGGTGGTGGACCACGTGGCCACCGGCTGCCTGGTGGACCTGGCCGCGCCGGACGGCACCCTGCGGCGGGTGACGGCGGCCCACCGCGTGGCCGGGCACGACGCGCGGCTGAAGGAGGCCCTGGGGGCAATGGGCCGGGGGCCCGCGCACCCGGCGCTCCAGTGCTTCCAGTCAGGGGAGGTCTGCTTCGTGTCGCGCCTGGACCTGCGGTACCGCGACGGCGTCTCCACGAGCGAAGCGCACCAGGCGCTGGTGGACAGCCTGGAGCCCACGTCGGTGCTGTCGGTGCCGCTGCGCGCGCGGGGCCGCACGCTGGGCGTCATCACGCTGTTCACCGCCGACCCCCAGCGTACGCTGGTGGCCGCGGACGTGACGATGGCGGAGGAGCTGGCGCTGCGCGTGAGCGTGACGCTGGAGAACGCGCGCCTGTTCCACGACGCCCAGTCCGCGGTGCGGCTGCGCGACGAGTTCCTCTCCGTGGCCAGCCACGAGCTGAAGACGCCGCTCACCAGCCTCATCCTCCAGCACAACCTCATTGGCCGGGCGCTGGAGAACGCGGGCACGCAAGGGCCCGTGACGGGGAAGCTCAACACCGCGCAGCGGCAGGTGCTCCGGCTGACGGCGCTGGTGGACAACCTGCTGGACGTGAGCCGGCTGTCATTGGGAAAGCTGGCGCTGGAGCGCGCGGAGGTGGACCTGGCGCAGCTGACGCGCGACGCGGTGGAGCGGCTGGAGGACGTGTTCACCCAGGCGCGCTGCCCGCTGAGGCTGGAGCTGCCGCGCACGCTGACGGGCCAGTGGGACGCGCTGCGCTTGGACCAGGTGCTGGTGAACCTGCTCACCAACGCGGCGAAGTACGGCGCGGGCCAGCCGGTGACGGTGCGCGCGGGCGTGGACGCGCGCGACGAGGTCTGGCTGGAGGTGCGCGACGAGGGCATCGGCATCGAAGCGGACGCGCTGCCGCGCCTCTTCGGCCGCTTCGAGCGCGCCGTGAGCGAGCGGCACTACGGCGGCCTGGGGCTGGGGCTCTACATCAGCCGTCAGATTGTCGAGGCGCTCGGCGGCCGCATCGACGTGGACAGCCAGCCGGGGCAGGGCGCCACCTTCACGCTGCGCCTGCCCCGGAACCTGGCCCTCAGTGCTGCGGCCCCTTGAGCGGGGGCCCTTCCTGTTCCAGCGCGCGGTACTCGTCGTCGGTGAACAGGCGTGAGCGGATGAGGAAGCGCACGCCTTCGGGGGCTTCGACGGAGAAGCCGCTGCCGCGACCGGGCACCACGTCCACGGTGAGGTGGGTGTGGCGCCAGAGCTGGAACTGCGGGCCGGACATGTAGAAGGGCGTGCGGACGATGTCGCCCAGGTACACGTCCTCCTGTCCCACGCGGAAGTCGCCGCGCGGAAAGCACATGGGCGCGCTGCCGTCGCAGCAGCCGCCGGACTGGTGGAAGAGGAGCGGGCCGTGAAGGTCCTGCATCTTGCGGAGCAGGGCCTCGGCGGCCGGCGTGACCTCGACGCGCGGCACGGACATGGCTGGGTCCTAGAAGAAGCCCATGGGCTTCGGGTCGTAGCTGACGAGCAGGTTCTTCGTCTGCTGGTAGTGATTGAGCATCATCTTGTGCGTCTCGCGGCCGATGCCGGACTGCTTGTAGCCGCCGAACGCCGCGTGCGCGGGGTACAGGTGGTAGCAGTTCACCCAGACGCGGCCCGCCTGGATGCCGCGGCCCATGCGGTACGCGGTGTTGTTGTCACGCGTCCACACGCCGGCGCCCAGGCCGTAGAGCGTGTCATTGGCCAGCGCGAGCGCGTCCTCGGCGTCCTTGAACTTCGTCACCGCGACGACGGGGCCGAAGATCTCCTCCTGGAAGACGCGCATCCTGTTGGTGCCCTCGAAGATGGTGGGCTCCACGTAGTAGCCCTCCGCCAGCGCGCCGGGCAGCGCCTTGCGCCCGCCGCCGGTGAGCACCTTCGCGCCCTCCTTCTTGCCGATGTCCAGGTAGCTGAGGATCTTCTCCAGCTGGTCGTTGGAGGCCTGCGCGCCAATCTGCGTGGAGGTGTCCAGCGGGTTGCCCTGCACGATGCGCTTCGTGCGCTCCACGGCCCTGGCCATGAACTCGTCGTAGAAGCGCTCGGCGACGAGCGAGCGCGAGGGGCAGGTGCAGACCTCGCCCTGGTTGAGGGCGAACATCGCGAAGCCCTCCAGCGCCTTCTGGGCGAAGTCGTCGTCCCTGGCGAAGACGTCCTCGAAGAAGATGTTGGGCGACTTGCCGCCCAGCTCCAGGGTGACGGGGATGATGTTCTCGGAGGCGTACTGCATGATGAGGCGGCCGGTGGTCGTCTCACCCGTGAAGGCAATCTTCGCGATGCGCTTGTTGCTGGCGAGCGGCTTGCCGGCCTCGATGCCGAAGCCGTTCACGATGTTGAGCACGCCGGGGGGAAGCAGGTCGCCCACCAGCTCCGCGAACTTGAGGATGGTGACGGGGGTCTGCTCCGCGGGCTTGAGCACGACGCAGTTGCCGGCGGCGAGCGCGGGGGCCAGCTTCCACGCGGCCATCAGCAGCGGGAAGTTCCACGGGATGATCTGCCCCACGACGCCGAGCGGTTCGGTGAAGTGGTAGGCGACGGTGTTGTCATCCAGCTGGCTGAGCGAGCCTTCCTGCGCGCGGATGCAGCCGGCGAAGTAGCGGAAGTGGTCGATGGCGAGCGGCAGGTCCGCGGCGAGCGTCTCGCGGACAGGCTTGCCGTTGTCCCACGTCTCGGAGACGGCGAGCATCTCCAGGTTCTGCTCCATGCGGTCGGCGATCTTCAGCAGGATGTTGGCGCGCTCGCCCGCGGCGGTGCGGCCCCACGCGTCCTTCGCCTTGTGCGCGGCGTCGAGCGCCTTCTCGATGTCCTCGGCGGTGGAGCGGGGAATCTCGCAGAAGGGGCGTCCGGTGACGGGGGAGATGTTCTCGAAGTACTGGCCCTTCACGGGCGGGACGAACTCACCGCCGATGTAGTTGCCGTAGCGGCTCTTGTACTCGACCTTGCTGCCCTTCTGACCCGGAGCTTCATAGACCTTCGACATGGGGGACTCCCTGCGTTGGTTTTGACGCACACGTGTGGGGGTTTGACGCGGAACAGACGATAGGCAGGTAACGCTCCGCGCTATGTGCAAAGGGTCGGATGTAAATGTTTGTTAATGGTTGGTCGCTGAGCCGGGTGGCGAAATGCCATACATGGCGTGCCGTGGGATGGTTTTGGCAGGCGCGCAAGCACTCGGGTGCGATGCGAGCGAGCGGCCAGTGTGCCCTTGCGGCCGCCGGTCATGTCTTCCACCTCAAGAAGGTGGGGGGCATGAGATGGAACTGTTTCGAGATCGCTTCGACGCCGGCCGTGCGTTGGGGCAGCGGCTTCGCGTCCTGCTTGGGGACAGCACGGATGTGTTGGTGCTGGCGCTGCCGCGCGGCGGTGTGCCGGTGGGGTTCGAGGTGGCGCGGATGCTGGGAGTGCCCCTGGACGTGTTCGTGGTGCGCAAGCTGGGCACGCCGGGGCATGAGGAGCTGGCCATGGGGGCCATCGCCACGGGCGGCGTCACGGTCCTCAACGAGGGCATCGTGCGCAGGCTGGGAATTCCCCAGGTGGCCATCGCGGCGGCCGTGGAGCGGGAGGCACGAGAGCTGGCGCGGCGGGAGCGGCTCTTCCGCGCCGGCAGGCCTCCGGCGCGCGTCTGGGGGCGGACGGTGATCCTGGTGGATGATGGGCTGGCCACGGGCTCCACCATGCGGGCGGCGCTCCGGGCGCTTCGCCAGCAGGAGCCCGCGCGGACTGTCGTGGGCGTTCCGGTGGGGGCGCCAGAGACGTGCGCGGCGTTCCGGGGCGAAGCGGACGCGGTCGTCTGCGTCCACACCCCGGCGCGGTTCTTCGCGGTGGGCCAGTGGTACGAGGACTTCACGCAGACCACCGACGACGAGGTGCGCGAGCTGTTGGCGCGCGCGGCGCACGGTGAGGCGACTGCCCTGGAGGCGCCATGACTGAGCACGCGGTGCGGTTGGAGGCGGAGCCCGGCGTGTGGCTGGAGGGGACCTTGGGGCTGCCGGAGGCGGTGTCGGGCGTGGTGCTGTTCGCGCACGGCAGCGGCAGCAGCCGCTTCAGTCCGCGCAACCGGTACGTCGCGGGAGTGCTCCAGCAGGCGGGGCTGGCGACGCTGCTCATGGACCTGCTCACGCCGGAGGAGGAGGAAGCCGAGCGGAGGACACGGCACCTGCGCTTCGACATCGAGCTGCTGGCGCGAAGGCTTCAGGGCGCGGCGCGGTGGTTGATGCAGGTGTCCGGGCTGGGAAGCCAGCCGCTCGGGCTGATGGGTTCGAGCACGGGAGCGGGGGCCGCGCTGGTGGCCGCCGCGCGAGCGCCCGAAGCCATCCATGCGGTGGTGTCCCGGGGCGGCCGGCCGGACCTGGCGGGCCCCCTGCTGTCAGCGGTGCGAGCACCGACGTTGCTCATCGTGGGTGGAGATGATGCGCCTGTGATTGAGCTCAACCGTCACGCATGGAAGGCGCTGCGAACGCGCAAGCAATTGGACATCGTCCCCGGAGCGAGCCATCTCTTCCCGGAGCCGGGGACGCTCGAACTGGCGGCAGGGATGGCGCGGGACTGGTTCCTCCAGCACCTCGTCACGGCATCAAAGGAAGCACAGCCGGAGGATGCGCCACCATGAGCCCGCGCCCCGACGGTGAACCTGGAACGCGGTCATGCAGTCACTTCTTGGCTCTCTGTCGCTCCCGCGCTTCCTTCTCCTGCTTCTTCCGCAGCTTCTGCCGGACTTCACCCTCGAACGCGAGCTGCTCCAGGAACGCGTTCAGTTCCTGTGGTGACAGGACCGGGCACTTCCAGTCCAGGTCCCGCATGCGCTGCAGGAACGCATCTGGAAGCGCGACGCCGTAGCGCAGGACGTAGTACGGAAGATCGGCCCGCCAGTGCCAGACGCCGTCGGTCTGCGCGTGGTGGGGCGCGATGTTCTTCTCGCCCGTGAACCGGTCACTGAGCGTCCCCGAGCTGACCGCGAAGACAACGCCCGTCGTGAGATAGCGCGCCACCTGACTGCGCTCCGCCTCCGGAAGCTTCCCCTTCGCTTCCACGAGGGAAGGTCCCTCGTCGGAGCCGGGCTCAAGCTCACGGAAGTTCCCTGCGGCTTGGAGGGGCATGCCTCCTCCCTATCAGGGTGAAGGCGGTGGCGCACCGCCATCGCCCGGCCTCGACGTAGGGTGTATCGATGACACTCGAGAGCAACGAACCCGCCTGGCCGTTCAGCAAACTGCTGGTGGGCGCCTTGCTCATCACGGCATGCGCTGAAGGACCAACGCCGAATCCCACGAGCACGGCCCGGATGTCCATGAGTGCCCTGCTCGAAGAGGTCTCGCGCCTCCACCACGCACGCCATCCCGCGACGCCCGCGCAGGTTGACGCCTTCGAGCAGCGCGTCGGATGGCGGTTGGACGCGGACCTCCGCGCCTTCTACCTGCACTGCGACGGCGCGGACCTGTTCGACCGGGCAGGCCCCGCGTTCTCCTTCCCTCCGTTGTCCGAACTCCGCCGCGCACGGGTCGTCATGAGCCAGGACGACACGGACAAGGCAGGCCCCGCGTCCTGGTACGCCATCTGCGAGGTCCGGGATGGGAACTTCATCCTGCTCGACGTGAGCCAGCAGCACGATGGCCGCTATCCCCTGCGCGATGGCTTCCGCGAAGGCTTCCCGAACCCAACGCAGTGCCCCCAGATCTCCAGTTCCTTCTCCGAGTTCCTGGAGGGCGCGCTCCGCTCCAACGGGCGCTGGTTCTGGCTGAAGAAGCTGATGCAGGAAGAGCGCTGACCGGGGCCCCCGGGGCCGCGTCCCCACTGCACGCAGCCGCGTTCCGTCAGAAGCCCGGAAACCCCCGCCATCCACGCAGGACCGTTCATCCCAGCCCCATTTGTCGCCGTTCCAACAACATGCGGATCCGCATGTCCCTCACGGCGACGCAGCGTCTTCCCAGCACCCGCAGGGAGAGTCGCAATCACGGCTTTCTTCGAGAGTGGGCGGGATGTTTTCCAGCGGGGATGTTCATGTCGCTGCGCACTGGAAACCCGTACGGCGTGCTGTCATCTTCAAGGGACTTTCGCGGTGCGGCAGGAATGTTGGCGGTAGTGGGCGGAAGTGACCCAAGGTCTTGCGGACCGAACGTATTGGGATGTGCAGGACGGAAAACGTTTCCGTCCCGGGGCTGTAAAAACTCCCCGAAACCAAGGGGTGTCTGCCGATGAGCTGGGACCCAGGACGCATCCGAGTGTCGCAAAAGCGAAGCGGATCAACCGGTTGGCGCACCCGTCCGCGCGAACCGGAAAACCCCGGCTCCTGGCACACCGCTCGCATCGGCCGCTGACGCTGTCCTTACCCCCGCATCGCCTTCCCAGGTTCCGGTCCCTCGTGCTCGCCCAGTCGCCTCTCCTCTGCTCCTGCGGTCAGCTCCACTCGAACGCGGAGGCGTGTCCCACGCTGATGCGCGGGCTCGACCTCAACGGCGGGACGATGCTGTACGCCGGCACGCCGCCGCCGGGACCGGCCTTTGCGCAGCCCGTCACGCCCACGCCCATGTCGTCTCCCACGCCCGTGGTGCCCTCCCTCGTGGGCCAGGAGTTCGGCCGCTTCCGCGTCGTGCGCGAGCTGGGGCGCGGCGGCATGGGCACCGTGTTCCTCGCGGAGCACACGCTCATCCAGAAGCGCGTGGCCATCAAGGTGCTCCACGCGCACCTGGCCCAGGCCCCGGAGCTCGTCGCGCGCTTCCTCTCCGAGGCCCGCACGCTCACCCTGGTGCAGCACGAGAACGTCGTCACCCTCTACGACCTGGACTCGCGCGACGGGCGCCCGTACCTCGTCATGGAGTACCTGGAGGGGGACAGCCTGGCCTCCTTCGCCCGCGGCCCCATGGCCCCGGCGCTGGTGGTGGACCTGATGACGCAGGTGTGTGACGCCCTGGGCGCCGCGCACGCGCACGGCATCGTCCACCGCGACCTGAAGCCCGCCAACGTCTTCCTCGTCCCCAGCCCCAGCGGCAAGCAGCGCGTGAAGCTGCTCGACTTCGGCATCGCCAAGCTGCTGTCCCGCCCCGCCGGGGAGATGACCACGGAAGTGGGCGTCCTCCTGGGCACGCCGGAGTTCATGGCCCCGGAGCAGTGCGGCGACGGCATCGTGGACGCGCGCAGCGACCTGTACGCGGCCGGCGTGCTCGCGTACCTGCTGCTCACCGGTCAGGTGCCCTTCTATGGCCGCACCGCCGCCGAAATCCTGGTGGGCCACCTGCAGAAGGAGCCCGTCCCGCCGCACGAGCTGAACCCCGCCGTGCCGGAGGCCCTGTCGCGGGTGCTCCTGCGCGCGCTGGCCAAGCGCCCCGAACACCGCTTCGCCTCCGCCGCGGAGCTGCGCACGGCCCTGGAGGCCTCGCTCGCGCCGCCGCCCGCGCCCACCGCGCCGCCGCTCACCGCGCTCCTGCGCGGCAAGGGCACGCAGGCCCCCGTGGAGCTCAAGGGCGAGTGGGTGGGCCGCTCCGGTCTCTTCTTCCAGCTGGCGACGCCGCCTCCCGAGCTGCTGTCGGACGTAGCGCTGGTGCTCCGGCTGCCCGGCGGCGAACTGCCCTGCACCGCGCAGGTGGTGCGCCACGTCACCGCCGAGCAGGCCCAGGCGTGGAACATGTCCCCGGGCTTTGGCGTGCAGCTGCGCGACTCCAGCCCCGCCTTCCAGGCCCAGCTGGCCCAGCTTCGCAGCGGCACGCGCGCGGCGCCCACGGCCACCACCGCCGCCATCCCCACGCCCGAGGACGCGCAGGCGGAGGCCGTCCTCCAGGGCTTCCGTCGGCGGCTCGCCGGGGACCCGTACGCTGTGCTGGAATTGCCGCGCGACGCCACGCTGGAGGCGGTGCGCACCGCGGCCCAGCGCGCTCGCGGGGCGCTGGAGCTGCTCAAGGCCCGCCCGCTGTCGGAGAACCAGAGGGCCCAGGTGGACCGCGCGCTGGAGCGCGTGGCCGGGGCGCTCCACACGCTGGGGCACGTGGAGCGGCGGGTGGAGTACGACGCCACGCTGGGCAACGTGGAGGGCATCGAGCGGTGCCTCGCCGCGGGCCTCACCGCCACCATGCTGGAGCAGTGCCGCCGCCGCTTCCTCGCGGGCAACACCGGCCGCGAGGGCCGCGCCGCCGTGCACCGGCTGTCCGGTGACGCGCTGGCGTCCGTGGGCCGGCTGGAGGAGGCGCTCGCCGCCTACGAGCTGGCCGTCCGCGCGGACCCCCTGGACCTGGAGGGGCTCAAGCGCTGGCGCTTCCTCCGCGCCCGGGTGCGCGGCTCGGCCGCCCCCCGGTAGGGGAGCCGGGCTCGCATCCATCCGGGGGTCGTCTTGCGTATGGGAGAGGAGTCCCCGTTAACTCCTCCTCTCCCATGGCTTCCGAACCCGACGACAAGCTGCCGCCCCAGGGGCGCTTCAACCGCCTGCGCAAGCTGGCGGGCCTCTCCATGCACGTGGGCACGGAGGTGCTCAAGGCGGGCGCCAAACAGCTCTCCGGGAGCAGCCCCACGGACCTGCTCAGCCTGGGCACCGCGGAGAAGCTGGTGGCCACGCTGGGGGAGATGAAGGGCGCGGCCATGAAGCTGGGCCAGGCGCTCTCCATGGACCCGGACCTGCTCACGCCGGAGGTGCGGCAGATGCTGGCCCGGCTGCAGAACCAGGCCCCGGCCATGTCCTACGCGCAGGTGTCGCGCGTCATCCAGCAGGAGCTGGGCGGGCCGCCGGAGGCGCTGTTCAAGGAGTTCTCCCCGGACGCGCTCGCCGCCGCGTCGCTGGGCCAGGTGCACCGCGCGGTGCTGCACGACGGCCGCAAGGTCGCGGTGAAGGTGCAGTACCCCGGCATCGACGCGTCCATGGGCCACGACATGGACAACCTGGGCCTCGTCGTGAAGACGGTGTCCAAGACGTCGCGGATGATGGACGGCACCGCCTACTTCCAGGAGTTCCGCGACGAACTCATGCTGGAGCTGGACTACCGCCGCGAGGCGAAGCTGGCCCAGGGCTTCGCCAAGAGCGTGGCGCGGCTGCCGGACCTGTACGTGCCGCGGGTGATTGAAGAGCGCAGCTCCCACCGCGTGCTCACGCTGGAGCTGTTGGAAGGCCAGACGCTCAAGGACTGGGTGACGACGTCGCCGGACAACGCCGCGCGCTTCCGCGTCGCGCGCCAGCTCATCCGCGCCACCTACGGGCCGTTCCTGGACGCGGGCGAAATCCACGCCGACCCGCACCCCGGCAACTTCATGGTGATGCCGGACGGGCGCATGGGCCTGTTGGACTTCGGCTCCATCAAGCGCTTCACCCCCGGCTTCGTCACGGCCAACCGCCGCATGTTCCAGCAGGCGCTGCGGCTGGAGACGCTGGACGTGCTGGGGCTGTGCCGCGAGGTGGGCTTCTCCGTGGAGCTGCCGGAGGCGGAAGCCGAGGTGCTCTTGCGCGAGGTGCTCCACATCGCCGGGCGGCCCATGCGCAGCGCGCCGTATGACTACGGCACCTGCGACATCAACCGCGACATGCGCAACCACTTCACGAAGAACGCCGCGCGCATCATGCGCATCCGTCCGCCCCCGGAGGCGATGATGTTCTTCCGCGCCACCGGCGGGCTGGCGCAGAACCTGCGCCTCCTGGGCGCCGCCGGCGACTTCCGCCAGGTGTTCCTGGAGGTCGGCGCGCTCGTGGGCGAGTGAACCCCGCCCCGCGGGCACGGGGCAAGGGCGGTGCGTCAGGTGCCCGAGGCGATGCGCGGGCGCTTGTGCAGCCGCTCCAGCTTGCGCGCCAGGTCCGCGCCCTGCGTGCTCTTGGAGAGGTAGCCGTCCGCGCCCGCCGCCAGCGCCAGCGCGCGCAGCTTCGACTCGTCGGAGGCGGAGTAGAGGACGAAGCGCGTGTGCTCCGGCGCCTGCTGCCGGGCCAGCGCCAGCACCTTGTCGCCGCTCAGCGCGGGGATGTTCACGTCCAGGAGCACCAGGTCCGGCGCCGTGGTGCGCACCAGGTTGGAGACCCCCAGGGACGAGCGGTGGGTGCGCACCTCGAAGTTGTACGAGGTCAACGAGCGCTCCGTCAGCGCGAGCTGGTCCGGGTCATCGTCCACGATGAGGACGCGAATCTTTGGCTCCGACATGGTGGCTCCCCCTGGAACCGACAGTTGGGTGCCCCGGCCGGCACGATGCCGCCCCAAGGATGACAGTGACCCGGGCACGTCCCGAGTATGACCCACCCC
>NZ_RAVW01000168.1 GCF_003611585.1 Corallococcus exercitus | reverse complement strand
GGGTCTCCGGCGCTCGCCGCCGCCACGCCCGTCGCATCCTCCGCCGTGGTGACGGGCAGCGTGCCGGGCTCCGCGGCCGCGCCCGCCGCGTCCGGCACCCGCGCCCCGGGCGCGCCCACGCCGGGCGCCGTGGTCCAGGGAGAGCTGGCGCCGCTGAAGGTGAAGCCCGTGGACGGGCCGCGCCTGTCGCTCCAGCCCGCCAACCCGAAGCCGGGCGACCCGGTGCTGGTGACGGTGAACGGCGCTTCCGCCCTCCCCACGGGGACGCTCGCGGGCCGGCCCCTGCGCTTCTTCGCGTGGAACGACGGCTACGCGGCCCTCACCAGCCTCCCGGTGGAGCAGCCAGAGGGCACCGTGCCGGTGGACGTCACGGCCCCCGGGCGCGGCCTGCCGGTGCTGCTGTCCGGCGCCCTCACCGTGGGCGCGCCGGGCTTCCGTGAGCGCGAGCTGCGCGTGGCCAACAAGTACGTGTCGCCGCCCAAGGCGGTGAAGGCGCGCATGGAGGCGGACCGCAAGGCGTTCGCCGCGGCGTTCGCGCAGCCCTTCCGGGCGCCGCTGTTCGGCCAGAACTTCGCCTGGCCGCGCGAGGCCACGGTGACGGCGCCCTTCGGCGACCGCCGCTCGTTCAACGGCAAGCTGCAGACGCAGCACTTCGGCGTGGACCTGGATGGCGCCACGGGCTCGCCGGTGGTCGCCGCCAACGACGGCACGGTGGTGATGGTGCGCGACAACTACGCGTCCGGGAACACCGTGCTTGTGCACCACGGCGCGGGGCTCTACACGGCGTACTTCCACCTGTCGCGCATCGACGTGAAGGACGGCGCGAAGGTGAAGCAGGGCGACGCGCTGGGCCTGGTGGGCAACACCGGCCGCGTCACCGGCCCGCACCTGCACTGGGGCGTGAAGGCGGATGACCGGTGGGTGGATGGCCAGACGCTGCTCAAGCTGGACTTCACCGGCGCCCCGGAAGCCCCGGGCGTGGCCACCAACACGCCCGGCCTGGGCAACCCGTAGCGCGCGGCGCGGTCCCGAGGATGGGGACCCCGTAAGGCTCAGCCGCGCTTGGGGGCCCGGGCCTTTGGCGCGGCCTTCTCCCGCTTCGGCGGGGCCACGTCCTGCGCGGCCTCGCCCTTCGCCGGCTCGTGCTTCGCGGGCTCGTGCTTCGCCGACTCATGCTTCGCGGGCTCGGCCTTGGGGGATGCGCCTCCCAGCAGCACGCCGTGGAGGAAGGAGTCGGCGATCTGCGCCTTGGCGCGCTCGAGCATCGCCGCGTCGCGCGCGTCCGCGAGCCCCACGACGAACGCGGTGAGCCCCATTTCGATGGAGCCGAAGAGCAGCGCGGACGCGAGCAGCGGATCCACGTCCGGGCGCAGCTCCCCCGCTTCCTTCGCGTGGGTGAACATCTGCGCGCTCAGGCGGATGACGTCCACGAAGGCCGTCTGCCGGTTGATGCGGGCACCGGCCGGTGAGCGGGCAATCTCCAGGATGAGCACCTTCACCGCGCGGGGGTCCACGCGGTAGGCCTCGAAGGCCACGTCCGCGATGCGGCGGACCTTCTCCACCAGCGGCCCCTCGCTTTCGGCGACGGCGCGCGCACGGGCGATGAAGCCGCTCCAGCCCGTCTCGAAGACGGTCTCCAGCAGCTCGTCCTTGTTCTTGAAGTAGTGGTAGACGAGCCCGTACGCGACGCCCGCCTCCTTGGCGACGTCCGCGATGCGGCAGCCGTGGTAGCCCTTGCGAGCGAACACGTCGATGGCGGCCCGCAGGATGGTGCGGCGGCGCTCGCTCTCCCGCGTCCCGTTCTCTGGCGCCGTCTTCTGCTGGCCCACGCGTCCTCCCACGGCTGGTTGATTCGAGAATCAGCCAGCCACGCTACGGACGCGGGGCTCCGGGGTCAATCCTTACGTGGGGCCCTCCGCCGCGCCGAGGGGGTGGCGGGCGGAAGGGACACGCACGGGGAAGGTCCCTCCCCGGGAGGGGTCTCAGGCCGCCGAGCCGTTGAACATCACGCGGGCCACGCCGAGCAGGCGGTCCACGTCGCGCGCGTTGAGGCCACGAGCACGGGCGAAGTCCGACAGGGGACGCAGCAGGTCCTCCGTCTGAGCAGGGGTCTGCTCGGTGCCCGTGAAGAGCTCACCGAGGCTGACGCTGAGGGCGTTGGACAGCGCCGCCAGAGTCTCCACGTGGGGAACACGCTCACCGCGCTCGATCATCGACAGGAAGGACACGCTGATCTGCGCACGCTCCGCGAGCTCCTCCTGCGTCCATCGCTCCGGGCGCTGCGTGCGAAGCTCGCGAATGCGCTGGCCAATTCTTTTTCCGAGATCCGACACGAAAGACTTCTCCTCTGGGGGATGTTTCGAGGTGAGTGCAACGCTCGCGTACGGCGGGTGATTCCTACCCTCCCGACCCGAAGGACCCGAAACCGGCCACACTCAGATTAATGCCGGCGAATTCCGGCGACTGATTGCGCCGCAGGATCACCACCCCCTCGATGCGCCAGCAGTCACAGGCGGGTCCGTAGGACACGCCGAAGGTCTGCTGTGCAAGGGGCTGACTTTCCTGGGTAATCAGATCCTTATAAAGCGGTTGCACCAACGCTTCGTATCGCAATCCGAGCCCGAATCCGAGTTTGATTCGCGTACCTGCAGTGAGAGCCTGTGCCCGTTCGGTCGGAGAGGGGTCGAGTTGGTCGTTGTGGGACGGCAGGGGGCGAGGTGCGTCTCCCACCAGCATGTCCACGCCCCGCCGCACGAAATCGGGGCCCTGTGCCAAGGGATCCAACCCACGATCGATCGACAATTGTTTCACGGCCAGCAGGTCGTCGTAGCGCGCGTACAGCGCGTTGCCCTTGCCGTTGTCGATGGTGAAGTCCGCGGACAGTTGGGTGATGTCTCGCGTCGTCGGGTCCATGCGCACGACCGCGCCCGCGGTGAGGACGCCGGCGCTGGCGGACAGGCGCGCGAAGGTGTCACGCAGCACGCTGCCCTGCACCGTGTCCCGGCCCGCGACGGGCGCGATGCGCGACAGGTCGAAGCCCTGGCCGATGCGCAGGCGCAGCGGTTCGCGGGTGGTGGGCCCCTTCCGGACGCGCAGCGTCTGGTCCACGGCGACCACGGCGTGGAGGAAGCCGCGCACGCGGCCGTCGGACTGGAGCGGCACCGCGGAGTCCCACTCGTCGTAGATGAGCGGCAGCGTGCCGGAGCCGTTGGACTTCAGGGCGGTGAACCCCGTGCCCCAGCCGCCGGGCACGTAGCGCACGTTCACCGACGGGGCCAGCGTGTGGCGGTAGAGCGTGTCGCCGTCCGTGAAGGTGCGCGCCAGTTGCGAGTCCAGCACCAGGTCCGCCAGCGGGTAGCCGCGCGCGGTGGTGCGGCCGGAGACCTCGCCCACGGCCACGTCCTGGCGCAGCCCCACGGAAGGCGTCAGCCGGCCCCAGGTGCCCAGCCCGTAGGACGAGGACAGGAGCGGGGCCACTGACACGCGGTCGCGGCCCTCGCGCTCCATGGGGTCGAGGCGGCCGTTGCCCTCCAGCGGGTCCTTGGGCAGCGCGAAGTAGTTGTACTCCAGCGGGTAGCCCTCCGGGCGGAACAGGCCCAGGGGCGCGAAGAGCCCGTCGGAGCCGTCGTCCGCGAAGCCTCCGCTACGAAGGGGCGCCAGCCGGCTGTACTCCACCTGGAGGCCGCCCATCACGCGCCCGCCGAAGAGGGGCCGCTGGGGCAGGGCCAGGGTGAGGCCCGGGAGGCGCTGGAACGTCGTCGGGCCGTGGGGGTCGGTGGCGACGTTGTCCACCGTGGCCTCGGCGGGAATCGTGTTGGGCTGGAAGAAGCGGTAGGGGTAGCGCAGGTCCTGGCGCAGCGACACGTCCAGCCCCAGGTAGCGCTCGTCCTTGCGCTGGTACACGACGGCGGTGCTGCGCAGGTAGTTGTAGTTCTGCACCAGCAGGTCGGCGGTGAGGTCGCGCGTGTAGAAGCCGTCCGACACGAAGTACGCGTCCACGCGGTCATGCCAGCCGTCACCCAGATCCTGGGTGTGCTGCCAGGACGCTTCGCCGCGCAGGCCCCGCTTCTCGTCGACGATCTCCGAGGTGTAGTCGCGCTCGCCGTTCGGACCGACCTCCCGGTAGACGCGGAGGAAGTCGAAGGAGGTCGGGTTCAGGCGGGGGCGCAGGTCGTAGAGGAAGCCCAGCGTGGCCCGCCCGCGCGTGCGGTCGCTGGGGACGTAGCGGAACTCGGTGAGCAGCCGCGGGCCCTTCACGCCGTTGGTGCGCGGCTCGCGGATGGTCGTCCCCTCGCGTTGGGAGAAGAAGGCGTTCGTGACGTCGCCGCCGCCCGTGATGATGCCCGGCGTGAACGTCAGGTCGTAGCTCTCCCCCAGCGTGACGAAGACGGGCACGTCCAGCGCGAAGCCGTTGAGGCCGGAGTTGGACGGCCGGGGGATGAGCAGGCCGGAGCGGCGCTCGGCCAGGGGCAGGTACAGCCACGGCAGCGCGAACACCGGCACCGAGCGCACGTACACCACGGGCCAGGTGAGGATGGCGCGCTCGCCCATCTTCACGTTGGCCTCCTTCGCCTCCACGCGCCAGCTGGGCTCACCGGGGCCGCACTGGCACGGGGTGAAGGCCAGGCCGTCCACGGAGAAGGCCGTCTCCCCCGTGCGGCGGATGCGCGTGCCGCTCATGAGGACGGGGGTCTCCCCCATCTTCCGCAATTCGTCCGGCGTCTTGGCGGCCTGGAGCGCTTCGGCGGTGACGCCCTTCTTCTGCATGAAGAGGCCGCCCTTCACGCTGGCCTCGTTGGAGCGCAGGTCCACGCGCACGTCGTCCGCGATGGCGGCCATCAGGCCGCTGACGAACATCACGTTGCCGGTGGCGGTGGCCACCTGCGTGGCCTCGCTGTACGTCACCTCGTCCGCGCGCAGCACGTTGGGGCCGCTGCGCAGCTCGCAGTGGCCCCGGGCGGTGAGGACGTCGTTTTCGTAGACGACGTAGTCGGCCGCCAGCTCCACGGTCTCGCCGGTGGGCAGCTCCACCTGCGTGGCCAGCGGAATCTGGGCCGCCACCCAGAGCGTCAGGGCGACCGGAGCAAGGAAGGTCATGCGGGAGGCGTGGGCGGTGGGCGCCGTGCCGGCAACGGCGCCCTGCCCGTCCTACCGGCCCGGGCGCGGGAAGTCGAGGGTGATGAGGCCGCCTTCCTGGCGTGTCTCATAGCGAACCCCCTGCTTCAGCTGGATGACGACGCGCACCGTGTGGCCCGCTCCGGAGAAGGCCTCCACCCGCGACACGGCCGACGGGAAGAAGTGCGTGTCCAGGGGCAGCGTGTTGTTGGACTCCACCACGCGCGTGTTCTCCAGCTCCAGGACCACCTGGTTGCCGGAGCCGCTCACCGAGTAGCGCACCGGCTCGTTGGTGCGCACGAACACGCGAGAGCTGTCCGGCTGCTGCTGGAAGCCCACCAGCGTCATCGTCTTGCGGCGCGACGACACCGCGCCCCCGCCGCTCTCGCGCGGCTCGGCCGCGGCGCTGCCCTGGCTGGGACGGGCGCGGGACTCGCGGGACGCCACGGTCTGCTGCTGGCGGCGCTCACGGGCCTCCGCCGCCTGCTGGCGCTTCGCCTCGGCGGCGGCCTCGCGGGCCGACTGCTGCTCCTCGCGGCGGGCCTGGGCGGCGGCGCGGCGCTCCTCTTCCTTCTGGCGCTTCTCGTCGGCGGCGGCCTGCGCGGCGGCGCGCTTCTGCTCCGCGGCCGTCTTGGCGGAGGCCTGGCGCTCCTCGGCGGCGGCCTGGGCCGCGGCCCGCTTCTCGTCGGCGGAGGCCTGCGCGGCGGCGCGCTTCTGCTCCGCGGCCGTCTTCGCCTCCTCCTCCCGCTGGCGCTTCTGGTCGGCGGCGGCCTGCGCGGTGGCGCGGCGCTCATCCTCGGCGCGCTTCGCGGCGGCCTGGGCCTCCTCGTCCTGGCGCTTGCGCTCCGCGACGGCGGCCTCCTCGGACTTGCGGCGCTCCTCGTCCTGGCGCTGCGAAGCGAGGCGGGCGTCCTCCTGGCGCTTGCGCTCCGCGTCCGCGTCCGCCTTGGCGCGGGCGGCGGCCTCCGCGGCGGCCTTCTCCTGGGCCTCGCGCTCCGCCCGGGCGGCGTCGGCGGCGGCCTTCACGGCCTTCTCCTGCGCCTCCCGGTCCGACGCGGCGGCGCGGGCCGCGTCCTGGGCGTTGGCCCCGGTGGGCGTGTTGGTGGCCGCGGCGGCGGTGCCCTGCGCCGGCGTCCCCTGCCCTTCCGCGGGCGCGGCCTGCGCGACGGCCGTGCCGCCGCCGCCCAGGACCTTCACCACCAGCTTCGTGCCCGAGGACTGGATGTCCGTCTCCACCTCGCGCTCGTAGCCGATGAGGATGCGCGCGATGGACGCGGACTCCGTGCCGTACGTGGCGGTGCGGATGCCGGTGACGGTGCCGTTGCCCACCGGCTGCTCCTCCGCCACGCCCTGGAAGACGGCGCCGGACACGTCGATGACGAGCCGGGGCGGATCCGTCATGGTGAAGCTGTTGAAGTCCGGCTTCTTGCTGCCGGTGATCTCCACCGTCCCGCCGCTCACGGAGATGGCCGTGATGGTGTTGAGGTCCGCCGGCTGCTGCGCCAGCGCCACCCAGGGCACGAGCCACAATCCGAGCAGCGACACCGCGAAGCCCTTCATCGACCACTCCCGTGACATGCGTCAGAAGACAGACGCGCGCGAAATTATCACGCGTCCGGGAGGCACCAACTTTTCAGGCTGACCGGAACGTCCGCGCTTCAACGCAAGCGCGGCATGGACGGCGAGCGCGTGCGGTGCGTGCGCGTGTACTCGATGAGGTTCTTGATGTCGTAGCAGATCTGCCGGATGTCGTGCCCCATGGTGAGCTCGACGTGGCTGTTGCCCTTCACCGGCCGCCACAGCAGGTACTCGCTCTTCGCGGCGCGGTACACGCTGCGCGTGGACTCCACGGACGCCAGCGGATCCATGTCCCCGAAGATGATGGCCATGGGGATTTCAATCTTCCCGAAGCCACGCTTGAAGTCGTAGTCCGTGCGGTAGCAGACCATCTCGCCCCGGCGGATCCACCGGGCGAACTGCTCAATCACCTTTCGTGGCTCGCGCTCGCCGCCCTCGCGCAAGAGCCACCGGATGTCGTCGCGGCTGACACGCTCGGTGTTGACGAGCCGGTTCAGCTTGCGCGTGAAGCGCTGATACAGCGCGGACTCGTCCGCCTGCGCCAGCTGCCGCTCCACCCACTTGAGCACCACGTCCACCGGCACCGCGTTGAACACGAGCGGCTTGGACGCATCCGGCTCCAGGCGCTTCTGGAGCGAGGGGCTGAAGGCGCCCGCCCCCTTCGCCAGGAGCGAGCGGCCCAGCGACGCCGCGCGGCGGTTGAGGTTCAGCCCGCCCAGCGTCAGGTCCACGGCGCTGGCGACCAGGGGTGAACCGTGCGCCAGCGCTCGCAGGAGCATGAAGCCGCGTCCCAGGTCCGCGGGCGACCCGATGGTGATGAGCCCCTCGAAGTCGTCGTGGATGCCGGCGTAGCCGTAGCCCAGCATGCCGCCCATGGAGTGGCCGCAGTAGAAGACGCGCTCGCGCCGGGTGATGCGCTTGACGCCGGAGACGGCCGCCGGAAGGTCGTAGAGGAAGTAGCTGTCCAGGTCCCAGCCGTAGTCCAGGTCCTTCGGCAGCGGGCGCTTGAAGCGCTCGGCGCGCTCCTTCTGGAAGGCGATGGAGCTCTTGCCGTGTCCGCGCAGCTCCAGGATGTGGATGTCCACGCCGAAGAAGAGCAGGTTCTTGACGAACTGTCCGCTCGTCCACGTGTGCCGGTTCTGGGAGAAGCCGTGCACCAGGAGCAGCGGCTCACCGAACAGCGGCTGTGAGAACGCCTGTTTCACCGGCCGGTAGCGCGTGATGACGAGCGACCAGCCGTCCGCCGTCTCCACCACGTAGTTCGTCTTGGAGTACAGCGCCCGGAAATCGACCTCGTCGACGGTGGGCATCGGGGGTCCCGGAAGCGCTGATCTCCAGTCCGGCAGGCGCATGTCGCAAAGTTACTGCTGCTGCTGCGTTGCGCCAAGGCTTCGGTCGACCAATCGCTTCACGGCGCCTACCAGGAACAATGAGCCGGTCGCCAACACGAGGCCGTCCGGACGACCCACTGCATCGGCCCTCGCTCCCGCAAGGGCCTCCTCCAGGGAGACGTGCGAGACAACCCGTGAACACAGAACCCGTGCTTCAGCGATGTATCGCTCCGGAGCAAGCGAGCGCGGCGTGTCCAGCGGCGTGAGGTGCACGGAGGCCGCCAGCGGAAACAGCGCCCGCATCATCGGCCCCCAGTCCTTGTCCGCCACCACCCCGAAGACCAGGTGCAGCGGCCGCCCGGCGTAGAGGGCCCGCAGCGCCTCCAGCAGCACCGCCACGCCCGCCGGGTTGTGTGCGCCATCCACCACTACCATCGGGCCCTGCGACAGCTCCTCCAGCCGCCCCGGCCAGCGTGCGGTGGCCAGGCCTTCGCGCGCGGCCTCCGGCGTCACGGCCACGCCCCGGGCCTGGAGGGACTCCAGGCAGGCCAGGGCCACCGCCGCGTTCTGGCGCTGAAACGGGCCGCGCAGCGCGAGCGTGAGGCCGTCGAGCGACCAGCGCGTGCCCCGGTAAGACAGCGTGTCATTGGACCCGGGGACGATGCCGAAGTCGCGGCCCTCCACCTGGACCGGCACGGCCAGCTGCTCCGCGCGGCGCAGCAGCGAGTCCAGTGCCTCCGGCTCCTGCTTCGAAAGTACGACCGGGACGCCCGACTTGAAGATGCCCGCCTTCTCCCAGGCGATCTCCCGGAGCGTGTGCCCCAGGTACTCCATGTGGTCGAAGGACACGGGGGTGACGCACGTCACGACGGGGTTCGCGGCGGTGGTGGCGTCCAGCCGGCCGCCCAGGCCCGTCTCCAGCACGGCCACGTCCACGCGCTCGCGGGAGAAGTGCCAGAGCGCGACCACGGTGCCGAACTCGAAGTACGTCATCGGATCCGACACCGCGGAGGGGTAGCGCTCCAGCACCTCCAGGATGCGCTGCCCGAAGACGTCGTCCGGGATGTCCGCGCCCGCGACGCGGATCCGCTCGTTGACGCGCACCAGGTGTGGGGACGTGTAGAGCCCCACGCGGTGGCCGGCGGCCTCCAGCGCGCGCGCCACGAAGGCACAGGTGCTGCCCTTGCCGTTGGTGCCAGCGACGTGCAGCGCCGGGTAGTCGCGCTCGGGATGGTCCAGCGAGGCGAGCGCGTCATACACCCGCTCCAGCCCCAGCTTGATGCCGGAGGGGTTGAGCGCCTGGAAGAAGCGCAGGGCCTCTTCCGGAGTCCGGGGGGCGGCGCGCGGGGCGTTCATGGGTGGGAAACCCGCCGCCCTACCCCAGCATGCCCATCAACTGGCCCAGCTTCCCGCGCAGCTCCTTGCGGTGGACAATGGCGTCGATCATCCCGTGGTCCAGCAGGAACTCCGAGCGCTGGAAGCCCTCCGGCAGCTTCTGGCGGATGGTCTGCTCGATGACGCGCGGACCGGCGAAGCCGATGAGGGCCTTGGGCTCCGCGAGGATGATGTCGCCCAGCCAGGAGAAGGACGCGGCCACGCCGCCCGTCGTGGGGTTGAGCATCACGGAGATGTACGGCTTGCCGCTGGTGCGGAAGCGGGCAATCGCCGCGGACGTCTTCGCCATCTGCATCAGGGAGAAGATGCCCTCCTGCATGCGCGCGCCGCCGGAGGCGGAGAACACCACCGCGGGGCACTTGAGCTCGAAGGCGCGCTCGAACACGCGCGTCACCTTCTCACCCACCACGGAGCCCATGGAGCCGCCCATGAACTCGAAGACGAAGCAGCCCACGGAGACGGGGTGGCCCTCGATGCGGCCCACGCCGGAGATGAACGCGTCGTTCTCCTCCAGGTTCTTGCGCGTGGACTTGAGCCGGTCCTTGTACTTCTTGGAGTCGGTGAAGCCGAGCGGGTCCTGGGGCTCCAGCTCCTTGTCGAACTCCTCGAAGGAGTCCGGATCCAGCGTCGCCGCGAGGCGCGCGCGAGCGGTCCAGGCGTGATGGTGCTCGCAGTGCATGCACACCATCCAGTTCTTCTCAAGCTCCTGGCGGTAGATGATTTCGTCGCACTGCTCGCACTTGGCCCAGAGGCCCTGCATGCGGGAGGGCTGGGGCTCGGCGGCGGGCTCGGAGTCAACGGCGATGCGGGGCTTCTTGGAGAACCAGGCCATGAGGCCCGGGGGTTAATCCGGCGGCCGCGGGCCGTCAATACCTCCGTACGGCGCGCCGCGGCACGACCGGCCCTAGAACTGGAACGTCTCCCCCAGCTCCAGGACGTTCACGGGCAGCGGGGCCAGCTCCTTCTTGAGCTGGGTCACGAACGCGGGCTTCAGGTGGTAGAGCATCACCTGGGCGCCGTTGCGGTCGAACTTGCGCAGCTCCGAGCCCACGGTGGCGGGCGTCAGGTGGCCGGAGATGTCCGCCAGGGCCTGGAGGCTGTTGGGGAAGCTGGCCTCCAGGAGCAACGCCTTCAGGTTCTTCGTGGCGTTGAGCGCCTTCCACAGCTTGTCCGTGGGGCCGGTGTCACCGCTCATGGCGAGCGACGACTTGCCGTCGCTGATGATGAAGGCGCACGACTCCACGGGGTGGCTCACCGGCACGCTCTTCACGGTGTAGGGGCCTACCTGGAAGGTGCTGCCGGCGCGGAAGGTCTTGATGGCGAGGACGGGCTTGTGGCGCGTGGGGATGCGCGTGAAGTCCGGCCAGAGCGAGTTGTTGAACATGTTCTCGCGCAGCGCCTTGGCGCACTCGCGGGAGGCATGGATGGTGACGGGCCTGTCGCGCCGGCCGATGACGAGGTCGGCGAGCAGCGGCAGGTCCTTCACGTGGTCGAAGTGGCTGTGGCCGACGAGCACGTCGTCCACCTTGCAGAGCTGCTCCAGCGAGAGCGTCCCGGTGAGTGCGCCCGCGTCGAGCGCGAGCACGTCGTCCACGAGGAAGCAGGTGCTCCTGCACGTGGGAAGCTCGCCGCCGTGGCACCCGAGGACTTGCAGCTTCACGCTAGAGGTCTCCGAACTTCCACTTCATCTCGAGGTAGTTGAGGAAGTCATGCAGCCGGGCCGTGTCATACACGGTGAGTCTGTCACCGCTGCGCTCGATGAGGCCCGCGCGCTCCAGGCGCTCCAGCATGCTGCGCACGGCGGGCTCGCCCACGCCGATCTGCCGGGGCATCTCCCGCACGGCGAAGTCCACCTCCACGCCCTCCTCCAGCGGCCGGCCGCGCGTCTGGCAGGCCTGGAGGATCTGATGCACGACGCGGCTGGCGGGGTCGCCGTGGAGCAGGTTCTCGATCTGGGCGTCCGCCTCGGAGAGGCGCTCGGCCAGCTTCTTGATCATCCGCACGGCGATCTCCGCGTTGCCGCGGATCATCGCCTCGAAGGTCTTCGGGTCGATGACGAGCAGCTTCGCGTCGTCATGCACCACGGCGGAGGCGTTCCGGGGCTTGTTGGAGATGATGGCCATCTCGCCGAAGAATTCGCCCGGGCCCAGGACCGCGAGGACCTTCTCCACGTCGCGCACGCGCTTGGAGATGGCGATCTTCCCGGACTGGATGACGAACATCTCCTTGCCGATCTCTCCCTCGCGGAAGAGCTCGGTGCCCTTGGGGAACTCCTTGCCAAAACGTTGAAAGAGGGTTTCCTCGGCGCCCATCTGGCCCGCGAGTCAATCAGCCCCCACCCCACCGGTCAAATATCCCAGACCGATATCGTGCGGGCGCCCGAGGGCAGCATGCCGCCGCAAACCCGACAGGTCCTCGCCGAGGCCCGAGACAGGGGCCCCCGGGAGGGGTACAAGGCCGGCCCGTGGGAACGACCTACAAGCAGTCCGGAGTAGACATCGAGGCCGGCGACGCGTTCGTCGAGAAGATCAAGCCCCATGCCGCGCGCACCACGCGCCCCGAGGTGTTGGCCGGGGTGGGCGGGTTCGGCGGCCTGTTCGCACTGCCGCCCGGCAAGTACCAGGCGCCAGTGCTGGTGGCGGGCACCGACGGCGTGGGCACCAAGTTGAAGGTGGCCTTCCTGGCGGGGCGCCACGACACGGTGGGCATCGACCTGGTCGCCATGTCGGTGAACGACATCCTCACCTGTGGCGCGGAGCCGCTGTTCTTCCTGGACTACTTCGCCACGGGGAAGCTGGAGGTGGACGCCGCGGCGGAGGTGGTCAAGGGCATCGCGCTGGGCTGCGAGCAGGCGGGGTGCGCCCTTCTGGGCGGGGAGACGGCGGAGATGCCGGGCTTCTACGCGCGGGGCGAGTACGACGTCGCGGGCTTCTGCGTGGGCGTGGTGGAGCGCTCGGCCATCATCGACGGCAAGACGGTGAAGCCGGGTGACGCGCTCATCGGCCTCACGTCGTCGGGCCTGCACAGCAACGGCTACTCGCTGGCGCGCAAGGTGCTGCTGGACGACGCGAAGCTGCCCCTGGACATGACGCCGCAGGGGCTGGACCGGCCGCTGGGTGACGCGCTCCTGGAGCCCACGCGCATCTACGTGAAGGACGCGCTCGCGCTGTGCCAGGCCGTGAAGGTGAAGGGCATGGCGCACATCACCGGCAGCGGCATCCCGGGCAACCTGCCCCGGTGCCTGCCGGACGGGACGCGCGCGGTGCTGACCGAATCCTCGTGGAAGAAGCCGGCCATCTTCGACCTCATCGCGAAGACGGGCGGCGTCGCGCGCGACGAGATGTTCAGCACGTTCAACATGGGCCTGGGCCTCATCGTCGTGGTGGCGAAGGAGGACGTGGCGAAGGCGCTGGAGGTCCTGCGCGCCCGGGGTGTGGAGGCGTCCGAGGTGGGCCGGGTGGAAGCGGGCCAGGGCGAGGCCACGGCGGTCATCGACCCATGAGCGCGCGGCGGGCGCGGCTGGGGGTGCTCGTCAGCGGCGGCGGGAGCAACCTGCAGGCGCTGCTCGACGCGGCCGCCCAGCCGGACTACCCGGCCGAGGTGGCGTGCGTGCTGTCCAACGTGCCCACGGCGTTCGCGCTGGAGCGCGCCCGGAAGGCGGGCGTGCGCGCGGAGGTGGTGGACCACAAGGGCTTCGGGTCGAAGGCGGACTTCGAGGCGGCGGTGCTCGGCGTGCTGGCCGACGCGGGTGTGGAGTGGGTGTGTCTGGCGGGCTTCATGCGGCTGGTGAGCGCGGACTTCCTCAAGCGCTTCCCGGGGCGCGTGCTGAACATCCACCCTTCCCTGCTGCCCGCGTTCCCGGGCCTGCATGCGCAGAAGCAGGCGCTGGAGCGCGGCGTGAAGGTGGCCGGCTGCACGGTGCACTACGTGGACGCAGGCACGGACACGGGCCCCATCATCGCGCAGGCCGCGGTGCCCGTACTGCCGGACGATGACGAGGCGAGCCTGAGCGCGCGCATCCTCGCGGAGGAGCACCGGCTGTATCCGCTGGCCGTGCGGCTGGCGGTGACGGGCGCGGTGACGCTGGATGGGTCGCGCACGAAGGTGGATGCGCGGGTGACGGGAGACGCTGGAGCCCTGCGCAGCCCGGGTGCGCCGAAGTGACGAAGGCCGGGGAGCCGTCGCCTCTCGCGGCGTCTGGATCAACGGGATCCGAGGAGCACGCACCTGCCGCCGGGAGTGAGGCATTGGCCCGCGAAGCTCGACGGGCGGCCCTGCGCGAGGCTCCCACGGTGCTGGTCAGCGCGTGCCTGCTGGGCGAGGCGTGCCGCTATGACGGGCGCTCGCAGCGTTCAGAGCGCGTGCTCGCGGCGCTGGAGGGCAAGGCGGTCATCCCCATCTGTCCGGAGGCTGCCGCGGGCCTGGGCATCCCGCGGCCTCCCGTGGACCTCGCCGGTGGAACGGGCGTGGACGTCTGGGCCGGCCGTGCGCGGGCCCTCACGCGGGAGACGCGCGAGGACCGCACCGCCGCGTTCCAGGAGGGCGCCCGGCTGGCCCAGGACGCAGCTCGGCGGTTCGACGCCACGGTGGCGTTGCTGAAGGAAAAGAGCCCCTCGTGCGGCAGCCAGCGCGTCTACGAGTCCGCCGTGCTGCGCCCGGGTGAAGGCATCACCACCGCGCTCCTGCGCGCGGACGGGCGCACCGTCGTGAGCGACGAGGACCTGTAGTTCCCTGGCGCGAGGCATCGCCACCCGGCCTCGACGCGAAGCACGCATCGGACGCAAGCCGGGCAGTCGCCATCGCGGCGTTCGCTGATCAGCTCAGCGCGGGCAACTCCAGCTCGTCTTCCGGCCGTGGAGCGAAGCAGGCCTCCACCTCCGCGTCCGTCACCTCCGCGAGCGTGGCCGGGTTCCAGCGCGGCTTCTGATCCTTGTCCACCAGCACCGCGCGGATCCCCTCCTGGAAGTCCGGCCGCGCGGTCAGCGCCTGGCTCAAGCGGTACTCCATGCGCGCCGTCGCGTCGTAGTCCTGACCGCGTCCGATGCGCAGCTGCCGCAGCGTCACCCGAAGGCTCGTGGGCGACATGCGCAGCAGCGTCGCGCGGGTCTCCTCCGCCCACGCCGTCCCCTCGCGCTCCAGCGCCGCGAGGATGTCCTCCATGCGGTTCCCCTGGAAGCACCGCGCGATGACCTCCGCCCGCGCCGCGAGCCCCGAAGCCCCCGGATCCTGATGGAAGCCCTGGAGCACGCGCGCTGCCACGTCACGCCCCGGCGCGCTCCAGTCCGTGGCCACCAGCGCGGCCAGGAGGTCCTCCAGCCGAGAGGACTCCACCCGGTGCGTCGCGTATCCCAGCCACAGCGCATCCGCCGCGTCACACCGCGCGCCAGTCAGCCCCAGGTACGTGCCCGTCTCGCCCGGGAAGCGCGGCAGGAACCAGCCGCCGCCCACGTCCGGGAAGATGCCGATGGCCGTCTCCGGCATCGCGAGCAGCAGCTTCTCCGTCACCGCCCGGAAGGCCCCGTGCACGGACAGCCCCAGCCCACCGCCCATGCAGATGCCGTCCACCAGCGCGATGAACGGCTTCGGGAAGTGGTGGATCCGGTGGTTGAGCGCGTACTCCGCGAGGAAGAACTCGCGCGACAGCGACGGGCCCGCGTCCCGCCGTGCGACCGAAGCAGCCACCGCGCGCACGTCCCCTCCCGCGCAGAACGCCTTGCCCCCCGCGCCGCGGATCACCACCGCCTTCACGGACGGATCCGCCGCCCACGCGTTCAACTGGGGATGCAGCGCCCGGCACATCTCCAGCGAGAGCGCGTTGAGCGCCTTCGGTCGGTTGAGGGTGACCAGGCCCACCGCGCCCCGCGTCTCCAGCAGCACGTCCTCGCTCATGCCGTGGGGGATATCAGCCCGGAAGGGGCTCGCACGCGAGATTCGGGGGTGACATGGCGGCCAGAATCGGTATTGGGAAGAACATGACTCCCGCAGCCGCCCCCCTGCTCGCCGCCGTCTTCGACATGGATGGCACGCTCGTCGACAACATGGACTTCCACAACCGCGCCTGGGTGACGCTCGCCCGGAAGCTGGGGCTGGAAGGCCTGACGGCGGAACGATTCCAGAACGACTTCGCGGGCAAGAAGAACGAGGAGATCCTCCCGCAGCTGCTGGGCCGCGCGCTCTCCGTCGCGGAGCTGGACGCGCTCGCCGAGGAGAAGGAGTCCCACTACCGCGCCATCTACCGGCCCTACCTGGCACTGCACCGGGGCGCGGAGGGCTTCCTGCACCGCCTGCGCGACGCGCGTCTTCCCATGGCCGTGGCCACCGCCGCGCCGCAGGGCAACCGCGAGCTGGTGCTGGATGGGCTCTCCGTGCGGCCCTTCTTCACCACGGTTGTCGGCGCCGAACAGGTGACGCGCGGCAAGCCCGCGCCGGACATCTTCCTCGCGGCGGCGAAGGCGCTGAAGGTGCCCCCCGAGTCGTGCCTGGCCTTCGAGGACGCCATCAACGGCGTGCTGTCCGCGCGCGCCGCCGGCATGGTCACCGTGGGCATCACCACCACCACGACCGCGCAGGCGCTGAAGAAGGCGGGGGCCCACTACACCGCCCCGGACTTCGACACGCTGCCCCCGGAGCTGCTCGCGCGGCTGTTCAGCTCCAGGGTCTGAGGGGGCTCATCCGCCCCACCCCGGGGCCCGCCTCCCCGGCGACCGGGGCGCCAAAAGGGCGCCAGACGCGGTGACGTTGTGTAGTGTTCGGCGGCCATGTCGACGTCCGCCGCCAAACTCAAGCTCCCCTCGGGCCCGTCCCGGCACGTGTACGACGTCATCGTGCTGGGCAGCCAGGTCGGAGGCGCGCTCGCCGCCGCGCTCCTGGCGAAGCGCAACCACCGCGTGTTGCTGGTGGAGCACGACGGCATGGGGCCCGGCTACGAGCACGACGGCTTCATGCTGCCCTACGCCCCCTTCGTCGCGCCGCCCCTCAAGGCGATGCCCGCGGTGGAGGAGGCCCTCAACGAGCTGGGTCTGTCCACCGCCATCGGCCGCGCGCTGCGCCCCCACGCCCCGGAGCTCCAGCTCGTGCTGCCCCGAAACCGGGTGGACCTGCCCGGAGACGCCGCCCGCCGCCGCGCGGAGCTGACGCGCGAGTTCGGCGAGGCCGGCGAGGGCATCCAGGGCGCGCTCACCGGCAGCGCCGCGCAGCACGAGGCCACCGACGCCTTCTTCAAGGAAGGCCCCCAGCTGCCGCCCGACGGCTTCTTCGAGGGCTGGAAGCTCAAGGGGCAGATCAAGGAGCACCCGGCCCTGGAGGCCACGCCCCGGCTGGCGGGCGAGGATCCGGCGCTGTCGCTGGTGCGCGGCCTGCTGCCCTTCCTGGTCCACCTGGAGAAGCCCTCCGCGCCCCTGGCGCACACGCGGGCCCTGTCCCAGGTGCTCACCGCGCCGTCCACCTACCCCGGCGGCATGGACGCCCTGCGCGACGTGCTCACCCGGCGGCTGACGGAGCTGGGCGGCGACGTGCTGGGCCGCGACAACCCGGCGGGCTTCATCGTCGAGGAGCTGGCGTTCGACGGCAGCAAGTTCTCTGGCGTGAAGCTGGTGCGCTCGGACACGCTCTACCGCGCGTCGTGCCTGGTGACGGCCACGGACTCCGGAGCGCTGCGCCGGCTGGTGACGGACAAGAAGCACAACCGCGGCCTGCTGGAGCACCTGGACCAGTCCAACATCAAGTCGCTGCTCTTCAGCGTGAACTGGGTGGTGCCGGAGGCGGCGCTCCCGCGCGGCATGGGCGAGCTGGTGCTCGTGGACACGCAGGATCCGGAGCTGGGCCCGCTGCTCGTGCAGCAGCACCCGGCGCGCACGGGCGGCAAGGACGTGGAGGGCGTGCGCGTGGTGTGCGCGGGCGCCTTCGTCCCGGCCACCGCGCGCGAAGAGGGCGAGGAGCACCTCCGGGCGCTGGCCGCGCGCATCGACGAGCACCTGGACCGGCTGATGCCCTTCACGAAGCAGCACCGCGCGCTGCGCTCGGTCCCCTACCTGGACGCCGGGGGGGTGCGCGGCAGCCGGCTCATGCCCCACCCGCTCTACAGCTTCGAAACGGAAGCCTTCCTGGGCGTCACGGGGTTGAAGCAGCGCACGCCCGCGAAGAACGTGATCCTGGCCGGCCGCGAGGTGTTGCCCGGCCTGGGCCTGGAGGGCGAGCTGCTCGCGGGCATGCGCGCCGCGAGGCTGGTGCAGGACATGTTGAAGAAGAAGGATCCGCTCAAGGGATAGGCCCTCGGGTCGGATCCGGCTGGATTTCCGGCCTGTTTCTGGTAGGGTCCGCCGCTCTTTTATGGGCTGCTGTCGAACGCCCCAGTTTTCAAGGAGTTAGCAGTCATGGCGTGGAAGTGCGACCTCTGTGGGAAGCGTCCGCTGGTGGGTAACAACGTCAGCCACGCGAACAACAAGACCAAGAAGCGGACCCTGCCGAACCTGCAGAAGGTCCGTGCGAACGTCAGCGGCAGCATCGAGCGCGTGCTGGCCTGCACCCGCTGCATCAAGGCCGGCAAGGTGACCAAGGCCGCCTGAAGTCCGGGAGCCTTCCGGTGGGCATGACGCGCGCTCGAAAGTCCGCGCTTCCGCCCACCGAACGGCTCCATCCCCGTGCGGATGACCTGGACCTCCTCCCTGTCGAGGCGGTCGTCCGACGGTTGCATCAAGAAGACCTGATCGCGCTTCGCGCGGTCCGTGAGGCATTGCCGTCCATCGCGACGGCGGCCCGGGCCGTGGCGGAAGCGTTGCGCGCTGGCGGCCGGCTGCTCTACGTGGGCGCGGGCACCAGCGGACGGCTCGGCGTGCTCGACGCGAGCGAGTGTCCCCCCACCTTCGGTGTCCCGGCGATGCGGGTCCAGGCGGCCATCGCTGGCGGCCGCAAGGCCCTGACGCATGCCGTGGAGGGCGCCGAGGACGACGTCGGCGCGGGAGCCCGGGCGGTGCGGGCCTTCCGGGCGACAGGGCGGGACGTGGTGTGCGGCATCTCCGCCTCCGCCTCCACGCCGTATGTCCGGGGCGCGCTGGACGCGGCCCGCGAGCGTGGGGCGCGCACGGTGCTGGTGTGCTGCAACCCGCCCGGGCCGCTCATGCGCGCGGACACGGTGGTGCTGGCGCGCACGGGGCCGGAGGTGGTGGCGGGCTCCACGCGGCTGAAGGCGGGCACGGCGACGAAGCTCGTGCTCAACGCCATCACCACGGCGGCGTTCGTGTCGCTGGGCCACGTGTACCGGGGGCGCATGGTGGACGTGCGTCCGACGAACGTGAAGCTGCGCGCCCGTGCGGTGCGCATGGTGGCGGAGCTGGCGGACCTGCCTCCGGCGCGAGCGGAGGCACTGCTCGAGGCCGCGGGGGACAACGTGAAGCTGGCGCTGGCCATGCACTTCACGGGGCTTCCAGCGGCCCAGGCGCGGCGGCGGTTGAAGGACGCGGGCCTGCGAGGGCTCGAGCGCCCGGCGAAGGCCCGAGCGGCTCCAGGCGGGAAGCCACGTCCGCGCACCCGGCCCTGACGCGGCGCGGTCCGGAACCGGAGCCCGAGGACTGCTGGAACCCGAACAAGGAGCGCCCCGAAGGGCGTCATTCCCAGACACACGGGGTGCCCGCCGGGCCGGGGGCCGGCGAGCGTGGGTGCCGGGCTTTAGACTTGGAGCATGCGCCCCGCCACGC
>NZ_RAVW01000167.1 GCF_003611585.1 Corallococcus exercitus | reverse complement strand
CCCCCTGCCCCGCCACCGGCCACGCGCGGTACCAGAAACCCCGCGCCACGATGTCCTCCGCCACCGACGGCACGAACGTGGACACCGCGACGCCCAGCACCGCCACCAGCAGCGCCGTGCCCATCAGCGGCTTGTCCAACGGCTGCGCGCGCATCAAGCCCAGCGACACGCCCACCAGCACGGACACCGGCTTGAGCACCAGCATCACCGCCAGTGCCCGCGCGAGCGCGGAACCGCGCCACTCCAACGCATACGCATGGAAGCCATTGCGGTAGCCCAGCCACCGGCCCACGCCCCAGGCCACGGCGTGGAACAGCGTCATCATCACCGCCGCCACCACGGCGTTTCCCAGCAGCCGTCCGCCAATGCCCTCCGGCGCCTCGTAGCAGGCGTACAGCACGGCGAACGCGACCGCGCAGCGCAGCGCGACACGCGAAGGAAGCGACGATTCTGAAGGTGCGTGGCTCATGGCGGGGCACCTCTTACCCCAGGGCTCGTTTGACGCGATCGCCGAGGCTTGAGTTCCTTGGCGTCGTGGGGCTCGAACCGACGTGCGGCAGGCAACGTCCCTTGAGGCCATTCACCTCAAGCGTGCTTCTTCGTTTCGGTGAAGACCGGTTCGTTCCGCCGGATGCGTGCGAAGAGCTCGTCGTGGTCGATTTCGCCGAGGTCGATGTTCCAGAGGCCGGGCACCAGGAAGGCGGAGGCCCGCGATGCGGCCTCCTCGCCGGAGCGCCCGTTCTCGAAGCGATGCTCCGTGCGGAACTCTCCGTAGCACGCGACCTCGTGATCATTCTCATCCAGGAAGCGCGTCTCCAGGTTGCCCGCCACGATGAGGCTCTCATCGTTGTAGACGCCCTGGATGACGTCCCGGACCACCAGGTCGCCCAGGACCAGGAAGTTCCCCGACGTCCGCAGTCCCTGTGCGACACAGCGGCCCAGGACCACGATGGTCGAATCCGGTCCGCAGTCGTCCAGGAATCCATCGACCTCCAGGTCGCCCAGCACGAGGAGGGGACAGGTGACGAGCAGCGAGCCGGGAGCCTTCGCGTTGCCCATCAGGACCGTGGCCTTGGACAGTGACGCATCCAGTACGGCGTCCACGGGCGCAAGGAACTCACGCATCACCACGGCGGCCAGGCCAACATGCGACACAGGCCCGGGACACAGCGCCTTCGCGAGCGCGGCGGGCTCAAGGGGCGCGTCCTTGGGGAACGCCCTCCCCAGGGTCGTGACCAGGGGCGTGCCCTGATGGCAGAGCGCATCCCGGAGGGGACCGTCCAGTCGGGCGAGCGTGGCCTCCGCGCGCGCAAGGAAGTCGTTCTTGGAAAGGAGCATCGGCGCATCCTATCCAGCGTGAAAAGGCGCGGTGGGGCGGATCCGGGCATTAGCTCCTTGGCGCGGCCTGGGCCACGACCAGGTGCTCTACGGCTCCGCGTGGGACCCCACCTACTACACCACCATCCTGGACTTCTCCGACGGCGTCGCCCCGCCGGAGCGGCTCTTCCAGAAGGTGGAGATGAACTGAAGCCGCTGACGCGGTGACACCGGCGGGGCCGCTTCCCTCACCTTCAGGGCAGCGGCTCCGTCCGGTGCTTGCGCGCCGGGTTCTCCAATCCCACGCGGAACCAGCGGTAGCCGTAGCCCTCCAGCGTGAGCACGTGGCGCCCGTCGTCCTCGGGCCTGGAGTGGCCCTCGCTCAGCACGTTGAAGAGGGTGCACGGCTCGTCGCCGCCCACGTCCAGCTTCACCGTGCAGGGCCGGGACGACAGGTTGTGCAGCACCACCATCGCGTTGCCCTTCCAGTCGTACCGGATGGCCAGCACGCCCTTGTTGCCCGTGCGCAGCACCTTCCACGCGCCCCACCCCAGCTCCGGGCACTCCTTGCGCGCGCGGATGATGCGCTCCGTCCAGTTGAGCTGCGAGGCCGGGTCGCGCCGCTGCTGCGCCACGTTCACGTGCTGGAAGCCGAACGGGCCGTCCGACACCAGGGGCTTCACCGGCGTCTCCGCCAGCGTGAAGCCGCCGTGCGGCTCCGGGCTCCACTGCATGGGCGTGCGCACCGCCTGCCGCTCCACCAGCGCCAGGTTCTCCCCCATGCCCAGCTCGTCGCCGTACCAGATGACCGGCGTCCCCGGCAGCGAGAACATCAGGCTGTAGGCCACCTCGATGCGGCGGCGGTCCCCGTCCAGCATCGACGCGAACCTGCGGCGCAGGCCCCGGTCATACAGCTGCATGCCCTTGTCCGGCCCCAGCGCCTCGAAGACCTCCAGCCGGTCCTTGTCCGACAGGCGCCCCAGGTCCAGCTCGTCGTGGTTGCGCAGGAAGTTGGCCCACTGCGCGGTGTGCGGCAGCTTGGGCGCCGACTTCAGCGCCTGCACCAGCGGCGTCACGTCCCCGCGCGTGAGCGCCAGGTAGAAGTTCTGGTTGGCGAGGAAGTTGAAGACCAGCTGCATGCGGTCGTTGTCGCCGAAGAACTCCATCACCTCGTCCATGGTGACGTTGGCCTCCGCGAGCAGGATGGCGTCGCCCTTTCGCCACGACAGGAACTCGCGCATCTCCTCCAGCAGCTTGTAGGGGTTCTTCACGTCGGGGTTCTTCAAGCCCTTCAGCTCGACCAGGAAGGGCACCGCGTCCACGCGGAAGCCGGACACGCCCAACTCCAGCCAGAACCCCATGACCTTGAGGATCTGCTCGCGCACCTCCGGGTTCGCCACGTTGAGGTCGGGCTGGTAGTCGAAGAAGCGGTGGAAGTACCAGAGGCGCGCCTCCTTGTCGTACGACCACGTGGAGGGCTGCACGCCCGGGAAGACCATGCCCTTGTTGGCGTCCTTGGGCTTCTTCTTCGCCCAGACGTAGTAGTCGCGGTAGGGGCTGTCGGGGTCCTTGCGCGCCGCCTGGAACCACGGGTGCTGGTCCGACGTGTGGTTCACCACCAGGTCGATGATGACGCGGATGCCGTGCAGCTTCGCCTCGTGGGTGAAGGCCACGAAGTCGCCCAGGTCCCCCAGGCGCGGATCCACGCCGTAGTAGTCGCTGATGTCGTAGCCGTTGTCGCGGTTGGGCGTGGGCTGGAAGGGCAACAGCCACAGGCACGTGATGCCCAGGCCCGCCAGGTAGTCCAGCTTGCGCTTGAGGCCCTTGAAGTCCCCCACGCCGTCGCCGTTGCCGTCCATGAACGTCTCGACGTCGAGGCAGTAGACGACCGCGTTCTTGTACCAGAGGTCTTCAATCATCCTTCCCGTTTAGCCCTCCCCTCCCCGGCGTCGGTCCTTCGGATGAGACGGCCGTGCGGAACCCCACACCCGGGGGCAAGCGGACTTCGTTCAGCCAACACTCGCGCGAAGACGGGCCTCGCGGTGGGAGCGCTCCCGCCCCAGGGTGCGCGCACCCATGCCTCTCATCGGCTTCCACGCGTCTCACGAACAGTTTCCCCCCAGCGAACTCTTGCGCCTGTCCCAGAAGGCGGAAGGCGCGGGCTTCCAGGCCGCGCTCAACTCCGACCACTTCCACCCGTGGACGGAGGCGCAGGGCCAGAGCGGCTTCGCCTGGGCGTTCATGGGCGCCGCGCTCGCGACCACCGGGCTGTCCTTCGGTTCCGTCACCGCGCCGGGCCAGCGCTACCACCCGGCCATCGTCGCGCAGGCCCTGGCCACCCTGAACGAGATGTTCCCCGGCCGGGCATGGATGGCGCTGGGCAGCGGCCAGTACCTCAACGAGGCCATCACCGGCACCGGCTGGCCCGCCAAGGACCTGCGCAACGCGCGCCTGAAGGAGTGCGTGGACATCATGCGCGCCCTCTTCCGCGGCGAGACAGTGACCCACCGTGGGCTCGTCACCGTGGAGGAGGCGAAGCTCTACACGCGCCCCAGGGACATGCCCCTGCTGGTAGGCGCCGCCATCACGCCCAGGACGGCCGAGTGGGTGGGAAGCTGGGCGGACGGCCTCATCACCACCGCGCGCCCCCCGGAGGAGCTGCGCCAGGTGGTGGACGCCTTCCGCAAGGGCGGCGGTGAGGGCAAGCCGATGTTCCTCAAGGTGCAGCTGTCCTACGCGTCCGACGACGAGCTCGCCCGCGAGGGCGCCTGCAACCAGTGGGCGGCCAACATCTTCGCCAGCGGCGTCCTCGCCGACCTGCGCTCACCGGCGCAGTTCGCGGAGGCCGCGAGCGTGGTCCAGCCGCACGACCTGGACGGCCCGCTGCGCGTCTCCAGCAGCCTCCAGCAGCACGTGGACTGGCTGGGCGAGGACCTGCGCCTGGGCTTCGACCGGCTGTACCTGCACAACGTCAACCGCGACCAGGACGGGTTCATCGAAGCGTTCGGCGCGAAGGTGATTCCCGCGCTCACGCGCTGAAGGCCGCTGGGTATGCTCGGGCGCATGCCCAGCGACGTCCTGTCCCCGCAGGCCCTCAACCGCGCCACGCTCGCGCGTCAATTGCTGCTCACGCGCGAGAAGATGACGGTGCCGCGCGCCATCGAGCACCTGGTGGGGCTCCAGGCCCAGCTCGCGCGACCGCCGTACCTGGCCCTGTGGTCCCGGCTCCAGGGCTTCCAGCGCGACCAGCTCACGAAGCTGGCGCTGAAGCGGGAGCTGGCGCGCGGCACGATGATGCGCGGCACGCTGCACCTGATGACCGCGAAGGACTACCTGCGCTACCGCGGCCTCTTCGTGCCCCTGCTCACCGCCGCCCTGCGCTCCGTGCTGAAGGAGCGCGCCACCGCGCTGGACCTGCCCGCGCTGCTGGCCACCGCGAAGCCCTTTCTGGAAGAGCAGCCCCGCACCTTCGAGGAGGTGCGCGCGCATCTCATGAAGCACCACGTGGACGGCGACGAGCGGGCCATGGGCTTCGCCACGCGCATGCTGCTGCCCCTGGTCCAGGTGCCCGAGGAGGGGCTGGAGTGGGGCTGGCCCGGCAACGCAGGCTTCACGCTTGCGGAGTCGTGGCTGGGCGAGAAGCTCTCCACCGACGAGGACGCGTCGCCGCTGGTGCTGCGCTACCTGGCCGCCTTCGGCCCCGCCACGGTGGCGGACATGCAGGCCTGGTCCGGCATCAAGCCCCTGAAGGACGCCTTCGAGAAGGTGCGCGGCCAGCTGGTGGAGTTCCGCGACGAGAAGAAGCGCGTCCTCTTTGATTTGCCCAAGGCCCCGCGCCCGCCCGAGGACACGCCCGCGCCAGTGCGCTTCCTGCCGGACTTCGACAACCTCATCCTCTCCCACGCGGACCGCACCCGCGTCGTCCCCGAGGCGCACCGCGCGCTGCTGTCCACGAAGAACCTGCGCGTGCTGAACGTGTTCCTGGTGGACGGGCGCACCGCGGGCACCTGGACCACCGAGCGCAAGAAGGGCGCCGCGACGCTGGTCTGCAACGCCTTTGATCCGCTGAAGAAGCCCGTCCGCGACGCGCTGGTGCAGGAGGGCGAGGACCTCCTGCGTTTCAGCGACCCGGATGCCGCGAAGGTGGCGGTGACGTTCGCGAAGTGAGGCGCCCGCTCACGCGAAGAGCTGGAGCAGGTCCTCGCGGGTGATGGCGGCGGCGCCCGAGGCCTCGCTGAGCGCGGCCTCGAACAGGGCGCGCTTCTTCTCCTGGAGGCCCAGGATCTTCTCCTCCACCGTGCCCTGGGACACCAGCCGGTAGACCATCACCGGCCGCTCCTGCCCGATACGGTGCGCGCGGTCCGCAGCCTGCGCCTCCACCGCCGGGTTCCACCACGGGTCCATCAGGAACACGTGGTCCGCCGCCGTGAGGTTCAGGCCCGTGCCGCCGGCCTTCAGCGACATGAGCAGCACCGGCGCGCCGTCCTGTCCCTGGAACCGGGACGTCACCTCGCCGCGGTTCGCGGTCGCTCCGTCCAGCCGCTCGAAGCCGATGCCCGCGCCCTTGAGGCCCGGCTCGATGAGGTCCAAGAGCGATGTCCACTGCGAGAACACCAGCGCCTTGTGGCCCTCCGACACCGCCGTCTCCAGCGCGTCCACCAGCGTCTGCACCTTCGAAGACGTCTTCGCGTGCTGGCCCGGCACCAGCGCGGAGTGGCAGGCCGCCTGCCGCAGCCGGAGCAGGGCCTCCAGCGCCTTGAGCACGCTGCCGCCCTCGTTGAGCAGCGCGACGACCTCCGCGCGCGTCGCGGCCATCACCGCGTCGTAGACGGAGCGCTCGCGCTCATCCAGCTGCACGTGCATCACGGAGTCCGTGCGCGGCGGCAGCTCCGGCGCCACGTCCTTCTTGAGGCGGCGCAGGATGAACGGACGGATGCGGCGGCGCAGGCCCTCCGCCGCGCCCGGCTTGCCGTCCGCGATGGGCTGCGCCGTCTTCTCCTCGAACTGGCGGCGGCCGCCCAGGAGGCCCGGGTTGGTGAAGTGCATCAGGCTCCAGAGCTCATCCAGGCGGTTCTCCAGCGGCGTGCCGCTGAGCGCGAGCCGCAGGTTCGCCTTGAGCCCGAACGCCGCGCGCGACACCTGGCTCTCCGGGTTCTTGATGGCCTGCGCCTCGTCCAGCACCACCGCCTCCCACGTGGGCGCGCCCAGCACCGGCGCGTCCAGGCGCAAGAGCGCGTACGTGGTGAGCGTGATGTCCGCCGTGGGGTCCAGCTTGCGGCCGGGGCCGTGGTACACGCAGACCTTCAGGGACGGCCGGAAGCGCTGGAGCTCCGCCACCCAGTTGGGCAGCACGCTCGTGGGGCACACCACCAGCGACTTCGGGCCCAGGATGCAGATGGTCTGGAGCGTCTTTCCCAGGCCCATGTCGTCCGCGAGGATGCCGCCCAGCCCCGCGCCCTTGAGGAACGACAGCCAGCTGACGCCCTGCTGCTGGTACGCGCGCAGCGTGGCGTTGAGCTCCGCGGGCAGCACCGGCGGCGGCAGCTTCTCGAAGCCCTCGACCAGCGGGGCCAGCTTGTCCAGGCCCGGGGGCGGCGGCTGGTCCAACGACTCGCACAGCTGGGTCAGCTCCGGCAGCGCGTGGTTCGCGACGCGGCCGTCCGCCTGGCGCGCGGCCAGGAGGTCCGCGACGCGCTGCCCGTTCTTGTCCAGCCACGCGCGCGGCAGCGGCGCCCAGCCGCCTCCGTCCAGGGGCACCAGCCCCAGCCCCTCCGTCCACGCCCGCACCACGGCCGCGGCGTCCACCGTGCGCGCGCCGCCCTTGCCGCCCTCCACCTCGAACTCCAGCGTGAAGCGCACCTCCGGCACGCCCGCGCCGGACGCGCCGCCCTCCACGCGCAGGGACGGCTTGAGGCGCATGTCCGGACTGACGATGCCCGCCGCGTCGCCGCCCAGGTCGCCCCGGAACTTCCGCAGCTTGTCCGCGAAGCGCATCATCTCCGGGCCCTGCACCGTCAGCCGGCGGCCGGGCACCAGGTTCAGCTCGTCGCGCAGCTGGTGCAGCAGCTTCTGCTCCGCGGCCTCGTCGCGCAGCGGCACCGCGCCGCGCAGGTACACCATGCGCCCGTTGTCGATGCGCACCGACGGCGGCGCGCCGTACACCAGCGTGGGCAGCACCGACAGCCCCTGGGTCAGCTGGTTCAGCTCCAGCAGGATGCGCGGCTTGAGGTCGCGGTCCAGCGGCGGCAGGCGGCGGCTCTTCATGTCCACCGGCATGCGCCGCGCCAGCTCCGGGAGGATCTTCGCGGACAGCTCGCCCAGCTGCTCCGGTGAATAGGTGCGCACCAGCGGCAGGTGCTGGAGCCACGCGCCCGTCATGGCCGTCTCGCCCAGGCGCACCAGGGACTCCGCCGTCAGCGCGACGCCGGGGCTCACCACCTCCGTGATGCGCGGGTCGCGCGTGATGGTGATGACCCACTGCTGGCCCTTGTCCTCCACCTTCGCGCGCGGGGGCAGCACCTCGCTGGACACCGCCACCGGCCGGCCATCCAGCAGCACGTTGCGCGCGGGCTCCAGGGCCCGCAGCAGCGCGTCCAGCTTCTCCGCCAGCAGCGGCCCCCGGGTGCGCCGCTCCAGCAGGCGCTCCATCACCAGGTCCACCTGCTCCACCTGCAACGTGACGCCGCCCTGGGGCTTCGCGATGCGCCCCGTGAGGTCCTCCAGCGGCTCCTCCGTGCCGTCCGCGTGCGCGAGGACGCGGTGCAGCTGCAGCCCGCCCTCCACGCGCGTGAAGCGGTACACCACGCGCGACCAGCGCTCCGCCACGGCCTCCAGCGGCGCGTCCTGCTTCTCCGCCTTGTCCAGGGAGATGGCCGCCGCGACGACGTGCTCGCACGGGTCCACCGGGCTGGGGCAGTCACACTCCCACGCCTCGTCGCCCGGGTAGAGGACGACGGTGAAGGCCACCGCCCGTCCCGCCACCTTCACGCGCAGCTCGATTTCGGAGGCCGTGCGTGACTGGAGCGCCACGGCCCCGTCGCGGGCGAGGCTGACGCCCCTGGACCAGAGTCCCGGCTTGGCTTCTTTGCGGACGGCTTCGAGGAGCTGGGTGTTCTCGGACATGGCAGGCGGCTTCCCTACGCCCCGCCACGCCCTCGCGCAACGTCGGATGCGCTCCGTCTGACGGCCAGGCTACTCGTCGTCGTACGACGGCTCGAAGAGGTACGTGAGCTTCACCAGGAACTCGCGGCTGAACACCGGCAGGGGCGCGTGGCCGCCGCTGTACGGCTGGGCCACCCGGAAGTCGCTGCCCAGGATGTTGTAGACGCCCGCGCCAATCTCCAGCCCCTTCGTCCCCACGTTCTCCGCGCGCACGAAGAGGTTGAGCAGGAGCCGGGGCGTCAGGGTCTGGACCTCCGACGTGCCCTCCTCGTCCGGGGCGCCCACGGCGAAGCGCTGGCCCACCAGCACGGCGGTGGGGCTGACGGACAGCCACGGCAGCACCTTCGCCGTGCCCGTGAGCGTCGCCTTGTGCGTGGGCAGGCCGGTGAAGGCCCTGGGCTCGCCGGGGACCAGGTAGTCCTCCACGTCATTGCGGCCGCCCGGCCGGTAGAACGAATAGCCGGCCTGCATGCGGCCCCACGGCCCGCGCAGCCGGTAGTCCAGCTCGATGCCCCGGCTGCCCAGGCGGCCCAGGTTGCGGTACGCCTCCGAGCCCGTGTCCACGTCGTACGAGTAGATGATGGGGTCCGTCACGCCCACGTCGAAGGCGTTCGCGCTGAACGTCTGGCCCTCGCCCAGGCGCACGGTGGCCTCCAGTTCGTACACCGTGGTGCGCTCCGGCCGGACGTCCTCGCCCAGGGAGATGTTCTCGATGCCGGGCGCGCGGAAGGCGCGGCTGTAGAGGGCCTTGCCGCTCACCGGCCCGAAGGACTTGAGCAGCACCAGGCGCGGCACGAACGAGCTGCCAAAGAAGCTGTGGTCCTCGAAGCGCGCGCCCGCCACCACCGTCGCGATGGGGTTGTCCGAGTACGCCTCCACGAAGGCCGCCACGTTGCGGTAGGAGACGGTGTCCTCGTCGCCGTTGAAGGGCTCCTGCAGGCCGATGCCCGCGGGGCCCCGCAGCTGGCCCTGGTCGAACGCCAGGTCCACGCCGCCCGTGAGCTGGAGGAAGTCGAACGCCGCCCAGCGCGCCAGGGCCCGGCCCCGGAGGCGGCGGTAGCGCTTGTCGTAGAAGAAGTCCGACGACTCGTCGGAATCCCGGTAGGACTCGCCCAGCGTGAGGTTCAGCCGGGGGATGATTTCAATCCGGTCCGTGGGCCGGAAGCGGTCGCTCAGCTCGGCGTGGAAGGACTCGAAGTCGGTGTCCGCGGGCGCGGGCAGCACCTCGTCCACGGAGACCACGGACGTGGTGTCCTGGCGCTGGTACAGCACGCTCAACTGGAGGTCCCGGAAGCCCACGCCGGCCTGCACCACCGTGGGGTCCATCCGCGACGCGCCGTTCATGCTCGCGGAGCCGCCGTAGAAGTCGTCGAAGACGGCGTCGCTGCGCTGCCCCTGCCCCAGCGACGCGGAGGCGAAGGCGCTCAGGCCCGGCACGCTCTCGAAGACCTTGCGCCCGGACAGCGTGAGGCTGCGGCGGCCCAGGCCGTGCGACAGCTGCCCGTACGTGCCCACCGCCAGCGCGTCCGTGCTGCCCTGGATGCCCCGGGTGATGACGTTGATGACGGCCAGCTCCGCGTTGCCGCCGTAGATGACGGAGCCGGGGCCGCGCACCACTTCGATGCGTTCAATCAGCTCCACCGGGAACTCGTGCCCCAGCTGCATCGTGGAGTAGAGCTGCTCGTTGATCTCCTTGCCGTCGATGATGAGCAGCACCTTGCCTTCCTGGCCCCACAGGCCCCGGAAGCCCGGCCCCACCGTGCCCTGCACGTCCACCCCGAAGAAGAAGCCGGGCACGTTCAAGAGCACGTCCATCAGGTCGCGCGCACCGGAGGCACGGATTTCATCCGCGGTGATGGCCGTCACCACGGCCGGCGAGTCGTGCAGCTTCGTGATGGCGAAGGACGCCACCTGGCTGTGCACCTCCGGCTCGTCCTCCAGCTGGGCCTCGCGCTGCGCCTCTCCGGAGGGCGTCTCCGGCGGTCCGGGGTCCAGCGTGGGCTCCGTCTGCGCGAAGCCCGTGCCCGCGCCCAGCAGCGCAAGCCATACACACACACGACGCCCGTGCCTGGTGAAGCCCATACGCAACAACCCTCTCGAAGGTGGGAGACGCGGGCCTTGTCCCGGGGGGAGACAGCCTCCGCGTGAACCCGAGTGTACCCGCTCCAGCACCGTCCGAAAGTTCTGGGATTACGCGCACTGCGTCGAATGCGGGCGTGCGTCATCCTGAGGTCATGGCGCCGCGCGTCCGCCGATCTCCGGAAAGCGCTCGTAGGCGCGCTTGAGTGCATCCAGGTGGGCGGGGTTGTCCAGGTCGAGCGGCGCGTCGGTGAGTTGCACGACCCACCCACCCGACGCCGTGCGCCGCGCCCGTGAAAGCAGCGCTGCGTCGCGGGTTGGGTCCGGGAACCCGATGGCCTGCGCGGCGGCAGCCGACCAGTAGTTCAGCCACCCGAGGTAGTAGGGGATCTCCGGCGCGCGGATCTGTTCGAGAAGCTTGAGGGCCGGCAGCCCCCGACGTGGAGACGGCGGCCCTTCCAGCGTCGGGGCTGTCTGATACGCGATGTCCAGCGCAGCGTCATCCGGCGTCGCATGCCCCCAGAACGCGCAAGCGCCCTCCGCTACGCGCTCCAGCATCTCCCCCGCTGCCGCGATAACGGCCGCATCTAGCGGCAACTCCGCTTGGACGTCGAGCAGTGGCTGACCGCCCGGTCCGAGACGTCCCGACCTCCCCCTTCCCGAAACCGTCACGGGGTAGGTCTCGTCGCCATTGCACAGGAGCGGGAGCTTTCCGCGAGGTGTCGCCTCAACGAGCCAGGCGTCGCGTTGCGGTAACTCGATGGGGCGCCCGCCTCGGCCCACTTCCCAATTCAGGCGCAAGCCAGGCAGCGCCCGTTCCATGCCACGGACGACAGCGAGTGTGCGTCCATCATTGGCCACGAGCACTGGCGCGTAGACGGTCAGATCGAGGCGTTTCTGAGTACTCATCGTTCGCATCCTGTGACGAAGACGTTGAGGAATCGGTTCGCTCGTAACAACGCGTCTTTGTGCGCTTGGGTGCTCACCCCTATCGCATAACGAAATCCGCATGCCGCTGCTGCGTCTTGCTCTCGTTCTATTTGCTCCAACTCCTTCACAATCTCCTGCCTCCGGATGAAGTCATTGTACGAGTCGAATCGATGGGTCTTGATCTCCCACAGCACGCGCACGCCAACTTGCAACGCATCGAAGCGCACACCGCCCACGAGCACGTCCCTTCCGGGATAACGGTTGGGCGGGAACTTGTCTGCGCAGTCATTGTGGGAGGTATCTCCGCCCGCGTGAGGCACTGGAACAGGCTCGCAACTGGCGCGGCCCGTCCGGTCCAAGGGCACAGGCGGCACCGGGGGCTGCCAGTCCTGTCCCGCTGGCTCTGGCTTCAGCCTGGGCTCGCGTTGCGCTTCAGCTTCCCGGGAGGCCACCTTCGTTCCTCGCGAGGTCCCTGCTTCCTCGGGGTAGGCGTGGCGGAGTTCATAGGCATCCAGCGCTTCCTTGATGGCGACGCCGACCACCACCACGCCAAGGACGATCACGGCTCCCACGGCAATCTCAGGAGCCGCCAGCACGCAGAACCCGAGTCCCACGGCTGCGGCGTCAGCGGAGGCGACCGCGCATCTTCCCGTGGTGTCGTGGAACTCCAGACGGTCATGGTCAAGGGCCCGATAGCACCTCTCCACCAGCACGGGCCAAGGCTGTGACGCTTCGCGGACCACGCACCGCCCGTCGTCAGCCCAGGGCAGCTTCGCCGCTCGCTCAAGATTGGTGAGTCTCTGACCCTGGAGTCGCCGCGCGCCGGGAGGTGGTCCGGTCGTAGCGCAGGCAGAGAGAACCAGCAGCAGTGCGATGCAAGCGCGGAGACGCACGGTCACGTCCTTCCAATCAGCGGGATGCTGGCTCAAGGCTCGCCCGTCCGGGAGTCCGGCTGCGCGCGCTGACCGCGATGGTGCTCGGAGCATGCCGGTTCGCGGCGGCACAGCAAGGAGCGCACCCGAGGCGCGACGAAGCGCGGGCGCCATGAGCCACGCCCAGGAGCCGCGCGGCTCGCAGGAACGCAGCCGCTCACCGGCTCGGGCAGCGTTCGCGAGCGGAAGCGTTGCCGAAGGGGCCTTGTTTCACTTCACGCGCACGCGGGTGCTGCGGCCCGGCTCGACCTCCACCGTCATGCGCCGCTTCACCTCGCCGTTGACGCGGACCTCCACGCGCGCGGGGCCGGAAGGCAGCGCCTGGGCGGAGATGGGCGGGAAGCCATATGGCCGGCCGTTGATCCACACCTCTCCGTAGAGCCCCGGCGACGTCACCTCCAGGTCGCCCCGCTGCGCCACGGCGGCCTTCGCCACGGACGGCTCCGGCGGCGTCGTGGGCTCCGGCGTGCGCGCGGCCGCGACGGGCCCACCCGCGGGCGCCGGGCTCGCGGCGGGGGGCGAGGCGGGCACCACCGCCGCCACGGGCACCGCGGCCGGCTTGGGCGCGGCCGGCGTCAGCTCCGCGGTGAGGTCGCGGTTGAGCGAGCGCACGGAGTCCCCCTCCACCTCCACCGTCTCCTCGTACAGGCGGCGCTCACCCTGCGCGAGCACCACGCGGTGCGTGCCCGCAGACACCGACAGCCGCGCGGGCGTCAGGTCCACGGCCCTGCCATCCACCATCACCACCAGCCCCGGCGGCGTGGACGTCACCAGCAGGAGCCCGCCCTTCGCCTCCTCCTGGGGAGCGGCCTGCGCGGACTGCTGCTCGCGGGCGGCCCGCGCGGCGGCGAGCTTCGCGGCGCGCGTGCGGGGCGTCGCGCGGCCCGGCGACGGCTCCCTCGGCGTGGGCGCCTGCGCGGGATGGGACTGGCCGCGCGAGCGCAGGTCGGTGGCGATGCCCAGGAGGCGCGTGAGGTCGCTGTCCTTGTCGTTCGGGCGCAGCTTGAGCGCCTCCGTGAACTGCGCCACCGCGCGGTCGTAGTCGCGGTCCTCCAGCGCGGCCAGCCCCGACGCGCGCAACGCCCTCACGAGCCCCGCGTTCGCGTCCTCCGACGGCGGCGCCGCGGGCGGAGGCGGAGGGGCCACGTCGGGCGTGGGGACGGGGAGCCGCGTGGCGACGGGCTCGGGCCGCGCGGCCTTGCGCGAGCGGACCACCCAGTACGCCCCGGCGTTCAAGGCCACGGTGCCCAGCAGGATGACGCCGACCCAGGTCTTCTGATTCTTCACGTTCGTTGTCCCGCTTCCCACGACGACACGATGCGCCCGCCCTTCACGCGATGAACAGCCAGAACACGGCGCTGCCCACCAGCGCGACGCCCGCCGCGACGGCCAACCCCCAGGGGAACGCTCCGGGCGCGGCCGTCTGTTCCGGCGCCGGGATGACGCCCGTGGTGGACCCCGTGCCGGTGCTCCGCGGCAGCACGCCGGTGGGCACCAGCGCGCTGGACTCCTGGAGCTCCACCGCGTGCTCCGGCACCGCGGCCCGCGGCGCGCTGGAGATGCCCGAGCCCACCAGGCTGGAGGAGCCCGGCATGGAGCCCGGCACCGCCACCGCGGTGGACACCCGGCCGGACGCGTCCGGCGGGAAGAGCGTGGCCATCAGCGTCGCCAGCTCCCGGCCGCCGGACGTCCAGTGCTGCGCCGTGCGGTAGCGCTCCAGGTCGTCGTGCAGCTCGCGCGCCGTCTGGTGGCGCTGCGCCGGGTCCTTCGCGAGCAGCTTGAGCAGGATGCGCTCCAGCTCCGGCGGGAAGCCCGGGGCCACCTGCGACGGCGGCGGCACGTCCCCCTGCGACGCGGCCACGATGGTGGCCTCCATCGTGTCGCGCTTGAACAGCCGGCGCCCCGTGGACAGCTCGTAGAGGACGATGCCCAGCGAATACAGGTCCGAGCGGTGGTCCAGCTCCCGGTTGGTGATCTGCTCCGGGGACATGTACGCGTACTTGCCCTTCACCACCCCCGCCACCGTGCGCTCCAGGTTCACGGAGCTCTTCACGATGCCGAAGTCCGCCAGCTTCACGATGCCGTCGCGCGACACCAGCACGTTGCCCGGCGTGATGTCCCGGTGCACCAGCTTCAGCGGCGTCCCGTCCGACAGAGTCTTCGCGTGCGCGTACGTCAGCGCGTCCGACATCGCGATGCCCACGTCCACCGTCACGCGCGGGCCCAGCGGCATGTTCGCCGCCGCCGCGTGCCGCATGATGCGGTCCAACGACTGGCCTTGAATCCACTCCATCGCCAGGTAGTACTGGCCGTCGATCTTCCCGAAGTCGAACACCTGCACGATGTTCGGGTGCGTGAGCAACGCCGCCACCTTCGCCTCGTCCGCGAACATCCGCGCGAAGGGCTCCAGGTTCGCGTACTCCGGCAGGATGCGCTTGATGACGCACGCCTTGGAGAAGCCGTCCGGCCCATCCAGGGTCGCAAGGAAGATGTGCGCCATGCCGCCCGCGGCCAGCCGCTGCACCATGCGGTACTTCCCGAAGCGGCTGTCCACTCCGGGTGCGGCCGGCGAAGGCGTGACGGTATCAACCCTGTCCAAATTGTACTCCCCGGACGGAACTCGTAATTCCGGGAAGATACCGACCTCACGCCCGGCTCACAAGTTTCGCACACCGTGTCAACAGGTTTTACGGTGAATACACTTTAACAACGTAACGGATGGGGCCCGGGCGGGTGTCCCGGCATATCCTGCCGGTCCTCACGCGCATGGCGACCCCCTCCTCCGACGCCCCGTCCCCGCTGGCCGCTCCCCGTCCCCTCTCCGCCCAGGACGTCCGCACCCTGGGCCTGGCGGCGCTGGGGGGCGCGCTGGAGTTCTACGACTTCATCATCTTCGTGTTCTTCACGTCGGTGATGGGGAAGCTGTTCTTCCCCCCGGAGACGGCGGACTGGCTGCGGCAGCTGCAGACGTTCGGCCTGTTCGCGGCGGGCTACCTGGCGCGGCCCCTGGGCGGCATCGTGATGGCCCACTTCGGGGACCGGACCGGGCGCAAGCGGATGTTCACGCTGAGCGTCTTCCTGATGTCGGTGCCCACGCTGTGCATGGGCCTGCTGCCCACGTTCGCCACCGCGGGGTACGCGGCGCCGCTCTTGCTGCTCACGCTGCGGCTGCTCCAGGGCGCGGCGGTGGGCGGCGAGGTGCCGGGCGCGTGGGTGTTCGTCTCCGAGCACGTGCCGGAGCACCGCGTGGGGCTGGCGTGCGGGACGCTCACCTCCGGGCTCACGCTGGGCATCCTGCTGGGGTCGCTGGTGGCCACCGGGGTCAACACCGCGTTCACGCCGGAGCAGGTGATGGCGTACGGCTGGCGCGTGCCCTTCGTCGTGGGCGGCGTGTTCGGCTTCCTCGCCGTGTTCCTGCGCCGCTGGCTCCAGGAGACGCCCGTCTTCGAGGAGATGCGTCAGCGCAAGGCGCTGGTGAAGGAGCTGCCGCTCAAGGCCGTGCTCCGGGGTCACTCGCCCGCCGTCGTCGTGTCCATGCTCTTCACCTGGGTGCTCACCGCGGGCATCGTGGTGGTCATCCTGATGACGCCCACGCTGATGCAGCAGCTGCACGGCATCCCCCCCGCGCGGGCGCTGGCGGCCAACAGCGTGGCCACGCTCACGCTCACCGTGGGCTGTGTCTGCTACGGGCTGCTGGCGGACCGGCTGGGGGCGACGCGGGCCATGGCCATCGGGTCGGGCGTGCTGCTCGTGGCCGCGCAGCTGTTCTACCGGGGCGTGGCGAGCGCGCCCGAACACCTGGTGCCGCTCTACGCGGGCGTGGGGTTCTGCGTGGGCGTCGCGGGCGTGGTGCCCGCCGTGATGGTGCAGGCCTTCCCCCCGGCGGTGCGCTTCTCCGGCCTCTCCTTCTCCTACAACGTGGCCTACGCGCTGTTCGGCGGCTTCACGCCGCTCGCCGTCACGCTGGCGATGAAAGAGAGCCCGCTCGCGCCCGCGCACTACGTCTCCGGCGTCTGCGCGCTGGGGCTGGCCGTGGCGCTGCTGCGCTTCCGGGGCTTCACCGCCAGCGAAGCGGCGCCGCCCCCCACCCCGTCGCGCTGAGGCCCGGCCGGCCGCTCTCCAGGGAGCCGGAGGTGTTCACCCCTCGGCGTTCCACGTGGCGTGCGGGCTTGGAAGGCTGGCTCCCGACGGAAGTGTCGGTTATGCGGCAACAAAATGGCGGGCGCCCCGGGCAGGCCCTGTTCCCCATGCGCATCTTGTCCCGGCGCGTGCTTTCGAGCGGCGGAAGCGTCGCGTGATGTTCCCCTCGCCGACCGACGGAACCTGGCATGCCCAGCAGTGAGCCCGCCCTCTTCCAGAGCGGCATTCCCAGCTTCGACGTCCTGCTGGGCGGAGGCATCCCTCCGCGCCAGTCCTTCATCGTCACCGGGACGCCGGGGTCCGGGAAGACGGTGCTGTGCAGCCAGGTGGCCTTCAACGCCGCGGCGCGCGGCATTCCCGTGGTGCTGGCCACCGTCACCTCGGAGCCGCACGACAAGCTGATGGGGGCCCTGTCCCGCTTCGCCTTCTTCAAGCCGGAGCTGCTGGGCGAGAAGCTCTTCATCATCAGCGCCTACTCCTCGCTCAAGCGGGGCCCGAAGGAGGCGCGGGACCTGCTCCTGCAGACGGTGCGCGAGCGCGGCGCGGCCATGCTCTTCATCGACGGGCTGCGCTCCATCCGGGACCTCTGGCAGGACGAGGCGCGGCTGCGCGAGTTCCTCTACGAGCTGGGCATCGGGCTGGCGGCCAGCAACTGCATCGGCCTGTTCACCACGGAGTACCCGCTGGAGCGGCTGATGGGGCTGCCGGAGGCCACCACGGTGGACGGCATCGTCGCACTGTCGGTCCAGGTCCACGGCTCGCGCCGCGTGCGCCGCGTGGAGGTGGTGAAGCTGCGCGGCCGGCCCCACCTGACGGGCGAGCACACCATGACCATCCACGAGGATGGCGTGGAGTTCATCCCGCGCCTGGAGGCCGTCCCCCTGGAGTTCCGGGACGAGCCGCCCACGCTCAAGCGCAAGGGCTTCGGGCTGCCGGAGCTGGACGCGCTGATGCACGGGGGGCTGCCGGAGCTCAGCACGACGATGCTCGCGGGGAGCATGGGCATTGGCAAGACGCTGCTGGCCACGCACTTCGCCGCGGACGCCGCGCGCCACGGCGAGCGGGCGCTCTTCGTCTCCTTCTTCGACGCGCCGGCCATGCTCATGGCGCGCGCCCGGCGCGTGGGGCTGGACGTGGATCCGTTGCTGCGCGACGGGCAGCTGACGCTGCGCTACGTGCCCCCCATGGAGCTCGAGGCGGACGTGCTGGTGCGGGACATCCTGCGCCAGGTGGACGAACTCAAGGTCCAGCGGCTGGTGCTGGACGGGCTCACCGACCTGGAGCTGTCCATCATCGACCCCGCGCGGCGGCGCACCTTCCTGGCCTCGCTCGCGATACGGCTGCGCATGCGGGGGGTCACCTCCCTCTTCACCCGCGAGGTGCCGAAGATCGTGGGCATGGAGCTGGACTTCACCGATGCGCCCGTGGCCATCCTGGGAGAGAACCTGCTGCTGATGCGCTACGTGGAGCTGCACGGCCAGATGCACCGCATCATGTCCGTGCTCAAGATGCGGGACAGCGAGTACTCCACCGACCTGCGCGAGTTCCAGATCAAGGACACCGGCGTGAAGGTGCTCGCCCCGGTGCGCTCCGCGGTGGGACTGCTGACAGGGCAGGCCCGCCCGCTGGGGAACACCGTTGGAGGGCTGGGTGAATGAGCCTGGTCCTCATCGCGGAGGATGAAGAGGCGCTCCTGGAGGTCTTCTCGGAAGTGGTGGAGGACCTGGGCCATCGCGTGATTCGCGCGCACAACGGCGAAGAGGCCCTGCTGCTGGCGCGCACGGAGACGCCGGACCTGGTGGTCAGCGACCACATGATGCCCCGGCGCACCGGCATGCAGCTGCTGCACGCCATGCGCTCCGAACCAACCCTTTCGGACGTGCCGTTCCTGCTGTTGAGCGCGGCGCGGCCCCAGGGGCGCGAAGCGGCCCAGACCTTCCTGGCGAAGCCGGTGGACCTGTCCACCTTCGAGCAGGCCGTGAGCAGCGCGCTCCGCTACCGCGCGGCGCACCCGTCGGATGCCGCCCCGGCCGCGCGCGAGCCGGCCGGTTCGGTGAGCCTGGCGCGCGAGGAGATGCTCAACTGGGTGGCGCACGAGCTGAAGACGCCGCTGAGCTCCGCGCGGCTCAACACGCAGCTGCTCCTGCGCAAGGTCCAGAAGCGCGGCATCGACGACGAGCGCCGCTCCGCGGAGGCCGTCCTGCGCCAGTTGGACCGGATGAACGGGCTGGTGACGTCCATCCTGGACGCCTCCCGGCTGGCGGACGGAAAGCTGGAGCTGAAGCTCGCCCCCACGGCGCTGGTGCCCTTCCTCCAGGAGCTCGTCCAGGAGTGGCGCGACCTCCAGCCGGAGATGGACTTCACCTTCCACGACGGGGAGCCCCTGGAGCCGCTGATGCTGGACGCGGACCGGCTGCGCCAGGTGCTCAACAACCTGCTGTCCAACGCGGTGAAGTACAGCGGCACCTCGCGCCACATCGAGGTCGGCGTGACCATCAACCCGGGCCTGGTCCTCATCCACGTGCGCGACTGGGGCGTGGGAATCCCCGCCCATGCC